>DATCGG010000553.1:0-20826 GCA_036509075.1 Gemmatimonadaceae bacterium
CCCCAGTCCAGCGCAACGGCGATCCCGAGGTTGTACTGCTTGCGGTAGATGATGTTGCTGCCGGCGACGGCGGCGTTCAGGATCGGGAACTCCTTGAGCGCGCCCGTCACCGCGGTCAGAATGAACGGCAGGTACGTGAGCTTTTCGCCGGATTGCTTCTCGAAGTCGGCGCGGAGCTTCGCGCGGATGCGCGCCACGCGCGTCAGGTCGATCTCGAAGAACGACGTGACGTGCGCGTTCGTGCGACGCGAGAGCGACATGTGCTCCGCGGTGAGCGCGCGGATCCGGGACATCGGCTCGACGACGTCGCCGGCCCAGGGCTCGGGCAGTGGGCCATGCGGCTCGACCCCGGCGGGGGCGTGCATGGACGGCGGCGCTACGCGGGGAGCGGCTGCAGGTGCGCCGGACTCGATGACCTGCATGATGTCGCGCTTGGTGACGCGACCGGCGATTCCGCTGCCTTGCAGACCCGCGATCTCGATTCCGTGCTCCGCGGCGATTTTCCGAACGAGCGGAGAGGACTTGGTTCGGAGTCGTTCCTCGACGGACCCGCCGTTGCCGGACGGGCGCGCGGTGGGCTGCAATGCAGCGGGTGTGAGCGCGGGCGTTGGATGGGGGCCGCTCGCGGCTTTTGCCGTAGATTGGCTTTTCGGGGGGGGGCCCCCGCTCGCGGCGGTCGCCGGCGCCGCGGCGGCGGGTGCCGATGCCGCAGGAGCCGGGGCCGGCGCTGACACCGTCGCAGCTGCACCCGCTTCGGTTTCGATCCGCGCGACCACCGTCTGGACCGGAACCGTTTGCCCTTCGGTCACCAGCACCTCAGCCAACACGCCGGCCGTCGGCGACGGGATCTCGGCGTCGACCTTGTCCGTCGAGATCTCGAAGATCGGCTCGTCCCGCTTGACTGCGTCGCCGACCTTCTTGAGCCAGCGAGACATCGTTCCTTCCGCAATCGATTCGCCCATCTGGGGCATTACGACATCGACACGTGCCAACGGATCAACCTCATGATGGAGTTCATTGCCTAACGTCGCGGCGCCTGAGGCGCCTCAGCACCAGCACCGGCAGCGTGACAGCGCCCAGCACCCCGCCAACCAATGCATAGGATGTCCAGTCACAGATCGGCAGCCCCTCACATGACGGCGACTGCCTGAGCCCCTCGACGATTCTCCCAATCAGCACCGCGACCATCCCACCGCTCCAGAACCCGACGAACGTCGTAAAGCATCCGACGCCGATGTTGCGCGCCGTCCGATCCTCGACGGTTTCCGGCACCAGCTGTGGTCGTTGTGGTTGCTCCCCCTCTCCCTCCCCTGACGGCGCGCTCATCGATCGCGGACACGGACTCAGTACGCGGCGAGTCGGCGCACCGCTCGCACAATGTCACTCGTCTGCGGCAGGACGAAATCTTCCAGCGATGGCGCGTATGGAAGCGGAATGTCGTGCGCCGTCACGCGAAGCACCGGCGCATCGAGCCACTCGAAGCACGACTCATTGATGCGCGACGTGATCTCGCCGGCGATCCCGCCCGTCCGCGTGTCCTCGTGCAGCACCAGTACCCGGTTCGTCTTCCGCACCGAGGCGAAAATCGCTTCGTCGTCGAGCGGCGCCAAGGTACGAAGGTCCAGCACCTCGACCGACAGGCCGTCCTGCGCCTCAAGCTGCTCTGCCGCCTCCAGCGCCTTCCACACGGTTGCCGCATACGTGATGATCGACACGTCACGACCTTCCCGAGCGATGCGCGCCTTTCCGATCGGGACGGTGTGATCGCCTTGCGGCATCTCCCCCTTGATGCGCCGGTAGAGATACTTGTGCTCGAAGAAGAGCACGCAGTCATCATCGCGGATCGCCGATTTCATCAGTCCCTTCGCATCCTCGGCCGTCGCCGGGTAGACGACCTTGAGCCCCGGTGTGTGGATGAAGCCCGCTTCAGGGTTCTGCGAGTGGAACGGTCCGCCGCGCACGTATCCGCCGCTCGGGCCGCGGACGACCATCGGGCACGGGAGGAACGCGCGATAGCGCGCCGTCGCGACGTAATTGGTGAGGATGTCGTACGCGTTGGCGATGAAATCGATGAACTGCATCTCGACCACCGGACGCATGCCCATGTGACCGGCTCCTGCGGCGGCGCCGACGATGCCAACCTCCGAAATGGGCGTGTCGATCACACGCGCTTCGCCGAACCGGGAGAGCAGCCCTTCGGTGACCTTGAACGCTCCGCCATACGCGCCGATGTCTTCGCCCATGCAGAAGACGTTCTCGTCGCGTTCCATTTCCTCGGCGAGCGCTTCGCGAAGCGCCTCCAGGTACGTGATCTCGGCCATCAGACGCTCCCGGTCCGAGCCGACTGCCACGTGCCCCAGCCTTCCGCGCGCTCGTTCACGTCGACCGCCCGATCCGTCCCCTCACGGAACCAGAGCGGGCGTTCGCGCGGAGGCTCGGCGTAAACGCCGATCAACGCATCGAGCGGCTCGGGTGGCGGGGACTTCTCCGCTTCGTCGGTCGCCGCATCGACCTCCCTCGCCACACGAGCGTCGATCGCTGCGATCTCCTCGTCGGTGGCGCCAAACTCTTCGCGCATAACGACGAGATAGCGGTCGATTGGATCGTTTTCCGCTGCCCACCGATCGATCTCGCCGGGAGGCACGTAAGACTGATTGTCGTGCTCCGCGTGCCCCTTGCGGCGATAGGTCATGAGCTCGATGAGCGTGACGCCGCCGCCGGCCCGGGCGCGGTCCACCGCCGCTTTCGTGACGTCGTATACGGCAAGGACGTCGTTCCCATCCGCCTGCAGTCCCTCGACCCCATATCCAATGGCCTTGTCCACGAACTGTGTCGCGGCCGTCTGTTTCGCGATCGGCGTCGAATAGGCGTACCCGTTGTTCTCGACGATGACCACCAGCGGCAAGCGCTGCACCGCGGCGAAGTTGAACCCTTCGTGAAACGCGCCGGTGGAGGTTGCCCCGTCGCCGACGTACACGAGGCCGACGCGATCCTGCCGTCGCATCTTGAACGTCATCGTGACGCCGGCCATGACCGGTACCATGTCACCCAGCGGCGAGATCTGACCGATGAAGCCGCGATCGGTGTCGCCGAAATGGATGTTGAGCTCCCGCCCGCGCGTGGGTGAGTCGCCTTTCGCCATGTACTGACGGAGGATCTCGAGCGGCGTTGCCCCTTTCACCAGCATGGACCCGAGGTTTCGGATCAGCGGCGACAGGATGTCCCGGCGCTCGAGTGCGTAGGCGCTCCCGACGGCATCGGCCTCCTGGCCTAACGAGCGAAACAGCCCGCCGACGACCTTCGTCTGCCGGTACAGCGCCACGAGGCGCTCCTCGAGAGAGCGCGTGAGGCGCATCCAGTAGTACAAGTCGAGCTTCTGGTCGCGCGTCAGCTTTGCTGACGCACGATCAGAAGCCGACTGGGAACCGGGAACCGGGAACCGGGAACCGTGCGACTCGGTGCGCTTACCGTTGCCCCCCGCATTGCGCGCTCCTGTGCCCGGTTCCCGGTTCCCGGTTCCCGCTTTCCTTTTGCCACCGGTTGGCATTAGTACGACGCCTCCAGCCGATGCGCCGGGTCCGCCTGGCGATGCAGCGTCACGAAGAACCGCTTCACATTCCGGTCGAGGCGGCTCTCGCCCATCTGATCCGTCTGGACCTCGACGAACGTGTAGTGCCCACCCTCTGGCCTCGCCGACAGGGTCAGCGTGCCTAACGTGCCACCGAAGGTCCGCGACCTGGCCTGCGACGCCGACGGCGCGAGCTGCAATTCCGGGAAAAACACATCCGCGGCCTCCATCACCGCCGCGGGCGTCAAATGCGTACGAAAAAAGTGGCGCATGTCTGGGTTACTGGCCCGAACGCGCCTTCGACGCGTCCTGACTCGGTTCGGTGGCTGGCATCACCTCTTGCATCCAGTCATTCGTGCGCTGGAGCTTCTCGCCCGAATTGCGGCGGAACTGCACGCCCATGGCCCACGGCCCCGCCACCGCGAAGAAAAGCTTCGTCCGGTACGTGCCGGGCTCCGGCGCCTTCTCGAACCCGTTGTCGGTGTTCTTGCGGTCCTCGTTCGTCGCGAAGATGCGTCCTTCGCCGATGTCGATCGGCTGGCGCGTCTTCTTGTCCTGCACGACGACCGTGTACTCGATCTGCTCGAGCGCACGAGGCGGCGCCGGGTTCGGCGTGACCCGGATGTAGAAGTCGTCGGTCCACAACCGCTGCGTGTTGGGATCGTTCGCGACGTCGCTGCTGCCACACGCCTGCAGCGACACGGCGCCTAACGTGGCGACGAGCGCCCACGCGAGTCCCGCCAGGCGAGGCCTCACGACGCGTAGTACTCGAGGCCGAGGTGGGTGATCTGTTCCTCGCCCATGAGGTGCCGCAGGGTGTTCTTGAGCTTCGTCTGCTGAATGAACAGATCGTGCTCCGCCTGTAGCCCGGATGCGGCCATCGGGCTCTTGTAGTAGAACGATAGCCATTCCTGGATCCCCTTCATGCCGGCCCGCTGCGCGAAGTCCGAGAACAGCGCGAGATCGAGCACGATGGGCGCCGCCAGAATCGAGTCCCGACACAGGAAATTCACCTTGATCTGCATCGGATAGCCCATCCAGCCCACGATATCGATGTTGTCCCAGCCTTCCTTGTTGTCCCCACGCGGCGGATAGTAGTTGATACGAACGACGTGCGAGAACTTGTCGTACAGCTCGGGATAGATCTCGGGCTGCAGGATCGTGTGCAGCACCGACAGCTTGGACTCCTCCTTCGTCTTGAACGACGCCGGATCGTCGAGCACCTCGCCATCGCGGTTGCCGAGGATGTTCGTCGAATACCAGCCGGCGAGTCCGAGCATTCTCGCCTTGAGGCCCGGCGCGATCACGGTCTTCATCCATGTCTGGCCGGTCTTGAAATCCTTCCCGGAGATGGGAACCCCGCGATCGAGCGCGAGCTCGATCAGGGCCGGTGTGTCGACCGCGAGATTCGGCGCACCGTTGGCGAACGGCACCCCCTCCATGATGCACGCCCACGCGTAGAGCATCGATGGAGCAATCGCGTCATCGTTGCGCTCCATCGCCTTCTCGAACTGCTCGAGCGTCGCGTGCTGCGGCCCGGGTTTGATGTACGTCTCCGTCGACGCACACCACACGCATACGACACGATCCAGCCCATGCTTCGATTTGAACTCGCGGATGTCGTGCCGGAGCTGCTCGGCGAGGTCGCGTTTCGTCTTCCCCTGCTTGACGTTCGTGCCGTTGATCCGCGTGACGTAGCGGTTCTCGAACACCGCCGGCATCGGTTTGATCCCGCGCAGGAAATCCGCGATGGGCTCGAGATGCTTGTCCTCGAGAACGCCTGCCTTCTTGGCGGCGGTGTAGGCATCATCGGGGATCGGATCCCAGGCGCCGAACACGATGTCCTTGAGATTCGCGAGTGGCACGAACTCGCGAATGAGCGGAGAACGCTTGTCGGTGCGCTTCCCCAGGCGAATCGTCGCCATTTGCGTCAGCGAGCCGATGGGCTTGGACAGGCCTCGGCGAATGCTTTCAACGCCGGCTATGAACGTGGTAGCGACGGCTCCCAGGCCGGGAGTCAGAACCCCAAGGCGGCCCGTCGCGGGACGGACGGTCGAACGCGAACCGGTCGAGCTGTTTCCCTGCACGTAAGCAATCTCCTGAAAAATTGGTACCGCTGATCCGAGGGGTCACAGCGGATCAAGGGGTCAAAGTCCGACCCGGGTGATGTCAGCGCGGCGCAGCACCGCCAAACGTCTTGCGCGGGCGCCCGTCGCCAGCGATCGAGACCTGCGATTGATCGGGCGTGTAGCGCGCCATCGGTCGCATCGACTCGAGCTGTTCCGGCGGTAGGTCTTTGGTAGCGTGATAAACGAAAGCGATGCGCTGGATGGCGGTGATCCAAGCGGTGACTGAGAGCAGCAGCACGATCGCGATCAGGACCCAGCCGTTGAACACGAGTCCGAAGAATGCCTGCGGCGCCGAGAGCAGCGTAACGCGCTCGGGACGCTGCATTATCCCCACCTTCGCATCGATCCCAAGCGATTCCGCCCGGGCGCGCGTGTACGACGTGAGGAACGTTCCGATGATCCCGAGCAGCGTCACTCCGACCATCGGAGTGCCGGCCCACGTCGGGATCAGATGATGGAGGTGATTTCTCGCGAAAAAGATCGCAAGACCGCCGAGGACGGCACCGTCAGCGACGCGGTCGAGCGTCGAGTCGTAGAAGGCGCCGAAGATGGTCGAGCGTCCCGTGCGGCGGGCGACCGTACCGTCCAGTACATCAAAGAGCGCGGTGAGTCCGAGGACCCACCCGGCGGTCATGATGTGCCCGGTTGCATAGATGACCCCGCCGGTGATCGAGCAGAGCGTTCCGACGGTCGTGATGGTGTTTGGATTGACCCGCTTGCGGACAAGAAAATCGCCGATCGGGGCGATGATCCGTAGGTATCCCCGTTGAATCCATTCCCACAGGATCTTCATGCCGCGCGGATAAAGGGTGGGCCGTCAGAAGCAGCGCCGGGCTCGCGGCCCGGTGCAAGCGCCTGCGACCAGCCCCAAGCACGAAAACGACACGGGGCCTGGCGTGGTCCAAGCCCCGTAAAACTAAAGAACTTCGGGTACCTGTCACAACCCTGTGGCGGGACGTCAGGGCACCTGCCAGGTCGTCGTCGCGCTGAGCGGCATTGGGTCGCTCGTGTAGGTCTTGCTGCTGTCGGTTCTCGTCGCCTTGAGCCGCACCTGCGTACCGGCCTCGATGTTCACCACTGGCAGGTCTTCCGTGCTGTTCGCCGGGACCTGTTTCAGAAAGTGATCCGTGCCATTGTTGACCACGTACACGTTCACGGCGCTGTTGTCATTGTTGGTGAAATGAAGCGTCACCGCCGCTGCTGCCTTGGGCGCCGTCGAGACATCCACTTTCCGGCTCCCGCACGCTACTGTCGCTATCAACAATGCTCCTGCCAGCAAAGCTCGCATGATTGCCTCCGAACGTTGGTTCTTCAGTCGGGCTCAACCAACGTGAATTTGCAAGACGTATGCGCGCTTCGCACCTTTACGGTACCCATGACATCTCCTGTGCACTCGGAATGTGCGCGGCCGGCCGCCCGACGGACGTGGCGATTGGCGCGGGTTGCGGGCTTCGCGGTCGCGACGTCCGCGTGCGCCGGAGCTGTAACCGTTTCGCCAGGACAGGCGCTCAACGTCATCGCGGGCACTCAGCGTCACGAGCTATCTCCCGGGTCGATCGCGATCTTACGCGACTCGGTTCGAGCCGTGCTCGACCAGGCTAGAGCGGACAGTGCCTTCCCGGGAGCTATCGCCGTGATCGGGAACCGCGATTCGGTACTCGCCGAATACGGTGCGGGATCGCTCGACTGGGCGCCGTCGCCGCGTCCCGACGACAGCACGCTCTGGGACATGGCGTCGCTCACGAAGGTCGTCGGGTTGACGACGGCGATGATGCAGCTGTCGGAGGCCGGCGAGGTGGATCTCGACGCTCCGGTCCAGCGGTACGTCAAGGAATTTCAGGGGCCTAACAAGGAGCGAGTGACACTCCGACACCTGCTGACGCATTCGTCGGGACTCCCGGCTTGGCGCCCGCTATACAAGGAGACCGATAGTCCCGCCGCGGCGCGCGCGCTGGCGGTGGCCACGGCGCTCGACACATTGCCTGGCATCCGGATGGTGTACAGCGATCTGGGTGCGATCATCCTCGGCATCATCGTGGAACGCGTCTCGGGTGAACCGCTCGATGCCTACCTCGCCAGACACGTCTTCGGGCCGCTGCGGATGACGTCCACCACGTACCGGCCTGGCCGCGACCTGCTCCCGCGCATAGCGCCGACGGAGTATGACCCGTGGCGCCAGCGACACATCCGTGGTGAGGTCCACGACGAGAACGCGTACGCGTTAGGCGGCGTCTCCGGGCATGCGGGCCTGTTCAGCACCGGGCATGACGTGGCCCGATTCTGTCGGATGTATCTCAACGTCGGGGTGCTGGACGGCGCCCGTATCGTGTCCGGCAAGACGATCCGCCGGTTCACGACCGTTCAGGATTCGACGTTGTCCAACCGCGCGCTTGGATGGGAAACACCTAACGGGACGAATTCGGCCGGGCACCTGTTCACGCGTCCGGCCTTCGGGCACACCGGGTTCACCGGCACGTCGATCTGGGTGGATCCTTCGCGCGATCTATTCGTCATCTTATTGACGAACCGCGTCAACCCGACGCGCCAGAACCTGCGCATCGGGGCGGTTCGAACCGCGCTCGCCGACGTTGTCGTTCGCGTGCTCGATCGGGCTGTTGCTCCTTCACCGTCTCCCTCCCC
Source organism: Gemmatimonadaceae bacterium (assembly GCA_036509075.1). Lineage (GTDB taxonomy): Bacteria > Gemmatimonadota > Gemmatimonadetes > Gemmatimonadales > Gemmatimonadaceae > JAJKIV01. Next base: position 8,338 of record DATCGG010000553.1, read on the forward strand.
TCCGCGATGAACCTCACCGCGATCGACTGGGCCATTGTCGTCGGCTATTTCGCGCTGTCGACACTCATCGGCTTCATCTTCACGAAACGAGGCGGCGAGAGCCTCGAGGAATACTTCCTGTCGGGGCGCCAGGTCCCGTGGTGGCTCGCCGGGGCGGCGATGGTCGCGACGACGTTCGCGGCCGACACGCCGCTCGTCGTCACCGGACTCGTCGCCACGAAGGGGGTCGCCGGCAACTGGCTGTGGTGGAACATGGTGATGAGTGGGATGCTCACCGTGTTCTTTTTTGCCCGGCTCTGGCGGCGGGCGCGAGTCATGACCGACGTGGAGTTCGCCGAGATCCGCTACAGCGGCAAGCCGGCGGCGTTTCTCCGCGGATTCCGCGCGCTGTATCTCGGGATCGCGGTCAACCTGATCATCATGGGCTGGGTCACGCGCGCGATGATCAAGATTCTCACCATTTCCCTCGGCATCTCGCCCTACCTCGCCGTCGGGATCTGCTTCGTCATCACCGTCGCGTACGCGGTGGCCGCGGGCCTCTGGGCCGTGCTCTGGACCGACCTGATCCAGTTCGTGATCAAGATGTCGGCGGTGATCGTGCTCGCGATCTACGCCGTGAACAAGGTCGGCGGCATGGATTCCCTGATCGCGGGCGTCTCGAAGCACTTCGGCAGTGAGACTGCCGCGCTGTCGGTGTTGCCCGTGAGGGCGACGCCTAACGGGCTCGAAGCGTACGCCTGGATGCCGTTGCTCGCCCTCGCCGTTTTCCTGTCAATGCAATGGTGGGCCGCGTACTATCCCGGCGCGGAGCCCGGCGGCGGCGGATACGTTGCGCAGCGCATCTTTTCCGCGAAAACGGAACGTGATGGTGTGCTGGCGACCCTCTTCTTCCAGGTCGCACACTACGCGCTTCGTCCCTGGCCCTGGATCATCACGGGTCTCGCCACGGTCATCCTGTATCCGACGCTGCAGGACAAGGAATCGGGCTACGTGCACGCGTTCGTGGACCTGCTGCCGACGCCATGGCGGGGTTTCATGCTCGCGGGGTTCGCTGCGGCCTACATGTCCACGATCGGCACGCATCTCAACTGGGGCGCGTCCTATCTCGTGAACGACTTCTACAAGCGCTTCGTGAAGAAGGACGCGCCTGACAAGCACTATGTGAACGTGGGACGCGCCGCCACGATCCTGCTCTTCCTCGCATCGATCATCGTGACGTCGCAGCTCTCGTCCGTCGAAAAGGCGTGGAAGTTCCTGTTGGCGATGGGTGCGGGCACGGGCCTCGTGCTGATTCTTCGCTGGTACTGGTGGCGGATCAGCGCGTGGAGCGAGATCAGCGCGATGATCGTGTCCTTCCTCGCATCGCTCGTGTTCATGAACGTGGTGCCGCCGCGGTTCGCGGCGGGCGATCCGAACGCGGATGCGTGGATCATGATCGGGACCGTGGCCGTCACGACGGTGACGTGGGTGCTGGCGACATTTCTCACGAAGCCGGAACCTGACGCTGTCCTGGACTCTTTCTATCGTCGAGTGAGACCCGGGGGACCTGGCTGGCGGCGGGTTTCCGAACGGCTGGGTTACGGACGCGAATCGATCCCCGGAGGCGCGCTGGCGTGGACGAACTGGATCGCCGGCATCGTGGCCGTGTATTCCACTCTGTTCGGTCTCGGCAAACTGGTTTTCGGGCAGTTGGGGATGGGCTTCGGATTACTCGCGGTCGCAGCCCTCGCGTTTGCCTGGATCGCGCGAGCGTTCAGAAGTGACCGACTCGCGAGCGACACCGTCCCGGATGCGAGAACGGCGGTGCCGGCGGATTGATCGGAGCCGCGGGACGGTGGTCTAACGAGTTGTCCCGCCAGCAGTAAGCTTCTTGTAGCGGGCTTTTTTAAGGACTATATTTCCGTCGTACGTGGCACCGGGAGCGATTCGCCTCCCAGCCGCGCCTAACAGTGAGGAGGTTTGGAATGAGCACCGTGCAGGAGCCTACTGTGGCCCTCGTGGTAACGCCGGTGGCGGCCACTGAGGTGCTGCGGTTCATGGAGGCCGAGGGCGTTCCGGTGGATAAGGGCGGCTTGCGCGTGAGCGTCCAGCCGGGCGGCTGCAGCGGCTTCAAGTATGGATTGTTGATCGAGGACCAGGCCGCTGACGACGACTTCGTCGTGGACGCGACGGGTTTTCGCATGTTCGTCGACCCGTTCTCGGCTCAGTACCTGAGCGGAGTGACGATCGACTACGTGTCCTCCATGCAGGGATCCGGGTTCACGTTCAAGAATCCAAACGCGACGGGTGGGTGCGGCTGCGGGAGCTCGTTCACCGCCTGACGAGGTGACCCCCAAATGACTCCGGTTGCCCATTTGGACGCCGGCGTATCGAGCGAGGCCCGCGATCCGTCTACGAGTCGCGGGCCTTCTCGTTTGACGCACGCGGCGGCGTCCCAGCTCGAAAAGATCCGAACGATCGTCGTCGACGATCACCAACACATCGCCCGCCTCGTCGCGAATCGCATCGCGACCCTGATCACGGAAAAGCAGGCGGCCGGGGAACGGACAGTCCTCGGACTCGCGACCGGTTCGACGCCGATTGGCGTCTACCGAGAGCTGATACGGATGCACCGCGAGGAAGGGCTCAGCTTCCGCGGCGTCATCACGTTCAATCTGGACGAGTATTTCCCCATGCGCGGCGAGAGCATTCACTCCTACCGCCGGTTCATGTGGGAGAATCTGTTCTCACAGATCGACATCGACCCGCGCAGCGTGCACATCCCGCAGGGCGAGGTGGCGCGCGAGGACGTGGACGATGAGTGTCGCCGGTACGAGGACGCCATCGCGCGAGCCGGCGGCATCGACTTCCAGATCCTGGGGATCGGCAAGACGGGGCACATCGGCTTCAACGAGCCCGGGTCCGGTGCGGAGAGTCGAACGCGCCTCGTCATGCTCGACGCGGTCACGCGCCGGGATGCGGCGGCGGATTTCTTCGGAGAGGATTTCGTGCCGCGCGAAGCCCTCACGATGGGCATTGCGACGATTCTCGAGGCGCGCGAGATCGCGATCCTGGCCACGGGTGAGCACAAGGCGCCCATCGTCCAGCGAGCGGTCGAGGGGGAGATCGACGTCGAAGTCGCAGCCACGTTCCTCCAGCACCACCCGAACACGACGTTCTACGTCGACCGCGCGGCCGCCGCGGAGCTCACGCGGATCGCGACACCGTGGCTCCTCGACGAGGTGGAATGGACGCCCGAGTTGACGGTGCGTGGCGTCGTGTGGCTCTCGCAGAAAGTCGGCAAAGGCATCCTCAAGCTCACCCGGTGGGACTACGCCGAGCACAAGATGTCGTCGCTGGTCGCCCGCTATGGCACGCCGGGCGCCGTGAACGGCGAGGTATTCAACACGTTAGGTGCCAAGATCCGCGGCAAGAGCAAGCTGCCCCGCGAGAAGCGCATCATCTGCTTCTCGCCGCACCCTGATGATGACGTCATCTCGATGGGAGGGATCCTCCGCAAGCTGGTCGAGAACGAGAACCAGATCACCGTTGCATACATGACGAGCGGGAACATCGCCGTGTTCGATCACGACGTGCGCCGCTATGTGGACTTCCTCGAGCGGATCGCGGCCGAGGGCAAGGTCGAAGCGAGGTCGGTGGTGCCGCTGGCGAAGAAGGTGTACGACTTCTTCGAGGACAAAAGCGCGGGCGACGTCGACATTCCCGAGATCCAGGACATCAAGCGCGTGATCCGCGAGGCGGAAGCGGTGAGCGGCATCGAGGTCATGGGCCTAACGCGGGACAATGCCCGATTCCTCAACCTGCCGTTCTACCAGACGGGCAAGGTGGCGAAGGACCCGATCGGGCCCGCCGACGTGAAAATCGTTCGCGACCTGCTCGAACAGATCAAGCCGGACCTGATCTTCGTCGCCGGCGATCTGTCGGATCCGCATGGGACGCACCGAATGTGTAAGGAGGCGATCGACGAAGCGTTGGCGGAGCTTCGCTCCGCGGCAACCGGGAACAGGGAATCGGGAACCGGAGCTCCTCGCGGAGACACTGTTCCCGGTTCCCAGCTCCCGGTTCCCGAGGTGTGGCTCTACCGCGGTGCCTGGCAGGAATGGCCCGTGACCGACGCCACGTACCTCGTCCCGATGTCCCAGGAAGAGCTGCGTCTCAAGATCCAGGCGATCTTCAAGCACCAGTCGCAGAAGGATTCCGCTCCCTTCCCCGGTCAGGATGAGCGTGAGTTCTGGCAGCGGGTGGAGGCCCGCAACAAGGACACGGCCGCGGTGCTCGACCGTCTCGGTCTCGCGGAGTATTTCGCCATGGAAGCGTATGTGGTGGACTGAACCTCCCGTCGTGCTTCGCGCGCTCGGTGAGGCGCGCGCGTGACGCAACACTTCACCTGGCTCGATGCGCTGGTCCTGATCACCTATCTCGCGGGCGTCACCACCCTCGGGATGTATTTCGGGCGTAAGCAGCGCAATGCGGCCGACTACTTCGTCGCGAGCCACACCATCCCCTGGTGGGCCCTCATGCTCTCGATCGTCGCGACCGAGACAAGCGCGCTGACGTTCATCAGCACCCCGGGACTCTCCTACGGCTCCGCACCGGGCACGGGGAACCTCGGGTTCCTGCAGATCGTGGCCGGATACATCCTCGGCCGGATCGTCGTGGCCAGCGTGCTGCTTCCCCGATACTTCAAGGGCAAGATGGTGACTGCCTACGCCTTGCTGGAACAGCGGTTCGGCATCGGGGCGCGGCGATTCACGTCGATCGTGTTCATGGTGACCCGAGGCCTCGCGGACTCCGTGCGGGTGTTCGCGACCGCGATCCCGATCGCGCTCATCATCAGCCCCACGGTCCAGAACAAGGCGTTCGTCATGCCCACCGCGATCCTCATTCTCGGTGCGCTGACGGTCCTGTACACGTACAAGGGCGGCATGAAGGCCGTGGTGTGGACGGAGCTGCTGCAGGCCAGCGTGTACTTGTTAGGCGCACTGTCGGCGCTCGTGATTCTCGGGCACGCCGTCAGCGGCGGCTGGTCGTCGATCTTGAGCCAGGCGACGTCCGCGGGGAAGACGACGCTCATCGACACTTACGTCGGGCTCGATCGCGCGCACACGATCTGGGCCGGCCTCATCGGCGGCGCGTTCCTCGCCATGGCCTCGCACGGCACGGACCAACTCATCGTCCAGCGCTTGCTCTCGGCCAGGAACCTGCGCGATGGGCAGAAGGCGATTATCGGCAGCGGCATCGTCGTCTTCATTCAGTTCGCGCTCTTCCTGATGATCGGCCTCGGGCTTTGGGCGTTTTATCAGGGACGGATCTTCCCCGCGACCGATCAGATCTTTCCAACGTTCATCATTGACCGGATGCCGCCCGGCCTCGTCGGCCTGATCATCGCGGCCGTGATCGCGGCGACCATGAGCACGCATTCAGGCGCGATCAACTCGCTCGCTGCCGCCACGACGCACGACATCTACCTGCCGTTGACGCGCCGCGCCGCCGATGCGCCGGAGACGCTCAAGATGGGCAAGCTCTTCGCGCTCATCTGGGGTGTCGTTCTGACGGCAGGCGCGCTAGCCTTCCCGCAGGAAACGAACACCCCCGTGGTCGTCGTCGCACTCGGCATCGCCTCGTTCACCTACGGCGGTCTGTTAGGGGGATTCTTCCTCGGCGTGTTCTGGTCTCGCGCAAATCAGCGCGACGCGATCATCGGCATGAGTATCGGCATTGCCGCGATGAGCTTCGTGGTATTCGCGAAGCAACTTGGGGCGTGGATTCCCGCACTGGCCGATCCACTCGCGCCATTCGCGTCGATCGCCTGGCCCTGGTACGTCTTGATTGGAACCAGCATAACGATGGCAACTGGAATGCTTTCTTCGCTCACGCACGCAGCTCCGGCCGCGATCGCACAACCAAGTGGAGCGCAGTCATGAGCGCAATCGTCATTGGCGTTGACGGCGGCGGCTCGCGAACGCGAGTCCTCGTCGCTGATGAGCAGGGTCGAGAGATCGTTTCAGTCGAGGGCGAAGGGAGCGCCGTACGCCCGGGCGAGGCCGAACGGTCCGCGGACATCATCGCGGCGTTGGTTCGAGACGCGCTGGCGTCGAGCGACATGAATCACGTGACCCCGAAGGTCGTGTGCGTCGGCGTGGCCGGCGTCGGCAGGGACCCGGAGCGGCAAGCGCTCTGGCAGGCGCTTGCCAGCCGCGACGTCGCCGAGGAAGTCGTCGTACACGCCGATGCGACGGTGGCGCTCGACGACGCGTTCGGCGAGGGGCCTGGCGTCCTCCTGATCGCGGGAACCGGATCGGTTGCGTTCGGCCGCGGTCCGACCGGCACGTTCGCCCGCTGCGGCGGATGGGGGCCGTACTTCGGTGATGAGGGCAGCGGCGCGTGGATCGGGCGGAAGGCACTGAGCGTGGTGACCGCGGCATTCGACGGCCGCGAGCCCGAGACGAGCCTAACGGGCGCTGTCTTGACGGCCGCGGAGGTGAACGAGGTGTCCGAGCTCGTCGCCTGGGCCGCGGCGGCGACGCCCAGCAAGCTGGCGACGCTGGCTCCGGTCGTGATGAGCGTGGCCGAGTCGGGCGACCTCCGCGCGAACGCGCTGCTCACGCTGGCGGTGGAGGAGCTCATGCTTCACCTGCGCACGCTCGCGCGTCAGCTTTTCGTGGACGAGCGCGCAGCCGTTCCCGTGGCGCTCGCGGGTGGTCTCCTCGCTCGCGGTACGGCGCTGAGAAAGCGACTCGAGCATCGGCTCAAGTCGGCTGTGCCTGGAGCGCAGGTGCGCGCGGAGGAAGTTGTTCCAGTTCGCGGAGCCGTGCGAGGAGCCCTGAGGTTTCTCGGCGTAGCGTCCGCGTAGGGACCCTAGAGAGCCTTTATCTCCGTCACCAACTTGACCAGTGACGCCTTCGCGTCGCCGAACAGCATGCGCGTTCGCGGCTGGTAGAAGAGCATGTTGTCGATGCCGGCGAAGCCCACGCTCATGCCGCGCTTGAGGACGATCACGCTCTTCGCCTCATCGACGTTCAGGATCGGCATCCCATAGATCGGCGACGTCGGGTCGGTTCTCGCCGCGGGGTTCACGACGTCGTTCGCGCCAATGATCAGGGCGACATCCGCTCTGGACAGATCGCCATTGATCTCGTCCATGTCGTAGAGCTTGTCGTATGGAATGTTGGCTTCGGCCAGCAGTACGTTCATGTGGCCGGGCATGCGACCGGCGACGGGGTGGATCGCGTAGCGTACTTCTCCGCCCCGCTTCTCGATCAGCTCCGCGAGCTCGCGTACCTGATGCTGTGCCTGCGCGACCGCCATGCCGTAACCGGGAACTACGACTACGTTGCTCGCGTACGCGAGCTGCACCGCGGCGTCTTCCGCCGATATCGGCGTCGCAACGAGGTCCGATCCTGCGCCGACCGCCACGACCTGCGTCTGCGATCCGAACGCGCCGAACAGCACGTTCGTGAACGAGCGGTTCATCGCCTTGCTCATCAGCATCGAGAGCAGAAATCCGCTCGCGCCGTCGAGCGCGCCCGATACGAGCAGCACGTTGTTCGAGATGGCGAATCCCGTCGCGGCTGACGCGAGCCCCGAGTACGAGTTGAGCAGCGCGACGACGACCGGCATGTCCGCGCCGCCGATCGGGAGCACGAGCGAGGCGCCGGCGATGAATGCGAGCGTCACCAACGTGTAGAACATCGGCATGCCGCCCTTCCCAGCGACGACGGCGCCGAGAATCACCAGAATCACCGCAAGCAGGCCGAAGTTCACCGCGTTCTGTCCGCGGTACGTCAACGGCTTGGAAGGCAGCACTTCCTGGAGCTTGCCGGCAGCCACGAAGCTCCCCGCGACGGTCAGTGACCCGAGCATCACCTCGAACGCGACGGCGATCCGCTGACCTAACGCCAACGTTTCTCGGTGGTCGTGATACTCGGCGATGCCGACGAGAGTCGCGGCCGACGCCCCGAAGGTGAGTGCGATCGCGATCCGCTGTGGCATCGCCGTCATCGGCACGCGCGTGCCGAGGGGGATGCCCACGACCGTTCCGACGCCCAGCCCCAACGCGATCCAGCGGTAATCGATGATCGTCTGTTGCATCAACGTACCGACGATCGCGATCGCCATTCCCGCGACGGCGAGGTCGACGCCGCGGGCGGCGGTATCGGCTCGACTCAGGCTCTTCAGACTGAGAATGAACAGGACGGAGGCGAGGAGGTAGCTCGCCTGGACCAGGGCTTCTCGCATCGCCAGCGGTCAGACTTTGGGTGCGCCGCTCGGACGGCGATCGCTCCGCTTGAACATCCCGAGCATCCTCCGCGTGATGATGAACCCGCCGACGACGTTGATCGTCGCCGCGGTCACCGCGACGGTGCCGAGCACCGTGCTGACCACACTGCGTCCGGCCCCTGCGGCGACGAGCGATCCGACGAGAGAGATGCCGGAAATCGCGTTGGTCGCCGACATGAGCGGTGTGTGCAGCAAGGGCGGCACGCGCGCGATGACGAGAAAGCCCACGAACCCCGCGAGCACGAACACGTACGCCTGCATGAGCGTCGTCAGATTCACTGCACGTTCTCCATGATCGCTGGTCCCGACGCGGGCTCGAGTGCCACCGTGCCCGGGGCCCTGAGCTCACCTTCCCACCGCGCCATGACCGCCGTCGCGAGACAGTTTCCGACGAGGTTGATCGATGTGCGCGCCATGTCCATCACCGCATCGACGCCGAGGATGAGCGCCACACCTGAGAGTGGAAGTCCGAACTGTGTGAGTGCGCCTGACAGAATCACGAGCGAGGCTCGCGGCACCGCTGCCACACCTTTGCTCGTGAGCATCAGCGTCAACATCATCAGAATCTGCTGCGAGAGCGGCATGTCGATGTTCGCCGCCTGAGCCACGAACACCGACGCGAGCGCGAGATAGAGCGTGCTCCCATCGAGATTGAACGAGTAGCCGGTGGGCATCACGAACGCAACGATGCGCCTCGGGACGCCGAACGCTTCCATCTTCTGCATCGCGAGTGGGAGCGCGGCCTCGGACGACGCTGTGGAGAACGCGATCAGCCACGGCTCGCGAACGGTCTTCCAGAACGCGCCAATCGGAATCCTGAAGATCACCGCTACCGGCACGAGCACGACGAGGACGAATACGAGGAGCGCGCCGTACAGCGTAAGGACGAGGATGCCGAGGTTCCGGAGGACGCCGATGCCACTCTGCCCCACGGTCACGGCAATCGCGGCACCGATACCGAAGGGCGCGAACGCCATCACGATGCCAACGAACTTGAACATCACTTCGCTCAGGCTCTCGATGACGCCGAGCATCGTTTTCTTCGGACCCGCCGGCGTGCGCGCCACGGCGACGGCGAAGATGATGGACCAGAAAACGACCTGGAGCACCTCGTTCCTGGCGGCCGCGTCGACGAAGCTCGACGGCACAATGTGCTCGAGCACGGCCGAGAAGGTGACGTGGCGCTGCGACAGATCGGTCACCGTCGCGGACACCTGGGCGGTCGTGTCGAGACCGACGCCCTCGCCCGGCTTGACGAGATTCACGGCAATGAGACCGACGGCCAGCGCAAGCGTGGTCACGACCTCGAAGTAGACGATCGAGCGGAACGCGAGCTTGCCGACCTTCTTCATGTCGTCGCCGTGGCCGGCAATCCCCACCACGAGCGTGGCGAAGAGCAGCGGCGCGATCAGCGACTTGATCATGTTCAGGAAGATCGTCGACAGCGGCTTGAGCGCGACGGCGAAGCCGGGCGCGAGCCACCCGAGGAGCACGCCGACGATCATCGAGATGATGATCCACTGTGTCAGCGAAATTCGACGGATCGAGTTGACCATGGAATCGTCAGCGAGAGAATCAACGCCGTGCTGTCATCCTGAGCCGTCGCTGGGCTCGGGATGACAGGACATCAGCGTGGCTTGCCAGTCCGCAAGACCGAATGCTTGTACCCGTACAGGAAGTAGAACACGAGCCCCACGGCCAGCCAGATCCCGAACCGGATCCATGTGATCGCCGGCAGCTGATACATGAGGTAGAAACACGCGACGATCGAGATGATCGGCGTGAACGGGACGCCGGGTACCTGGAACGGACGCGGTCGATCCGGCTCGGTCCGACGCAGGAAGATCACGCCCGCCGAGACGAGTACGAACGCGAACAGCGTTCCGATGTTCGTCAGGTCGACCACCTCGGCAATGTTTGCAAAAGCCGCAAACGTCGCCACGAAAAGCCCCGTGATAATCGTCCCGACGTACGGCGTGCGGTATTTCGGGTGCACCCTCGCGAACGCCTTGGGCAGCAGGCCGTCGCGGGACATCGAGAAGAAGATGCGCGGCTGGCCGAGCTGGAAGACGAGCAGCACGCTGCCCATCGCGGCCACCGCGCCGAGCGCGATGATGAAACGCGAGAAGCTGAGGAGACCGGCCGGACCCTGCGCGTACTGCAGTGCCGTGATCATCGGCTCCGGCGTGCCGAGCTGCTGCCATGGTGCGATGCCCGTCATCACCACCGACAGCAGAATGTAGAGCACCGTACACACGATGAGGCTCATGATGATCCCGAATGGCATGTCGCGCGCGGGATCCTTGGCCTCTTCGGCCGCCGTCGATACAGCGTCGAATCCAATGTAGCTGAAGAAGATGATGGCGGCCGCCGCGCTCACCCCCTTGAAGCCGTTGGGCGCGAACCCGCCGGTTGCGGGGTTGGTGTAGTTCTCCGGGCGGATGAGGAACACGCCAATGCAGAGGAAGAAGACGATGATGCCGATCTTGAGCAGCACCATCGCGTTGTTGGAGTTGGCGGACTCCTTGATCCCGATGACGAGAATGACCGTGATCACCGCGACGACGGCAAACGCCGGCAGGTTGAAGATCACCGGAAGGCTGCCAACGTGCGGGGCGTTGGTCCACGCGGATGCCAGGTACTGCGTGGTCGCGTCGCTCGTCCCGGCACCTAACGCGACGAATGCATCGTGGGCCGAGCGGTAGTCCGTCGCCAACCAGGCGGGGATGTTGACCCCGAAGTGGGTCATCAGCTCCTTGAAGTGCCCCGACCAGCCGATGGCGACGCCGATGTTCCCAACGGCATACTCGACGATCAGGTCCCAACCGATGATCCAGGCGACGAACTCGCCGATCGACGTGTACGCGTAGGTATACGCCGACCCGGCGATCGGCACCATCGCGGCGAATTCCGCGTAGCATAACGCGGCGAACCCGCAGGCGACGGCGGTGAGCAGAAACGAAAAGACGATTGCGGGACCAGCCCCTGGCCGAGCCGGGTCACCGACGATAGCCGTTCCCGTCGTGGCGAAGATGCCGGCGCCGATAGTCGCGCCGACCCCCAAGGCCGTGAGGTGCCACTTGCCGAGCGACCGTTTCAGTCCCCCGGCATGCGACACCTCACGTTCGGCGTCGGCAACCGACTTTCGCGCAAAGATGGATGACGACGCCATGCGTCCGGGATCAGGTGTCGGTTAGGCGGCGGCCTTGGTTCCCGCCTCGATCCGCATCCCGTAGAAGGACCGGTACACGAACACGAGGGCGGCAAACAGGAACACCGCAGCGAGGATGTGGCCTAACGTGGGACCCTTGGACGCGCTGAGCGACACTGCCAGCTCGACGGCCAGCAGTCCGAACAGCGTGGTGAACTTGATGATCGGGTTGAGTGCCACCGACGACGTGTCCTTGAACGGGTCGCCCACGGTGTCGCCAACGACCGTCGCGGCGTGGAGCTCCGAGCCTTTCTCCTTGAGCTCGACCTCGACGATCTTCTTCGCGTTGTCCCAGGCGCCGCCTGCGTTCGCCATGAAGATGGCCTGGTAGAGACCGAACAGCGCGATCGAGATGAGATAGCCGATGAAGAAGTACGGCTCGACGAACGCGAACGCGAGCGTCGCGAAGAACACCGTCAGGAAGATGTTGAACATGCCCTTCTGCGCGTACTGCGTGCAGATGCCGACGACCTTCTTCGAGTCCGCCACCGACGCTTTCGTCGTGTCCTCGAGCCTGATGTTCGCCTTGATAAACTCGACCGCTCGATAGGCACCCGTGGTCACGGCCTGGGTCGATGCGCCGGTGAACCAGTAGATGATCGCGCCGCCGGTGATGAGCCCGAGCAGAAACGGCGGATGGAGGATCGACAGGTTCTGCAGGTATTCCGGCTTGAGACCCTGCGTCAACCCGACAATGATCGAGAAGATCATGGTCGTCGCCCCTACGACCGCCGTACCGATGAGCACCGGCTTCGCTGTCGCCTTGAACGTGTTGCCTGCTCCGTCGTTCTCCTCGAGCATGTGCTTCGCCTTCTCGAAGTCGACGTCGAAGCCGAAGTCGCGCTTGATCTCATCGCGCACGCCTGGGATCTCCTCGATGGTCGAGAGCTCATAGACCGACTGCGCATTGTCGGTCACCGGACCGTATGAGTCGACCGCGATCGTCACGGGACCCATCCCGAGGAACCCGAACGCCACGAGGCCGAACGCAAACACAG
>DATCGG010000554.1:0-16131 GCA_036509075.1 Gemmatimonadaceae bacterium
CTCCGACGACGTCATCATCGGCGAGTGGGCGATCGCCATCGGCAACCCCTACGGATTCCTGCTTGGCAACACCGAACCGAGCGTAACCGCCGGAGTCATCAGCGCGACGGGACGGAATCTGATCGGCCAGGCGGAAGGCGGCGGTGCGTACGTCGACATGATCCAGACGGACGCGTCGATCAATCCGGGCAACTCGGGTGGGCCGCTGGTGAACGCGGACGGCGTGGTGATCGGTGTCAACGCATCGATCTATTCGCCGAGCGGCGGGTCCGTAGGACTCGGCTTCGCGATCCCGATCAACCGCGCCAAACGCGTTGCCGAAGACCTCGTGGCCCACGGGCGACTCCGGCAGCCGTGGATCGGAATCAAGGTGCAGCAGCCGAGCGGCAGAGATCCACGCGCGGCGCTGAATGCCGGGGTCACGGTGACCGCCGTGGTGACAGGGTCGCCGGCGGCGAAAGCGGGTATCGAGGCGGGAGACCAGATCGTGCGCGCCGGCACGCGCACGCTCAAGAACCCATTCGACTGGGAAGCGGAACGCCTCGATCTGCGCGTGGGCGAGCAACTGCCCCTGGTGATCCGGCGCGGCAGTCGCGAGCTCAACATGAACGTCGAGGTGGCGGACCTGCCCGAGGTGAGCGCGCCGAAAGTCGCCGTGGTCAAGGAGCTCGAGCTCGTGACGCTCACCCCGGCCATTCGCGCCGAACGTGGAATACGGACGTCGAAAGGCGCGGTGGTCTACAACGTCAGCGATCGCATCTCCAACGAGGTTGGAATCCAGAAGGGCGATGTGATCGTGCAGATCAACCGCATCACGATCAATACCGCCGATGACGTGAAGACCGCGCTCGACACGTACGCGGGACGCTCTGCGATGCGGGTGGTCTGGGAGCGGGAGGGCCGCATCTACTACAACGACATCGTGATCCAGTGACGAACCACGCCGACCAACGGCTCACGCAATACAGTTCCCCATTCGCCGAGCGGTATGCATCGGCGGAGATGCTCCGTCTGTGGTCGCCGGCAACGCGGCACGGGCTGTGGCGCCAGCTCTGGCTCGCGCTGGCAGAATCGGAGCAGGCCCTCGGCGTTCCGATTCCGGAGGAGGCGATCGCGCAGATGCGCCGCCACCTGGACGACATCGACTTCGAGGCCGTTGCGACCTACGAGCGCCGGTTCCGCCACGATGTGATGGCTCACGTGCACGCGTTCGGTGACGTGGCGCCGGCGGCGAAGCCATTCATCCATCTCGGCGCGACCAGCGCCTTCGTCACGGACAACGCGGACCTGATCCTGATGCGGCGGGGGCTCGACCTGCTGCGAGGACGGCTGATCACCGCACTCCGTGCGCTCGCCGCGTTCGCGCGACAATGGCGGGACGAGCCCACGCTCGGCTACACGCATCTGCAGCCAGCCCAGCTCACGACGGTCGGAAAGCGCGCGACCCTGTGGATGCAGGATCTCGTGCTCGACCTGATGGATCTCGACTACCGGCGCGCCACGCTGCCGTTTCGCGGCGTAAAAGGGACGACGGGCACACAGGCGAGCTTCCTTCAGCTATTCGATGGCGACCACGAGCGCGTTCGCGAGCTCGATCGTCGCGTGACGGCGGCGATGGACTTCACGCACGCACTGAGTGTGACCGGCCAGACCTACACGCGAAAGCTCGATGCCCAGGTGCTTGGCGTCGTCTCGGGTGTCGCGGCGTCGGCAGCGAAGTTCAGCAGCGACATCCGCATGCTGCAGGCGTTCGGGGAAATCGAGGAGCCGTTCGAGACGGAGCAGATTGGTTCGTCGGCGATGGCGTACAAACGCAATCCGATGCGGTCCGAGCGCATCGCATCGCTCGCGCGCTTCGTGGGCTCCCTCGAGCCTAACGCCAACCAGACGCATGGGGTGCAGTACTTCGAGCGGACCCTCGATGACAGCGCAAACCGGCGCCTGGTGATTCCCGAGGCGTTCCTCGCCACGGACGCCATCCTGATTCTCGTGGTGAACGTCGCGAGCGGCCTGGAGGTCCATCCGACACGCATCCAGCAACGCGTGCGTGACGAGCTGCCGTTCATGGCGACGGAGGACCTGATCGTGCGTGCCGTGCGGTCGGGCGGCGATCGCCAGGCCGCACACGAGGTGATCCGCCGCCACAGCGTCGCGGCTGCGCGCGCCATGAAGGACGACGGCAAGTCGAACGACATGCTCGAACGACTGGCCGCCGACCCCGAGTACGGAGTTCCGATCGGCGATCTCCGGGAGGCACTCGATCCACGACGCTTCATCGGTCGCGCCGCCGAGCAGGTGGACGAGTTCCTCGACGAGATCGTGGATCCCCTGCTCGCGGGCACGCCTGCGGTGGATGTGCGGGACATGGCGGAGGTGCGCGTATGACCGGCGTCGCGACGACCACACTGCCGCTCAGTGTACTTCGGCGAGGGAAGGTCCGCGATGTCTATGAGGTCGACGCGGATCGCCTGCTGGTGGTAGCGACCGATCGGGTGAGCGCCTTCGACGTGGTCATGCGGGAGACGGTTCCGTTCAAAGGCGCGGTGCTCACTCAACTCACGGCGTGGTGGCTTCGGCAGCTGGAGTCCGATGTGCCGCACCACATGATCTCCGCGGATGCCGACGAGATCATTCGGGAGGTACCGTCACTCGAGACGCATCGCGACCTGCTGCGCGGTCGCGGGATGCTGGCGTGGCGGGCCGACGTGTTCCCCGTCGAATGCGTGATCCGCGGGTATATCGCCGGATCGGCGTGGAAGGAATACCGCACGCACGGCACTCTGGCCGGCGAGGCATTGCGAGCCGGGCTGCGCGAAAGCGACCGGCTCGAGCCACCAATTTTCAGCCCCGCGACCAAGGCAGAGACCGGGCATGACGAGAACATCACGATCGCGCGCATGGCCGGCATCGTCGGCGAGGCCGCGACCCGAGAGCTCGAGCGACTCACCCGGATCGTGTACGCCCGCGGCCTAACGATCGCCGAGCCTCGCGGCATCATCATCGCTGACACGAAGTTCGAGTTCGGCGTGCGGCAGGGCCGCATCATCATCGTCGACGAGGTGCTCACGCCGGACAGCTCACGATTCTGGCCAGCGAGTGAGTACGCGCCGGGTCGGTCGCAGCCGAGCTTCGACAAACAGCCGCTGCGAGACTATCTGGACAGCGAGCGCGTCGCCGGGCGATGGTCCGGCAACTATCCACCGCCACCACTGCCCGACGCAGTCGTGAATGCCACGAGCACGCGTTACCTCGACGCGTTCCGGCGCATCACGGGCACCGACCTGAACGTGACTGACCTCTCATGAACTTCGCCCGGGAAGGTCTCGCGTTCATTATCGTCGCCGCGCTGATCGCTGCCGCGGCGTATGCGGCGGCCCTAACGAGACGCTCGTGGCCGCTGTGGCTGTTCGCGTTCGTTCTCACGCTCGTGGCGCTGTGGGTCGCCTATTTCTTCCGCGATCCCGAGCGCACCGGCGCTCGCGGCGACCAGTTGATCATCGCGCCGGCAGATGGCAAGGTCGTCATGGTCACGGAGGTCGATGAGCCGACGTTCGTTCACGGTCGGGCGAAGCGTGTGTCGATCTTCATGAACGTTTTCAACGTGCACGTGAATCGGTACCCGGCGTCGGGCACCGTGAAATACGTCCACCGGAGCCCGGGCAAGTTTCTCAACGCCGCCGCGGAGGAGTCGAGCCTCGAGAACGAGCAAACCTCGGTGGGGCTCGAGGCGAGCGGCCAGCGCATCCTGATTCGCCAGATCGCCGGCCTGATCGCGCGTCGCATTCACACCTACAGCCGCGAAGGCGAACGGGTCGAGCAGGGCGAGCGGATGGGGATCATCCGGTTCGGGTCGAGGGTCGACGTGTTCGTACCCCCTGCGTCCAACGTGACCGTCAAGGTCGGGCAGACCACGGTCGCAGGAACAACCGTCATCGCGGAGCTGCCAGCGAAATGAAGCGCGCGCGCTTTCGCCGTCCCGAAGTCCGGCGGGCGGTGGTGCTGCTGCCTAACGGCTTCACGCTGTTCAACCTGTTCTGCGGCATCTACGCCGTGGTGCTGGCGTCCCGTGGCCGGTTCGGCACCGCGGCCTTCTTCATCGTCCTTGGCGGCGTAGCCGACTCGCTCGATGGACGAATTGCCCGGGCGACCGGCACCGGCAGTCGGTTCGGCGAGGAGCTCGACTCCCTCGTCGACGCGATCTCGTTCGGGCTCGCGCCGGCGCTCATCATGTATTTCGCCGCGCTCAGGACCGACGGCAACGACTGGATCTACGTTTTCATCTTCGCGTCGTGCGCAGTGATCCGCCTCGCGCGGTTCAACGTCGAGCAGGCCGGCCGCCCCAAGACCCACTTTCACGGGCTGCCGAGCCCCGCCGCGGGGATGACGCTCGCGACGTACTACTGGTTCAGCCAGACGTCGCTCTACAACGACACCGTCATCTTCTTCACCGACAACCGCACGCTGGCCGAGCTGCCATGGCACACCATTCTCCGGTGGCTCATGGTCGGTCTCGCGTACTTCATGATCAGCGACGTTCCCTATCCCGCCGTGCCGACGATCGGCTACCGCTCGGCGCGCCAGCTCTTGGGGACATCGATCATTGTCGGCAGCATTCTCGGACTCATCTTCCTTCCCCGCGAGTTTATCTTTCCAGCACTGGTAGCCTACGTGCTGTTCGGTGCGGTGAAGTGGGCGGCTCTCGGCTTCCTCGATATCGTCCCCGTCGGTCGGTCGGTATTCCTCGAGGAAGAAGCCGATGTCGATCCGACGCTCGCTGACAACCTCCCCGAACACGAAGCGGAGACGGTGCGGCCCGCGGTGCCGACGGCTTCGCTCAACGGAGAGGCAGCGGAAGTGCAGGAGCCGACGAACCGACGGCGGCGTCGGCGTCGCCGTCACCGCGGCGAACGTCCCAATCCGCCTCCCACTCATCCCAAGCACGAGGATCGCGGAACATGAGTCGATATCGCGTCGCCGTTCACATCGTCCCCCGGCGCGGGCTGCTCGACCCGCAGGGTAAGGCGGTGGCCGACGCCCTGCACTCGCTCGGGTTCAACGGCGTGCGTGATGTTCGTGTCGGTCGCCATCTCGTCATCGATGCAGACGCCCCTGAGCCGCAATCGGCCGAGCGCGTCGTTCGAGACATGTGCGCGAAGCTGCTCGCCAATCCGGTGACCGAGGACTTCGAAATCGCCAACGTGGAGCAGGCATGAAATTCGGCGTCATCACGTTCCCTGGCTCGAACTCCGACGAGGACGCGTTTCTCGCCATCACCGACGTGCTCGGTCAGGAAGGCGTGAAGCTGTGGCACAAGGACCACGACCTTCGCGGCGTCGACGTCGTGATCCTGCCGGGCGGCTTCAGCTATGGTGACTACCTGCGCGCCGGCGCCATCGCGCGCTTCTCGCCCATCATGCGCGAGGTGGTTGCACACGCCGATCGTGGCGCGCCCGTCGTCGGCATCTGCAACGGCTTCCAGATCGCGTGCGAGGCGGGGTTACTTCCCGGCGCTCTACTGCGGAACGCGAGCCTGCAGTTCGTGAGCGAGCTTTGCCGAGTGCGCGTGGAGACGACGGAGACGCGCTTCTCGAATCAGTACGCGCCCGGGCAGATTCTCCGGCTGCCGATTGCGCACGGAGACGGCCGCTACACCGCCGATGACGCGACGCTCGATCGCCTCGAGCAGAACGGCCAGGTCGTGTTCCGGTATGTCAACGCGAAGGGAGAGACAGACCCATTGGCCGATCCGAACGGATCGATGCGGGGGATTGCCGGCATTGTCAATGAACGCGGCAACGTGCTCGGTCTCATGCCGCATCCCGAGCGCGCTGCCGAAGCGATCGTCGGTTCCGCCGATGGCGTTGCGTTGTTCGAGTCGCTGCTCGCCCAGGTCGGCGTTTGAGCGACTTACGCCCGAATCCTCAACTCGGCTCGTCTTATGAAAGAAGGCCATAGTCGCAACGAAGAGGAGTACTTCGCGAAGGTGGATGCGGAGTTGATGAAGGAGCGACGTTCGGCGCGGCACACGGCAGAGATGAAGGTGGAGCGCGCGTCGCACTTCATGAGATGCCCGCGGTGTGGCGGCACGCTCATGGAAGTCGTGCACCATGGCGCGACGGTGGACCGATGCGTTGATTGCAAAGGTGTCTGGCTGGATGCCGGTGATTTCGAGCGCATCGAGCACGCTCTCGATAGCGGCGTCACGCGGTTTTTCAGCTCGATGTTCGGGCGCCACCCGTGACCGCACTTCCCCGCCCCGGCGATCCCGTCATCACTCCCGCGCTCGTCGCCGAGCACGGCCTAACGCCTGACGAGTACCAGCGGCTGGTCGACATGCTCGGCCGCACACCGACGTTCACCGAGCTCGGGGTCGTGAGTGCGCTCTGGAGCGAGCACTGCTCCTACAAGCACTCACGCCCGCTGTTGCGAACGCTTCCCACGAAAGCGCCCTACGTGTTGCAGGGTCCCGGAGAGAACGCCGGCGTCATCGCGGTTGGCGACGGACTCGCCGTCGCGTTCAAGATCGAGTCACACAACCACCCGAGCGCCGTGGAACCGTATCAGGGCGCGGCGACCGGCGTCGGCGGCATTCTGCGCGATGTCTTCACGATGGGTGCGCGCCCGATCGCGATGCTCAACTCGCTCCGTTTCGGGTCGCTGGATCACCCGCGCGTGCGCTACCTGTTCGCCGGCGTCGTGAAGGGCATCGGCGACTACGGTAACTCGGTGGGCGTACCGACGATCGGTGGCGAGGTCGTGTTCGACCCGGCGTACGAGACGAATCCTCTGGTCAACGCGATGTGCGTCGGCGTCATGCACGAGCGCGATCTCATTCGCGCGAAGGCCGAAGGCGTCGGGAATCCCATCATCGCAGTCGGCGCTCGGACGGGGCGAGACGGCATCCACGGTGCCTCGTTCGCGTCCGAGGATCTCTCCCACGAGAGCGACGCGAAGCGTCCACGCGTCCAGGTCGGAGATCCGTTCACCGAAAAGCTGCTGCTGGAGGCGTCCCTCGAGCTGATCAAGAGCGGCCACATCGTCGCGATCCAGGACATGGGTGCGGCGGGCCTCACCTCGTCGTCGGCGGAGATGGCGGCGCGAGGCGACGTCGGCGTCACAATCGACGTCACCAAGATGCCGGTGCGCGAAGAGGGCATGACGCCCTACGAGATCCTCCTCAGCGAGTCGCAGGAGCGAATGCTCGTGGTCGCGAAACGCGGACACGAACCGCAGGTCAAGGAGATCCTCGCCAAGTGGGACCTGTCGGCGGAAGTCATTGGTGAGGTCATCGCCGAACCGGTCTATCGCGTGACCGAAGGCGATCGTGTCGTCGCGGAGTTCCCGGGCTCGCGTCTCGTGACGGATTGTCCGGTGTATCACCCCGACGCCCGCGAAAGCGAGACGATTGCCGCGCTCAGGGCGCGCGACGTCGATGCAATTCCCGAACGGCCGGAGGAACGCGACGCCGCGTGGACGTTACGTGAGCTGTTGTCGTCGCCGACGATCGCGAGCAAGGCCTGGGTCTATCGGCAGTACGACACGTCGGTGCGCACGAACACCATGCTCGGGCCGGGCGGCGACGCGGCGGTGCTGCGGTTGCGCGGCACGAGGAAGGCGCTGGCCGTGAAGACCGACTGCAACGGGCGCTATGTCTACCTCGATCCGCGCGTCGGTGGGCGGATCGCCGTGGCCGAAGCCGCGCGCAACGTCGCGTGCACGGGCGCAAGGCCCAAGGCCATCACGAACTGTCTCAACTTCGGCAATCCAAAACGGCCGGAGGTCTTCTTCCAGTTCCGGGAGGCCGTGGGCGGGATGGCCGATGCCTGTGAGGCGTTAGGCACGCCAGTGACTGGCGGCAACGTCTCCCTGTACAACGAGAGCCCGAGCGGCGCCGTGTTCCCGACGCCGGTGATCGGGATGGTTGGCCTCGCGGACGACGTCGAGCACGTCACGCCTGCCACGTTCCAACAGGCCGGCGACACGATCCTGCTGCTCGGCGAGCAGACCTCCGAGCTCGGCGCGTCGGAGTACCTCGCGCGGATTCACGACGTCACCGCAGGCGCACCACCGCGCTGCGACCTCCAGGCCGAGCGGCGTCTCATCGACGGACTGCTCGAGGCTATCCAGGCCGGCGTGGTCTCGTCGGCGCACGACTGCAGCGACGGCGGGCTCGCCGTCGCGCTCGCGGAGTGCGCCATGGCCAACCGCGAGCAACCCTTCAGTGCGACGGTCGATCTCACGTTGTGGTCGGGAATCTCGAAGCGCGCCCTGCTCTTCGGCGAGGCGCAGGCCCGCGTGGTGGTGTCGACGGACTCGCCAGCTGATATCGAGCGAATCGCCGCGGCACACGGCGTCCCGGCGCGCCGGATCGGTGTCGTCGAGGCGGCCGATCGGCCTTTCCGGATCCAGTACGAAGGCGGGCAGCTCGTCGCTCGAATGGAGCAGCTTGCGAACGCCTACCACAACGCGATTCCGTCCATCATGACGCGCGTGGCCGTTGCCGACGACGCACTGGCCGCTGACGCTCCTTCGACCGTGGGCAGCTGACACATGTGTGGCATTTTCGGCGTTCAGGGTGTCCCGGGAGCAGCGGCGGTCGTGCACCTGGGTCTCTACTCGTTGCAGCATCGCGGACAGGAATCCGCCGGCATCGTCGCCATCGATGATGACGGGACCGCGCACGTCGCCCGCAAGATGGGGCTCGTGTCGGATGGATTCGACGGGCCGACGGTCGGATCGCTCGATGGCGCATTGGCGATCGGCCATACGCGGTACAGTACCGCCGGGTCGTCAACGATCGACAACGCGCAGCCGGTGCTCGCGCGGTTCCGTGGCGGGCATATCGCGCTCGCCCACAACGGCAACCTCACGAACGCCACCGAGCTGCGACGCGAGCTCGAAGACGAGGGCTCCATCTTCTCGTCGACGATGGACTCCGAGGTGTTGGTGCATCGCCTGGCGAAGTCGTCGGCAGACGCGCCGGAGGGCAAGCTCGCGGAAGCGCTCCAAGGCGTCGAAGGTGCGTACTCGCTGCTCGTCCTCCTCGGCAACACGCTGCTCGCTGCTCGCGATCCACGCGGCTGGCGACCGCTCGCGATCGGCAGAACGGCGGACGGCGCGTATGTCGCGGCGTCCGAGACGTGTGCGCTCGATATCGTGGGTGCGACAGTGGAGCGCGAGGTCGAAGCGGGTGAGATCATCGCGATCGACAACAGCGGGCTGCGGTCGATCAAGCCGTTCGAGCGCAAGGAGTCCCGCCGGTGCGTCTTCGAGTATGTCTACTTCTCACGTCCCGATAGTCGCGTGTTCGGCGGCTCCGTCGATCGCGCTCGGCGTGCGCTTGGACGGCGCCTCGCGCAGGAGTGCCCGGCGCCCGGTGCCGAGCTCGTATTCAGCGTGCCGGATTCGTCGAACTCCGCCGCGTTAGGCTACGCCGAGCAGTCGGGGCTGTCACTCGAGCTCGCGCTCATCCGCAACCACTACGTCGGGCGGACGTTCATTCAGCCGACACAGGCCGGGCGCGATGCCAAGGTCAAGGTCAAGTACAACGCCGTGCGCGAGGTGCTCGACGGCAAAAGCGTGGTCATGGTGGATGATTCCATCGTGAGAGGTACAACCACGCGCGGACTGGTCGCGATGGTGCGGGCTGCCGGGGCGCGAGAAGTGCATATGCGTGTCTCGTCGGCGCCAATTACCGGTCCGTGTTACTATGGGATCGACACGCCGAACCGCGAAGAGCTCATCGCGGCGAACATGACGACCGAGCAGATCGCCGCGCACATCGGCGTCGATTCACTCGGGTATCTGTCGCTCGATGGGATGCTCGAGTCCGTACCCGACGGCCCTCGCGGATTCTGCCATGCCTGCTTCTCCGGTGACTACCCAACACCGCCCCCCACAGACCCCGACAAGCTCCGATTCGGCTGCGGGTGCTGAGCGCGAACCGACGGTAGCGCCCGACGGGGCGCCACAACCCATGCTCGTGTACTTCTTCGGGAATGGGAAGGCCGAAGGCACGCGCGAGATGCGCGCCGTGCTCGGCGGCAAGGGCGCGAACCTCGCCGAGATGACGAACCTCGGCGTACCCGTTCCAGCGGGGTTCACGATCGCGTGTTCGGTCTGTGTCGACTACCTGCGCGGCGGCACCTTCCCGCCGTCGCTCCGTGACGAGGTCGCCCAGGCGATCACGCGGCTCGAGCACGCAACAGGCCGCGGGTTTGGCGACACGACGAATCCCCTTCTCGTTTCGGTCCGCTCCGGTGCACCGGTGTCGATGCCGGGGATGATGGAGACGATCCTCAACCTCGGCCTCAACGATCGTACGGTGCTCGCGCTCGCGCGTCAGAGCGGTAGCGCGCGCTTCGCGTACGATTCGTATCGGCGTTTCATCCAGATGTACGCCGACGTCGTGCTCGACGTGCCCATCCAGAACTTCGAGCACCTGCTTCGCGCGAAGCGGATGACGGAGGGCGTGGAGACGGATGCCGAGCTCGGAGAGAACGCCCTGCGGAACCTGGTCGAGGAGTACAAGGCGGTCGTTCGCAATGTCACCGGCCAGACGTTCCCGATGGAGCCGGACGTCCAGCTCTGGGGCGCGATCGAGGCGGTGTGGAAGTCGTGGACGCTCAAGAAGGCGGTCGACTACCGGAAGGTGAACGGCATCCGCGACACGTTAGGCACGGCCGTCAACATCGTCGCCATGGTGTTCGGCAACCTCGGCGACGACTCGGGAACCGGCGTGGCGTTCACACGCAACCCGTCGACGGGCGAGCGGAAGTTCTACGGCGAGTTTCTGGTGAACGCGCAAGGCGAGGACGTGGTCGCGGGGATCCGGACGCCGTTCGACATCGAGGATATGGCGAATCGACTTCCCGGTCCGTATGACGAGCTCCTGGAAACGAAGGAGCGCCTCGAGCGGCATTTCCGCGACATGCAGGATCTCGAGTTCACCGTCGAGCGCGGCAAGCTGTTTCTCCTCCAGACGCGCACGGGAAAGCGCACCGCGGCGGCCGCGGTGAGGATCGCGCGCGAGATGGTCGATGAGGGGCTCATCTCGCGTGAGGAAGCCGTCAACCGCGTCGTCGCTGATCAACTCGATCAGCTCCTGCACCCGATCATCGATCCGCAGGCGCGCGCTCAGCCACTGTGCCAGGGGCTGCCGGCGAGCCCTGGAGCGGCGAGCGGCAAGGCCGTGTTCGATTCCGACGCCGCCGAACGCCGCAACGCGAAAGGCGAGGCCGTCATCCTCGTTCGCGAAGAGACCACGCCCGAGGACTTTCACGGCATCGTCGCCGCACGCGCCGTGCTCACGGCACGCGGTGGGATGACGAGTCACGCCGCGGTCGTCGCTCGCGGAATGGGCAAGTGCGCGGTGGTCGGGTGCAAGGACATCGCGATCGATCCCGAAAAGCACACGTTCAGCGTGGACGGTACGACGGTGTCGGAGGGCGACTGGCTCACGCTGGATGGCGCGACCGGCAGGGTGTTCGTCGGAGACCTCCCGACGATTCCGAGCGAGGTCGTGCGCGTCACGAACGGAAGCCTCCCCGCTTCGCGCGCGCCCATGTACCAGTCGTTCTCGACCGTCCTCGGCTGGGCTGATGAAGTACGTCGCCTACGCGTCCGGGCGAACGCCGACACGCCGAAGGACGCGCGGGTGGCCCGGCAGTTCGGTGCGGAGGGGATAGGCCTGTGCCGCACCGAGCACATGTTCTTCGAGGGCGATCGCATCACGGCGATGCGCGAGATGATCGTCGCGCGTGACGAGTCCGGACGCCGGCGCGCGCTCGCGAAGCTTCTGCCGATGCAGCGCGCCGACTTCGAAGGAATCTTCGAGGCGATGACCGGTTGCCCGGTGACCATTCGCCTCCTCGATCCCCCGCTGCACGAGTTCCTTCCGCACGGTGGGGAGGAGTCGAAGCTTCTGGCGCGTACGTTAGGCATGGCGCGCGATGAGCTCAACCGCATCGTGGAGTCCCTTCGCGAGACGAACCCGATGCTGGGCCATCGGGGATGCCGGCTCGGGATCACCTATCCGGAGATCACCGAGATGCAGGCGCGCGCGATCTTCGAGGCCGCCGTGCGCGCGTCCCGTCGCGGGATCGACGTGCAACCGGAGATCATGGTTCCACTGGTGGCAACGGCGAAAGAGTTCGATAACCAGCACGCCATCATCGAGGACGTCGCACGCCAGGTGCTGGGCGTGATGGGCGAGCATGTGGACTACCTCGTGGGCACGATGATCGAGCTGCCGCGCGCTGCCCTCACCGCCGACGAGATCGCCGCGACCGCGCAGTTCTTCTCGTTCGGCACGAATGACCTCACGCAGACGACGTTAGGCCTGAGCCGCGACGACGCCGGCCGCTTCCTGCCATTCTACGTGGAGAAAGGGATTCTACCGGACGACCCGTTCCGCGTGCTCGACGCGGCTGGCGTCGGGAAGCTGGTGCGGATGGCGGTGCAGGACGGTCGACGCGTGCGTCCGAATCTCAAGGTGGGCATCTGCGGCGAGCACGGCGGCGAGCCACGGTCCGTCAAGCTTTGCCATGAGCTGGGGCTGGACTACGTGTCGTGTTCTCCATTCCGGGTTCCGATTGCCCGTCTGGCGGCGGCGCAGGCAGCGTTGGCTGACCCCGGGCCGGCTGAACAACTGCGCGCAACCAGTCGTTAGCGATTAGTCGTGAGTCGGTACCGAAACTGCGGATCGGGTCCTCCTTGGGCGGCTCGTGGGGAGCGATTCGCGGAGTCGGCGCTCAAGCGACCAAAGCATCCGCTGAACCTCCACCAATGCCTTCGCGATCGTCTTATAACTGGACACGGATACGTAGCCGAGCTCAGATGCGAGAAGCAGCAGGTACGAGAGTTCGGCGGCGGATCCCTTGGCGATCGAGATGAATCGCGCGAGTTCCGCATCACTGTCGCGTCCACACCCTTCAGCAATGTTCGATGGGATGGAGGCTGCCGCTCGGCGAGTCTGTGACACCAACCCGTACTGTTCGTGACGCGGCCAGTGAGCTGTTTCGCGATACACGATCAACGTGAGCGCGTGCGCCTTTTGCCAGACCAGAAGCTTTCTGAAGTCGCTCATTCGTCAGCCCTTGTAAGCTCATGGCGACGAAACTCCCGAGTTCGGGTCTGGCGACTGTCATCATTCGAGCGCAGGTGTTTGCCGAGTATTGCTAACGACTCACGTCTAATCGCTAACAGCTCAAACGAAACGAGCCCGCCTAACGGCGGGCTCGTTTCGTTTGATGGAGGCGCGGGGAATCGAACCCCGGTCCGAGAATAGATCGACCACAGCGTCTACGTGCGTAGCCCACCAGTTGAGGTCTCCAGGCGCTGGCCGGCAGGCAACCCACTCCTGGACAAGCTCTCTATTCTTTCGCCCCGCGCCGGAGAGCGCACCGCGGGGCTATCCCGAATTTGCGATACCCATGAAGCCGCCTCAGGCGAGCTTCCCCATGGGCAGGTGCAGTAACGCTATGCGTTACGCAGCCAGGGCCAAGTTGTTGTTGGCAGTTGTGATTTTCCCGAGTGTTTTACCAGGGACTCGAGTACCTGGGCACGCGGCTACAGCTTCACTAACCCCGTCGAAGCCAGTCGCCCCCGTAAGGCCTGAAAACTAATGGCCGCCGCTCCGCGGATCAACCTGCGCCGCGGGTTCGAATCAACTCGAAGTGAGATAGCTAAGCTGTTTTCTGGACTGACCCTGGAACCGCGCACCGCACCCGGTTTCGGCCCTCGGCCTTGGCCTGGTACAGCGCTCGGTCCGCCGTCGGGAACAGCGCGTCGTGGGTTGCGACGCTATCAGGGTAGGATGCCACTCCGAACGACGCGGTCACCGAGATCGGGCGGCCTGCATACAGGACCACTCGCGTCTCGATCGCTTTCCGGAGACGCTCGGCGAAGTCCCGCGCGCCGTCCATGTTCGTCTGCGGCAGCAGCACCGCGATCTCCTCGCCACCGTACCGGGCGCAGGTATCCACGTTCCGGACGCCGTCCTGGAACGCCTGCGCGACGCTCTGCAGCACCGCGTCGCCACCGTCGTGGCCGTGGGTGTCGTTGACCGCCTTGAAGAAGTCGATGTCGGCCACGACCAGCGACGCAGAGCCGCCGAACCGGTCCGTCTCCGCGAGCACACGCGCGATCTGCTCGTCGAAATGGCGACGGTTCGCGAGGCCCGTGAGCTGATCCGTGCGCGCACGGCGCGTGACCTCCTCGATCTCCCACATCGTCTCGAGCGACACCGCCGCAATCGCCGCGAGCAGTCGGACGTTTCGGACTTCGGCAATCAGGACGTCGCCGGGCTCGTCGCCCTCGATCACGATGGCGCCGATGACACCCGCTTCCCGCTTGAGTGGAATGATCGCCATCGACCCGATCGGGCGCGGCGTTTCCCACGCCCCGTAGATCCGGGTATGCCGCGCGATCATCCGGGCGTCCTCCCACACCTGCGGGAGACCGTTCTTGCACATCGTACCGACCTGCGAGTCCTCGCTGATCGGCCAGCCTTCGGCAATCCGATGGCCCTCCGAGACGCTCTGCACTTCGCCATCGTTCGACGTGGGGTGCCAGCGCACGAGCGCAGCACGCGCCGCCGCCGTCACCGCGAGCGCGGTCTCGCAGATGGACCGCCCGAGCAGCTCGATCGTTCGGTTCGACTGGAACTCCTGCGCCGCGCGCAGGAGGGCCTGGGTGCGACGATTCTGGCGGCCGACCTCTTCTCGGGTCTCCAGCAGCTCAGCCAATACCGCGACCTGCGCGGTGTAGCGCGGTACCCACGCTTTGAGCTCGTCTCGTGACGGCTTAAGTCCCGCGTCGGACGAAATGCTCAGCGCTCCGAACGCCCGCTTGAGCCCTGCCACCGGCCCCATGACGATGCGCGGTCCTGGCTTGCCTTCGTCGAAGTGCACGATGCGCTCTTCGGCGGACCACTTCACGAGGGGCAACCATTCCGCGTGGTTGAACTTCGTGGGCTCGGTCTCGGCCCCGTCGCCCGAACAGGCCGCGGCGACCAGTGTGTCGCGGGCGCCGGTCCACCGCCAGAACACCACCTCATCGGCGCCTAACGCGTCCCGAACGTCACACAGGTACCGGCTCAGCACCTCGGTCTGACGGCGCTCCTCGGCCTCCTTGCGCGTGACTTCGATGCCGCGGCGCAGGTCGGAGGGCATTGCCTCGAACGCGCGAGGTGTGTCGGTGCGGTCGCCCCCGAAAACGCCGTCGGACCGTGTCGCGCGGCGCCGCTTTTTCGCGTTCTCCTGCGCGCGTTTGACCTGCCACGCCGGGAACAGGGCGATCGCCGCGAATATGACGCCTCCGCCGAGCATGTCGGAGAACGCGATCGTCCCGCCAACCGAGTAGTGGATCGCGGTCAGCGCAACCAGTGCACCCACGGCAACGGAGATCGCCGTTCGGATGTTCTCGGCGCCGGCGATGACTCGAACGCCGAGGGCCAGAGCCACCACCGCGGGCGAACCGGGGCCACCGGATGCCGCGGCAAACCAGGTCACGGGCGCCAACACCGCGGCGATGTACGGCTTGATGAACTCCCGGGATGGCGGGTCCAGGCGCTGGCTGATCAACAGCCAGGCGTACGTCACCGCCGCGACGGAGGAAGCCGCCGCAACGCCTGACGCCCATCCAGGAACCGACATGCCCCACGCCAACTCGACCATGCCGGCGAGTGCGAGCAGCCACGCGGCGACCGCGGTCACGTTGGCCCAGATCCGCGTTTTCACCACAAAAGAGATTTTGGCGGGAAGCTACGAGATCGACGCGTGTGTGATCCGGGACGCTGCCACGGCAGCACCGAATCCGTTGTCGATGTTGACGACCGTTACGCCTGCGGCGCAACTGTTTAGCGCCGCCAGCAACGCCGCAACGCCACCGAAGCTCGCCCCGTAGCCGATGCTCGTCGGCACCGCGATGACAGGCGTCGCGACGAGCCCGCCGACGACCGACGGCAACGCGCCGTCCATGCCCGCGACGACGATCACGACCGCCGCCTTTGTCAGTGCTTCAGCGCCAGCGAGCACGCGGTGAAGTCCCGCGACGCCCACGTCGGTGAGTCGCTCTACTGCGTTACCTAACGCGCGCGCGGTCACCGCGGCCTCCTCGGCGACGGGGAGA
>DATCGG010000555.1:0-30359 GCA_036509075.1 Gemmatimonadaceae bacterium
GGGCCTCTGGCCCTACTCGTACCGAAGCGCCTCGATGGGATCGAGCCGCGCAGCACGAGCCGCGGGCATCATCCCGAACAGAATCCCCGTAAACGCGCTCGCCGCCAGCGCCGCGACGATTGCGCCGGGCGGAATCGAGGCCGGGATCGGCGTGAAGTGGTCGACCAGCTGGGCCAGAATGCCCCCGGCCACGAGGCCGGCAATCGCCCCGATCGAGGTCAGCGTCGCGGCCTCGACGAGGAACTGCCAGAGGATGATGCGTCGCGTGGCGCCTAACGCCTTTCGGACGCCAATCTCGCGCGTCCGCTCGGTGACGCTGATCATCATGATCGCGACTACGCCGACACCGCCCACCATGAGGCCAACACCCGACAGGGCCACCATGACGAGGAAGAACACGCCGAAGAACCCGTTGTAGACCTCGAGCAGCCGGTCTGATGTGACGACCGCGAAATTGTTGGCCGTCGCCGGACGGATTCCACGACGCGCGCGCAGCAGGGCAGTGACGTCATCGAGCGCTTCGGTCTGCGATGTCGTCGACCTCGGCTTCACGGTCAGGTCCAGCCAGTGAAGGCTCGCACTGAGGTCGCGCCGAGCAGTTTCGAGCGGCACGATGGCCATGGGGGCGTCGCCGCTCGTGGATGATCCGGGTTTCCCGAGGAAGCTCGCCGTGTAGTGGTAGACACCGATCACGGTGAAGGGGACGCCGTTCACATCGATCGTTTTGTCCAGCGGGTCGGAGTCGTTGAACAGTTGCGTCGCCATCTTCTCGTTCACGATCACGACGTGCGCGGCTGTCTGATGCTCGGCGTACGTGAAGCTCCGGCCGGGATAGATGTCGCCGCCGTCGACGTCGGTCCAATTGGGCGTGTACCCATCCAGGCCCGCGCTGCGGAGGAGCCGATCGTGATACTTGAACGACGCGTTCGTGCCGATGTGCGCCGTCACGGCTTCGACCGATTCGAGCCGGCCGATCGCGGCGGCTTCATCGATGGTCAGTGGCGGATTGCGCCGCCACGGGCAGGTGTCGTCAGTGCCGTCGCACGCCTCACCCAGAGAGATCGGCACGCGATAGACGTAGAAGCTCGTGGGCCCGGCGGATTCCAGATCACGCGCGACGCTCGCGTTGATGCCGTGCACGGCGGCCGACATGGCGACGACCACGAACACTCCGACGGCGACGCCGAGAATCGTTAGGCCGGCGCGCACCCTGTTGGCGCGAATGGCGTCGAACGCGATGCCGACGCCCTCGAAGACGGAGGCGATCCCCTGGAAGCGTGGCATATCAGGACCTCACTCCTGTCGCAGGGCGATGATCGGATCCAGCCGGGCGGCGCGGCTTGCCGGGTACACTCCCGCGAGGATGCCGACGCCGGCGCCGACGAGTGTGCCGGCCACGAGCGACCACGGCGCGACGGTCGCGGGCAGGGGAGAGAGCGCGGCCACGGCCTGGGCGGCGCCGATACCTAACGCGATGCCGGCGAGCGCGCCGACGGTGCTGAGCGTGGCTGATTCGACGAGAAATTGAGCGAGGATGTCACGGCGCCGCGCACCGAGTGACTTCCGGATCCCGATCTCGCGCGTCCGCTCGGCGACGGCGACGAGCATGATGTTCATGATCACGATCGCGCCAACCACGAGCCCGAAGGCGGGCAAGGCCACGCCGGCCACGACCATCTTCGACTTGATGCCCTCCCAGAACTTGAGCACCGACTGCGACGTGGAGAGGTCGAAGTTGTCGGGCTGCGCCGGCCGTAACCGATGACGCCCGCGCATCACCTGACGCACCTGCTCCATGGTGGACAGAAGCGCTTCGGCGTTCGGTGATTGCACGGTCAAGCCATCGATCACACCGTGCGGATTCACGAGTCGCTGCAGCGCGGAGCCCTGCGGCGCGATCACGAACTTGTCCAGTGAGATGCCGAAGATGGATCCCTGCCGTTCCGCCACGCCGATGACTTCATATGGAATGCCGCCCACCTTCAGCGCGTGGCCGATCGGATTCACGTTAGGGAAGAAATACTTCGCCACTTCGTCGCCGACGACGATCACGGGAGAGCCGGCAGCGGTCTCGTGAGCGGAGAACAGCCTGCCGAGCGACGGTCGCATTTTCTTGATCTCGAAGTAGTCCCCGCCCACCGTCTGCGCGACCACTTTGCGGGGACGAGCGAATGGCGACTCGGCCTGCACGTTGTCACTGCTCTCGGTTGCCCATCGCGTGCCGGCCGGCAGGGCCGACGTGATCGGTTCGATATCGGAGACCTTGATCCGCGGTCGCCGCTGCCAAGCGCGCCACTCGTCGTCGGTGACGTTGCCGATGTTGATGTTCGGAAGACGGCGCAGCTCGAACGTGTTGATGCCCATCAGTCGCCCAACGAAATCGTTCTCCATGTAACGGCTCATGCCTTCGACGATGGAGACGACGGCGATGAGGAACATGACGCCGATGGTGACACCGAGCAGCGTGAAGAAGCTCTTGAGCTTCTGCGCGCGAATCTGAGTCAGGGCGAGGCGAATAGCCTCGAAGAAGTGCATGGTCCGGATCTGTCAGGCAGGTGAAGACGGCGCGCTCGGCGCCGCCGATCCGGACCCTACGTCCCAGCCCTGATGTAGTTTCTCGACCCGCTACTCGTAGCGCAGTGCTTCCACGGGGTCGAGTCGCGCCGCACGCGCCGCGGGCATCATGCCGAATACAATTCCGGTCACCGCACTGCCGACGAGCGCGGCGAGGATGGCAGGTGTTGGGACCGCGGCCGGGATCGGCGAGAACTGCTTCATCAGCGCCGCCACGCCCGCGCCGCCAACGAGGCCGATCACCGCGCCTATCGATGTCAGGGTTGCCGCTTCCACGAGAAACTGCCAGAGAATTGTTGCCTTCGTGGCGCCCAGGGCCTTGCGCACACCGATCTCTCGCGTGCGTTCCGTTACGGAGATCATCATGATCGCGACGACGCCGACGCCACCAACGAGCAGACCGACGGCCGAGAGTGCCAGGCCGACCATGAAGATCGCGCCGAAGATCTTGTCGAAGGTCTCCATCATCCGTTCGGACGTCACGAGCGCGAAGTTGTTAGGCTGACCAGGCCGCAGTCCGCGCATCCCACGCAAGAGTGCCGTCACATCGTCCATGGCCTCGGCTTGCGGTGCTTCGACTCTCGGCTTCACCATCATCACCACGCCCCGCTCCCAGAGCCCGAGGTGACGCCGGGCCGTCAGGAACGGAACGATAGCGCGAGGCTTGTCAGGCCCTCGGCCGTCCATGGTCTTGAGGAACCCCGCCGTGGCGTGATACACGCCAATGACGGTGAACGGCTCCGCGTCGATCTGGATTTCCTTGCCGATTGGATCGCTCTCCGCGAAGAGCTGCGACTGCAGCGAATCATTGATGATCACCACGCGCGCTGCGGCCTGCTCCTCGAGAGCGGAAAAGTTGCGCCCCGGGGAAATGTCACCGGCATCGGTCTCAAGCCACTCCGAGCTGAGCGCATCGTACCCGACGTCGCGCAGATACCGGTCGTGGTACCGGAACGGCTTCGAGTCGCCCCAGATCACCGTGACGGCCTGCACGTTCGGGAGTCGCCGAATGGCCGCCGCCTCGCCCAGGGTCAGCGCCGGGTTGCGGCGCTCGGGGCACGTGTCGTCCGTGCCATCGCAGCCGCCGAGGTCGATCCCGCGCCGGCGGACCTGAAAGGACGTCGCGCCGAACGCGTCGACATCGCTCTGGAAGCTGGCGCGAATGCCGTGCACGGCAGCCGCCATGGCGGTCACCACGAAGACGCCGACGGCCACGCCCATGATCGTTAGGCTTGCCCGGACCTTGTTCGACCGGATGGCGTCGAGCGCGATGCCGATGCCTTCCTTGATGATCGTCAGTCGATCGAGAAACCGCATCGCGCTACTCCTGGCGAAGGGCCGCGATGGGGTCGAGCCTCGCGGCTCGGCTCGCCGGGTACATCCCGGCGACGATCCCAACGCCCGCGCCGACGAGCAGGGCGAGCGCGATCGACCATGGCGCGACGCTCGCCGGGAGGGGTGACACGGCGGACACCACCTTCGCGAGCGCGATCCCGAGGCCAATGCCAATGGCGGCCCCGCACACGCTGAGCGTCGCCGACTCGACGAGGAATTGCGACAGGATGTCGCGGCGCTTCGCGCCTAACGCCTTCCGGATCCCGATCTCGCGCGTCCGCTCGGCGACCGCCACGAGCATGATGTTCATGATCACCATCGCGCCGACTACCAGCCCAATGGCCGGCAAAGCAGTGCCGAACAGGATCAGCTTGCCCTTCAGCTCATTGAAGAACGACAGCGCCGCGTCGGACGTCTCGAGCGCGAAGTTGTCGGGTCGCGCTGGCGGAAGTCGCCGGAACCCTCGCATGACCTCGCGCACGCTCTCCATCGCGTCGTCGAGCAGCTCGCGAGTGGGCGCCTGTACCACGAGCGCGTCGATGTCCCCTCGGGGATTGGTGACGCGCGAGAGCGGGGACTTGTAAGGGCCGATCACCATGCGGTCGAGCGAGAAGCCGAACACGTTGCCCTGCTTCTCGAGCAGACCGATGACCGAATAGGTGTTGCCGCCGATGCGGAGCTCCCGGCCAATCGGGTCCAGTCCCCGGAAGAAGTGGCTGGCCACCTCGGTCCCGATGATCACCACGGGCGTTCCGAGCTGGGCCTCCTGCGGGGAGAAAAGACGCCCGTTCGTGAGGTTGTACGACTTGATCCGGAAATAATCGGCCTCGGTCGCGATGACCTGCACCTGACGCGGCCGGCCGTACTGCGAGTTCGCGTACGCGAACGTCATGTTCTCGACCGCGGAGACAGTTCCCGGCGGCAGAGCGCCGCGTGCCACCGCAACGTCCGCGTCGTAGATCCGCGGCCGACGAGAATACTCCCGCCACGTCTCATCGCTCACGTTGCCGACGTTGACGTCAGGCCGCCGACGAAACGAGAAGGTGTTCTTGCCGATGATCTTTGCCGCGAAGTCCTCTTCGACGTACCGGCTCATGCCTTCGACGATCGATACGACCGCGATCAGGAACATCACCCCGATCACGACACCAAGCAGGGTGAAGAAGCTCTTGAGCTTCTGCACCCTGATCTGTGACAGCGCGAGGCGAATGGCTTCGAAAAACTGCACTCAGAGCCCCATGCGCGCGGCGAAGGCAGCGCGGCGGTCATCGCTGGCGATGATGCCGTCGCGTAAGACGACGACGCGACGCGCGTGCGCCGCGATGTCGGGCTCGTGCGTCACCATGATCACCGTCTGACCCTGCGACGCGAGGCCCTCGAAGACCTTCATGATCTCCTCGGACGTCTGCGAGTCGAGGTTACCAGTCGGCTCGTCGGCGAGCAGGATGGACGGGTTGTTCACGAGCGCCCGGGCGATCGCGACGCGCTGGCGCTGACCGCCGGAGAGCTCGTTAGGCCGGTGATCCATGCGATCGGAGAGCTGCACACGATCGAGCGCTTCCTTCGCCCGACGCTTCCGCTCGTCGGACGAGACGCCCGCATATACAAGCGGCAGCTCCACGTTATGCAGCGCCGTCGCGCGCGGGAGCAGGTTGAACGTCTGAAAGACGAAGCCGATCTCCTTATTCCGAACGCGGGCCAGCGCGTCGTCGCTCATCTGCGAGACGAGGAGGCCGTTCAGCCAGTACTCGCCTTCGTTCGGCGTATCGAGGCAGCCGATCAGGTTCATGAGCGTCGACTTGCCGGAGCCAGAGGGCCCCATGATCGCGACGTACTCGTTCCGGCGAATGGCGATGTCGACGCCGCGCAGCGCGCGAACGACTTCGCCACCCATGTCGTATTCGCGCTTGAGACCGCGCGTGACGATCACCCAATCCTTCGTCGGCGCCGCACCCGGCGCATCGACGACAGCTTTGCGCTCGGCGGTGGTGCTGAGGGAATGTTCGCCAGTCGTCGCGAGCGCGTCATCGACGCGCTCGCCGGTGGGGTTTGGGATCACGATTTGGATACCTGTGGCTTCTTGTCGTCTTTCTTGGGTTCGCGGACCAGCGCGCCGTCCTTCAGCTCGCGGATCGCCTGGTAGGTCCCGCCGACAATGCGCTCACGCTCTTTCAGCCCCGTGAGCACCTCGAAGTACTTCTCGCCGGCGATGCCAACCTTTACGGGGCGGAAGGTCACTTTGTTGTCCGTCCCGACCACGAATACCCCTTCGACGTCCTTCTTGCCCACCTGCTTGGTGTTCGTCGTCCGCCCGAGTGCGATCGCCGAGGTATCGTTGTTCTCGAGCTTCTCGTTCTCGCGAACGGTGAGCGCGATGATCGGAATCGACAGGGCCTGCGCGCGCGCGTCGGTAACGACTTTCGCCGTCGCCGAGAAGTCCGGTCGCGTGTCCTTCGGTGGGTTTACCAACTGAATCGTGACCTCGTAGTCAACGGCCTGGTCGGCCGAACCCTGGGACGTTGCCGCGGCCTTCACCGAACTGTTGGAGATCTTCGTCACGCGGCCGAGGAACGTCGTGTCCGGAAATGCGTCGATCTGCACGATCGCCGAGTCGCCGAGCTCGATGCGCGCCACATCGGTCTCGTCCACCTTCACCTTGGTCTCGAGCACACTCATGTCCGCGATCGTGAGGAGCGTAGCAGCGTCCTTGTTGAACGTGCCCGGTACGGCCGTCTCGCCCTGCTCGACGGCGAGCCGAGTCACGCGTCCGGTCATCGGCGCCAGAATGGTCGTCTTGGCGAGGCTGCTCTTCGCGTCACGCAGCTGCGCTTCGGACTGCTCGACCTGGTGCACCGCCGCTTCCTGCAATGCCTCCTGAACTTCCGCGGCCGTCTTGAGCTGCTCGAGCTGCTCGTCGGATACGAGCTGCGCGTTGGACTTCTTGATGTCCGCAGAACGCTGATAGTTGCGCTGTGCCTGGATGAGGTTGGCCTTCGCCTGCGCCTCCTGTGCTTTCGACGAGCTCAGCGCCGCCTCTGCGCGCTGAACCGCGGCGATGTACTGCGAGGGGTCGATCTCCAGCAGGAACTGTCCCTTCTGGACCATCTGCCCTTCCTTCACCGCGAGGCGAACGATGCGGCCGCTGATGTCCGCGGCCACATCGACCTTCGTCTGCGGTTGCACCTGGCCGCTCGCCGTGACAGAGGCGACGAGATCGCGCTTCTGCACGGCCTCGATGCGGACTTCGGTGCCCTTGTTGCCGCGCTTGGCTGCGGTGACGGCCATGAACGCCACGATGCCAATGATCAAGGCGCCGCCAATCGACCACTTCACCTTTTTGCTCATCTCGTCCTCTATGCCTAACGCAGGGGGCGGCCGACCGCGCTCTCGAGCGTGGCGTATGCCCGGTGGAATTCGTAAATCGCCGTGATACGGTCACTCTCCGCGCGCTCGTAATCCGCGCGGGACTGCACGAGGTCGACGAACGTGTTCGCTCCAACGCGGAACCGCTCCTGGGCTAACGCCAGCGCCTCGCGCGCTGCCTCGGAGTTTCGCGTCTGGATTTGCACGGCCTGGTAGGCCGTGAACAGGTTGTTATACCCGCTCGTGATGTCCGCCCTGAGCCGCAGCTCCGTCGCTCGAACGTTGTAGCGAGCGTCGTTTCGGTTGGCCTCGGCCTCCTGCATCCGCTGTTCGCGCTGGAGCCCGTTGAAGATCGGGAGCGACAGCGACGCGGAAAACGTGATGGGGTCCCGCGTGAAGCCGAACGGGTAGCGCTGGTTGTCCTTTCGCATGGCCGCCGCGTTCGCATCCGTGAACGTGTAGCTCGAGCTGCACGCACCTGCGATGCTCGGCAGTCCGACGGCGGTACGGATCGAGTCAGTGCTGAGGCAGCTCGAGAGGCCGCGAGCGGCCGAGCTGCGCTGCGAACTGATCGACGACTCGATATCGGTTTCCTGACTCGTATATCCACTGAGTCCAGTCTGGAATTGCAGCGTTGGCAGGAACGCTGACCGGGCCTGTGAGACACCGGTGTTGGCCGCGGACTCGCGCGATCGGGCGGCTGAGAGCGCCGGGTTCTGGCGGCGCGCAGTCGTCAGCAGCTCGTCGAGATTCAGCTTTGGCTCATCGACGGGGAGTCTGGTAATCAGCTGAACATTGCCTGGTTGCTCGACACCGAGCTGCATGAACAGCCGCAGCTTCTCGGTCTCGATGTTGTTCCGCTCCCGAAGCACCGCAACCTGCGCCTGACCGACCTGCACCTCGGCACGACGGACATCGAGCGTGGTGGCAGCGCCCACGGCGGCTCGTGCCCGGGAGAGCTCGAGCTGTGCATTGGCGCTGGCCAGTAGGGAGTCGTTCAATTGCGCGCGGGCCATCGCCGCGAGCACGTTCAAGTATTGGCCCGTCACGGTGAAGCGGAGCGTCGCGTCGGCGGTCGACAGGTCGCTCTCGGCGGCGTCGAGCGTCGCGCGCTGTGCCTTTGGGGCTAGCAGGTTCTGCCCGTTGTAGGTGGCAACGATATTGAGTGACGCATCGGTCGACATCACGTCGGATGTGGATCCGAACGACTGGCCACCGAAGAACTGCGGGCGCCCCTCACGATAGCCGGTGGAGAAGCTGCTGGAGACGTTCGGGAGCAGAACGCCGTAGGCGGACCGGAGAGCCGCGCCAGCCCGTTTCTGGGCCGACCGCGTCTGTAGGAACACGGGGTTATTTCGACGTGCGATGCTGATAGCGTCCTCGAGGGACAAAACCGGCGCAACGGCACCCGAGTCGCGCGACTGGGCGGCTGCGGAAAAAACGGGCGCGAGCGCAAGCAGCGCACAAGCGACAAGGCGCATGAGACTGATCCTGGACTGAAGGCTGGCTGAGCGTACGGGGGACAT
The DNA here is from genome assembly GCA_036509075.1 of Gemmatimonadaceae bacterium. Lineage (GTDB taxonomy): Bacteria > Gemmatimonadota > Gemmatimonadetes > Gemmatimonadales > Gemmatimonadaceae > JAJKIV01. Next base: position 8,799 of record DATCGG010000555.1, read on the forward strand.
AAACGTGCGGTTTCAGGCGCTACAAACGCGAAAAACGCCCCGCGAAGCGGGGCGTCCGAGTCGCTAGAAGCGAATCGCCCGTCAGCGCGGAGGATCGTCTCGCAGTGCCACGACGCCTTTCGACGGAATCGCGACCTTGAGGAGGTGGCCGGATGAGTCGGCCCACACCTCGCGATCGGCTCCGCCCGGATCGGCGATAGTGTAGTGTCGCGCGTCGAGCGTTGTACCGCCAATCGCGAGCTTCTCCGTGCCGGCATCGGCGACGCGCATCGTGACCTGGGTGTTTCGGCGGGGCACTATCACGGAGACAGCACCCACCGGACTCTGGCGACGCGTAATGAAATAATACTGGTGAAAGACGTCGTCGTCGATGAGCAGGGCGCCCGGAGATACGACGAACTCGTTTGCCGATTCTCCGCGGCTGTTCTTGACCCGGGCACTCACTCGGCCGCGGAAAACGCTCCCGTCGACGCGCTCGTCGACGGCTGGCCCGCCCTTCACCTCGATGACATAGCGAGAGGGGATGCCCGCCGAGTCGGCACGCATTTGCGGCAGCACCCGCCGATTCGGGTAGGAAACACTCGCCGTGGCAACAACCTCGGGGCCAGCGGACCCCGGGGTGCTCCGGATTCGGAAGTCCTCACGGCCGACTCGCTCGCCATTCACGGCAATCGTGAAGCTGCCTTCATCCAGCGTAGCGACTTGGCCCGACAACGGACCGCCGAATGCGGCCGCCGCGAACCATACCAGCGTGAGCGGTTTCATGAGAAGAATATACACCCGTCGTCAGCGCTGGTTCTGTGACGATTCGCGACCGACGGGCGTAACAAGTAACATTCAGTCTGGCAACGTCTTAGGGGATGACCCTTACTCGTCGGCCGGCGGGGCTCTGAATATCCGATCGCTGACACGAGCGCGTATTCGCTCGTAGATGGCCCGACCCTTCGCCGCCGACGCGAGGGAGGGACGGCCGATCGAACCCGAGCTGCCTTTGGGAACTCGAAGCCAGCCGCGGCGGTATCGTCGCAGCGACTCGCGAGACACCATATAATCCTCGGCGAGCTCCATACGAACCAGATGGGGCGCGATGTAGAGCATGATCGATGTGTCCGCCTCGTCGCCGTGCATCGGTTCGCTTTGGCCCTCGAGAAGATCAGTGAGATTCACGGCGAACATGTCGACCACCCGGACGCGAGCCCGTTTCGTGATCACCGTCGCGAGCGCCTCCTGATGGGGATCGTGCCCGTGTGCCGTCAGCAGAATGAACTCCTCGAACCCGCACGATTCCCACGAGTCGAGCAGGTCATTGAGCATCCGGTGCAACGTCTTTTTTCTGACCGAGCCGTTGCCCGGGAATACGCGTTCCGTGGTGGAGTTGACGCCGTATTCGATCGTTGGCGCCCGAATGACGGAGAACTCGGCGGACAGGTCGTCGGCGAGGCGTTCGACGATGATCGTGTCGCAGCTCATCGGCAGGTGAGGGCCATGCTGCTCACAGGTGCCGACTGGAACGATCAGCCGCGGGTCCGCCGTTTGAGCGGCGGCGACCTCCGACGGGATCATCTCCTTGAGGAGACGCGGCCTCGCAGCGGGCAACGGAGAGGGAGCGGTCATTCCCACGCGATCTGAGGCGACATTGCGTTCGGTATGGTGGAGCGCCCTGTGGCTATCGACCGGTGCCGTATCGGTTTTAGCGGCGGCGCAATGGCTGCGGACTCCGTCCGTACCTTATCTGCTTGCGTCCATCGTCGCCACCGCGGTCACGCTGGGCGCCGGCCTGCGGTTCAGCGCGCGCAGGCGTTGGGCTCTCGGGTTTGTCGCGTCGATGACTGCGTTCGCTGCCGCCGCCGCCATCGCGCAGCGCTCGATCGCCCGAATCGACCGTGCCTGGGGCGCCTATCGCGCAGACATCGAGTTCGGAGCGGCAGACCGACTCGAGCACGCGCTGCTCTCCACGGCAAGCGATCTCGCCAGCGTGGCGCGTGCGGCGCTCGCGGCGCCAATCGAACCGGAAGGGGCGTTCGCCATGCTGTCGCGCACGGTCGGACGGACCACCGGCGAGCGCGGCGTGGTGCTCTATCGAGGTGACCGTCCGGTTGCATGGGCGGGGACATCACGCGCCAGCACGGATACGCTGACAGCGCGGCTCGGGGCGACGTTCACCCCGTTCTACCTGACGCTGTACGCGACGGCAACGCGCGGCGAGCTACGCGCGGTGGCCACGGCACTCGTTCACGCCGACCCGCCGGCCGACCGCCTCGCGAAGCCGCTCGACGCGGACGTCGCGCGGGAGGCTCGCGTGCGGGGCTACGAGTATCAGCCATCCGATGTGACGCCGAACGGGTTCACGCTGTTCGCCTCGCGCACGGATACGCTGTTCGGCGCACGGCCGATGTCGATTACGCCCTCCGAGGCGCGGCTGCGCGCGGTCGAGAGCGCGTCGCGACGAGGCGCTGTCCTGCTCGCGGTTGCGGTTGCGTTTCTCTTGATCGGGGCGTGGGCGCGCCCGTCGCCGTCCGCGCAACGGCTCCTCGCGGTCGCGACGGCGATTGCGGCGCTCACCCTCGTGCCGCTGAACCCGACGTTCTCGAGTGCCACGCGGTTGTTCGATCCAGTGGTCTATCTCGCCCCGCTGGGCGGCCCGCTCACCGCAAGTGTCGGCGCCCTGATGCTCACGAGCGGTCTCGTGCTTCTCGGACTGTTGGCGGTGCTGCGGTCACCGGCGAGGCTACCGTCCCGGTGGCTGGCGTTCTTCGCGGTTCTCGCGATCGCCGCGTTAGGCCCGTTTCTGCTTCGCGACCTTGCTCGCGGCATCAGTCCGCCGCCGTGGGGGGTGACGTCGGCGCTGTGGCTGTCGTGGGAAGTGGGGCTGTTCCTCGCGGGCGTCGCGATTCTACTGGCCGGCGTGTCCGCGGGTCAGGCATTGCTCGGACAGCGCCGCGGACTCTCTCCGTTGGTGGCGCCGACGTTCGCGGCGGTGGCCGCGGTGATCGCGCCTGTGCTCTGGGCGGAGCCCGGACGTTGGCCGGACTGGTATCCGGTACTCTGGATCTTCGCGATCGGGGCACTCGCGCTGGCTCGCCGTGCGCGAGGCTTCGTGTTGACCGCGGCGGTCGTTGCCGGGTGCGGAGCGGCGACGCTCGTCTGGGGAACCGTCGCGAAAAAGCGTGTCGACCTCGCCGAGCGTGACGTAGCTGGGTTGAGCGCGCTCGATTCCACCGCGCAAGACTTTCTCAACCGGATGGCGCGGGAGCTCGAGCAAGGCGTTCCACCGGTCACTCGTGCCGACCTTCTCGACCGATACGTTCGGTCCGACCTGGACGACGCCGGCTACTCGGCCGAGCTCACGACGTGGTCGGCGAGCGCAGCGGGTGGACTGCGGCCCGACGCGTCACTGGTGTTGTCGGAGTTCCGGCAGGACACGTCCGAAGTGTCATCGGTGGTGGCGGACGCGCGACGCACGGGCATAGCGGTAATACGCGCCGGTCACGGCGCGTCCGGCGCCCATCTCATTCTCGCGGTGCCGCACGGATTCGGCCGATTCACTTCCGTCACCGTTCCGCCGCGAACGCGACTGATTCGTGACGATCCGTTCAGCGCGCTGATCGGTCTCGCCCCGCCAGCGACGGCCGAGCCGCCCTACTCGCTGACGCTCGCGCCTAACGCGGCAGACGATCGTCCCAGTCGCCCCGGGCGCTGGCAGCGGATCGGCGATGAGCTTCACGGTGATTGGAGCATCCTGGCGTCCGGTGCGCCGACACGGGTGCACATCGAGGTCGAGCTGCGTTCGCCAGCGGCGTTGATCCAGCGCGGCGTGTTGATCGTTCTGCTCGATGTTGCGCTCATTACGGTCCTCTGGACGCTGAATGCCGCGGCCGACGGCGGTCTCGTACGGTGGGCGAGTGCCCGGGTTGGCCGATGGGCAGCCAGCTACCGTGCCAGGCTCACGTTCTCGCTATTCGGATTCTTCGTGGTGCCTGCAATCGTCTTCGCCGTCTGGTCGTATCAGCGCCTGCGGAGCGACGATCGCCAGTCGCGCGACCTGCTCGTACGGGAGACGCTGCGAGCGTTCTCGGCCTCTCAACGGTTCGACCGCCTCGACGACGAAGAGGAGCGCCTGGGCGCGCCGCTTTTCCTCTACGCTGATGGCGAGCTTCGCGCGACGAGCGATTCCCTGTACGACCAGATCGCGCCGCTCGGGCGATTCCTGCCGAGGGACATCGCGTTGACCGTATCACTCGGTGACGAAGTGGCGAGCAGCGCACGGCAGGAGGTCGGTGGCGTTCCGACGCTCGTCGGCTATCGCGCGGCAACGATCGGCGGGGGCGCGCCCCGCATGGTGGTTGCTACGCCGGCGCGCACCGACGAGCTCGCGCTCGACCGCCAACGCCGCGATCTCGGGATTCTCGTGCTGTTCGTGACAGCAGCTGGCGCGCTCGCGGCGCTCTGGTTGAGCGGCAGCACGGCTCGAACGCTCGCGCGCCCCATCGACGCACTTCGGCGAGCGGCGTTCGCTGTTGCCGCCGGCGAGCGAGAGCCTGGCCTCGTGGACCACCCGCTCCTGGAGTTCGGTCCCGTTTTCTCGGCGTTTCGGCAGATGGCCACCGATCTGTCGGCGAGTCGGAGCGCGCTCGAGGAGGCGCAGCGACGGACGGCGGCGGTACTGCGCAACGTTGCAAGCGGTGTTATCGCGGTGGCCCCGACGCTCGACGTGACGATCGCGAATCCGCAGGCCGATGCGCTGCTCGAGAAGCCGCTCCCTCCCGGCACGCCGCTGGGAAGTGTGGCAGACTCCGAGATCACGGAGCGCGTGCGTGCGTTCGTGGAAAACGAGCGTGGCAACGATGAGGAGGAGTTCGATCTCGAGCTCCACGGCAGACAAATCCACGGACGGTTGGCTCGCCTGGGACGCCGCGCTGGCGCGGTGCTCACACTCGATGACGTGACCGAGCTCGCCCGAGCGCAGCGTGTGCTCGCCTGGGGCGAGATGGCACGGCAGGTGGCACACGAGATCAAGAATCCGCTCACGCCAATCCGACTCGGCGTCCAGCATCTCAAGCGCGCGCATCGCGACGGGCGCGTGGATTACGAGCGTGTGCTGGACCAGAACGTCGGCCGCATTCTGTCGGAGATCGATCGACTCGACGAGATCGCTCGCGCGTTCAGTCGCTACGGGACGGCGCCGACGGAACGCCCTGCAGGAACGCCGATCGACGTCGCGGAGATCGTACGCGACGTTGTCGAGTTGGAGCGAATGGGCGAGGGCGAGGTCGCCTGGCGCGTTGCCGGCGCGGACGATCGTGCCGTCGCGATCGCAAGCGGTGACGAGCTACGCGAAGTACTGCTGAACGTTCTCGAGAACGCCCGCCTCGCACATGCGCGACACGTCGATGTCGACGTCGTTCGCACGGATGGTCGCGTGGAGATCGTCGTCGGCGACGACGGTGTCGGTATTCCCGAAAACGTGCTGCCGAAGATCTTCGAGCCGCACTTCTCGACGCGCACGAGCGGGAGTGGACTCGGTCTGGCAATCAGCCGAAGCCTGGTCGACGCGTGGGGTGGAGCGATCACGGTATCGAGCAGCCGTGGCACCGGCACTCGCGTTGTGATCGCGCTGGCAGCGGCGACACAGGCATAGCATCCTTCGGTAATGGCCCTGACTCCAGTCGATGGCGTGCGAGCGTTGCGGGTAAGCTCCGACCACCCGCGACCCAATCGCCTCACGTCCGAGCTTCCGAGCCACCTCGCCGACTGGCAGTTGCCGCCGGACTGGCGGTGGGGCGGGGAAGGGGTCGTCGCCGAGTATCGTCACTATCAAGAGATCATCGACGCGCTGGGCCGCTCACTCTCTCTGGTGACGGCGCCCGATGCCGCGCATCACGCGTGGCTCGCGGCGGAAGCGCGGTACCTCGGGCACCGCAATCATCCATCGATCCCGACGACGTACCACTACTGGACGAGGTACAAGGACATCCGGCGTGGTCCGGGTTACCTGCGACGGTGGATCGAGGGTGAGACCGTCGGCGCTCACGTTAGGCGCACGGGGCCCGAGGACGTGCCGTACATGCTGCGACTGCTCCGTGCCGTCGGTTCCACGATCGCATACCTTCACGACGCCGGCGTCGCGCACGGCGCGGTATCCCCCGAGCACATGTGGGTCGCGCCGACGGGGCGCATCTGGTTGCTCGGCTGGCAGTGGGCGATTCCGCGCGCGGATCTCCCGAACGGCGTCGCGCCCGATCGGCGATGGACTCCAACGGCGCCTGAATGGGCGGTCGGTGGGGGCTGGGCACCCACTCCAGCGAGTGACCAGTGGCAGCTGGCGGCGACATGCTTCGCCGCGCTCACGGGCGAGCTCCCGCCGTCGAGCGATCCGCCACCGATACGACTGGTGCGACCTGACGTGCCGCAATCCGTCGCGTCGGCGCTGGATCGTGCGCTCTCCGAGAATCCGGGCGAGCGCCATCGATCCATGCTGTCCCTGATCCGCACACTGGACCGCTCGTCGTCGTCTCGCAGCGTGATCGTCACTGGCGAGATCGCCGTGGGAAAGAACGGATGGCAGTCGGAGGAGTCCCGTTTGCGATGGGCTGTCGGCGACGACTACGACGTGTTGGCCCTGTTAGGAAAAGGAACGTTCGGCACGGTGTGGCGCGTGCGTGATCTGTCGCTCGAGCGCGAAGTCGCGCTGAAGATGCTGCATCCCAATGTCGCGAGCGACGAGTCTGCGGTCGCGCGGTTCCGTCGTGAGGCTCGGCTCGCGGCTCAGCTTGCGCATCCGGCGATCGTGCCCATCTACGACTGGGACAGTCGCGGCGATGTGTCGTGGTACACGATGGAGCTTGCCGAGGGTGGCTCGGTGGCGGATCTGATCACGCGCAGCGGCCCTCGCCCGTTCGCCGAGATCGCGCCCCAAGTCGATGCCGTGCTCGACGCGCTCGTCGCGGCCCATGCGAATTCCATCATCCATCGCGACCTCAAGCCTGAGAATATTCTGATCGATCGGTATCGCCGATGGCGCATCACCGATTTCGGCATCGCCAAGGTTGCTGGCGAGGATGCCGGCGGCGCGAGCGGCACACCGGCGTTCGCCGCACCGGAGCAGTTGTTAGGCGAGCTGCAGGGGCCTGCCGTCGATTGTTTCGCCGTGGCCGCGATCGTCGTGTTCGTGATGCGCGGCCATCCGCCGTTCCCCGGCAAGACGGGGCCCGCGATTCTGGCGCAGCAGCTCGCTGGACAGCTCGACCTCAGCGATTTCGAGCCGGAGCTCGCCGAATGGCTGCGTCGCGGTCTGGCGAGCGATACGGAGAAGCGGTTTCATGACGCGGCGGCCATGCAGGCGGCATGGCGACAGCTCGTGCGCGCGGCCGAAGCCAACGCCCAGGCGATTGAGTTGGGTGAATCGCGTGATGGAGTGCCAGTGGCGCGCCCGCGGTGGTGGAAGCGGGTGCTCGGGCGTTAGGCGGCCCGTCCGGGCTATTCCGTGTTCCCGCTCGGCGCCGCCTGACGCCTGACGGTCTTGATGTTCACGAACTCCTGCAGTCCCCACGGGCCCAGCTCGCGACCGTAGCCGGAATGCTTCACACCACCAAACGGGAAGCGCGGGTCGGATGCCACCATGCCGTTGATGAACACAGTTCCGGCTTCGAGATCGCGGATGAAGCGATCCGTTTCAGCCTGGTCACGAGTCCACGCGGCGGCACCGAGCCCAAAGCTCGTGTCGTTGGCAATCCGTATCGCGTCATCGAGGTCACGCGCGCGAAATAGCGCCGCGACGGGGCCAAACAACTCGTCCCGATACGCTGGGGAATTCGCGGGGACGTCCGCCAGTACGGTCGGCTCGAAATAGTTACCGGCGCCGGACACGCGCTTGCCGCCGGTGAGCACTCGTGCGCCAAGACGAACGCTCTCGGCCACCTGCTTCTCCAGATCGTCTGCGATCTGGCGTGTGGCGAGCGGACCGATGTCGGTATCGGGTAGCATCGGGTCACCGATGTGCAGCGACCGCATGCCCTCGACGAAACGGTCCGTGAAGGCAGTTGCGACACGCTCGTGGACGATGAAGCGCTTCGCCGCAATGCACGACTGTCCGTTGTTGATCGTACGTGCTTTCACCGCGACGTTTGCGGCCTTGGCAATGTCGGCGGACTCCATCACGATGAACGCGTCGCTCCCGCCGAGCTCCAGTACGGTCTTCTTCAGATTCGTTCCGGCCGTGCCAGCGACGTGGCGGCCTGCCGGCTCGCTGCCGGTGAGTGTCACGGCGGCGATACGCTCGTCGGCGATGATCGCTTCGACCCGATCGGACCCGATGAGCAGCGTCTGAAAGACGCCTGGCGGTGCCCCGGCCTTCGTGAACAGTTCCTCGATCGCCAGCGCGCACTGTGGAACGTTCGAGGCGTGCTTGAGGATCCCCACGTTGCCAGCGCATAACGCCGGCGCGGCGAAGCGAATTACCTGCCAGAACGGAAAGTTCCACGGCATGACCGCGAGCACCGCGCCGAGTGGCTGGTAGTGCACTTCATCACCGTCAATGTGTTTTGGCGCGACGAACGCACTCGCATGCTCGGCGTAGTAGCGGCATGCGAGTGCGCACTTGGCCGCTTCCTCGACGGCGGCCTTGAGCGGCTTGCCCATCTCCAGCGTCATCAACCGACCGTATCGGTCCTTGTCCTGCTCGAGGATCTCGCCGGCCCGAGCGACGATTGCCGCCCGTTCGCCGACCGGCGTCACGCGCCATTGCTGGAATGCGCGAGCCGCTCGCTCCAGGCGAGCGGCGACGTCGTTCTCGCTCAGCGCGTCGAATGATCGAACGGTTTCGCCGGTCGCAGGGTTGATGGTTGCTATGGGCATCGAATGGGGTGTGGTCGCCGGCTAGGAGTTGTCTCCATCGAGCATCCCGCCGAGCATTCCGAGCATTCCGCCTTCTTCACGCCGCGAGCCACCAGCGCGTGGCGACGCGGCGATGATGCGGTCGGCGAGGCGCGAGAAGGGGAGGGTCTGCAGAATGACGCGGCCCGGGCCGGTGAGCCGGACGAAAAACAGTCCTTCGCCGCCGAACAGCGCGGTCTTCACGCCGGGCACGGTCTGGATGTCGTAGTCGACCGACGGCTGGAACGCGACGAGGCATCCGGTGTCGACATTCAGCCCTTCCCCCGCAGCGAGGTCAATCGTGTGCAGCGTGCCTGACGCGTGCAGGAACACGAGTCCGTCGCCGGTGAGCTTCTGCAGGATGAAGCCCTCTCCACCGAAGAATCCGGCCCCGAGGCGTCGGGAGAACGCAATGCTCACGTCGACGCCGCGCGCACCACAGAGGAACGAGTCCTTCTGGGCGATCAGCGTCCCCCCGATCTCGCCCAGGTCGATCGGCTGGATCTTGCCCGGATACGGCGCGGCGAACGCGACGTCGCGACGTCGGTTGGCTTCGTTCGTGAACCACGTGACGAAGAACGAGTCGCCCGCGAGGACACGCTTGCCCGCGGACACGAGCTTGTCGAACAGCCCACCGCCTTTCCCGGTCATGTCGAGGCTGGTCGCCATTCGAATGCCGTCCTGCATGTACATCATTCCGCCCGCTTCGGCGACGACTGCCTCGCCGGGATCGAGCGTGATGATGACGCCCTGGAGGTCGTCGCCGATCAGCTTGTAGTCGATCTCGTCCGCCATTGCTCCCTCGTCGGTCGGTGATGGGCGCGCCCGGCTCGCGTGGTGCGAGGCGGCGCGCCGGCCGCGATGGCAACCGCGCCGGAACGAAATGAACACAGCGGCGCTTATTGCCGGTAGGTGCCGCTCATGTGACCGCGCTGGCGAGCGCACCCATTGCACTAACCGGCTGATTGCGGGCATGCGTCGCCGGTCGCTAGCGTTGAAGACGGATGACGCCGGCGGACCAAGGCGATCGGCATCCATCATGATGGAGCGAATCGGGATGACTACATCGAGCGGGCAGTCGTTAGGCGAAACGGCGAGCGGTCCCGGCCTGCCACCCGGGGCGGTCGAACGCGAGCCGAGCGCGGCGGTCGCGCGCGCCAGGCGGCCCCGACACCACTGGGTCGTCCGCGTGACGCACTGGGTGAACTTCGTCGCGCTCGGCCTCATGATCACGACCGGCCTTCGCATCTTCAACGCGTTTCCGGCGTTCGCGCGAAAGGGCGAGTCGTTCTGCTGCTATCCGTTCGCCGGCACGCCCATCCCGGACGTCCTTACCTTCGGCGGCTGGCTCGCCGGTGCGCGCAACTACCATTTCGCCGCGATGTGGCTGCTGTTCGTGAACGGGCTCGTGTACGTGACCTTCATCTACCTGCACGGCGAGTGGCGCGACCTCGTTCCCCGTCGCGGTGACGTTCGAGACAGCTGGGAGATGCTCAAGTTCTACCTGTTCGCCCGCCGCGACCATCCGCACCAGGGCAAGCACAACGCCCTGCAGAAGGCCGCCTACTTCGCGATGCCGATATTCGGAGCGCTCGCGGTCGTGACGGGCGTGGCGATCTGGAAACCGGTCCAGCTCGCGCCGCTGACCAACTTGTTAGGCGGATACGTGTGGGCCCGGTACTGGCATTTCGTCGTCATGTTGTGTCTCGTGTTGCTCACGGTGGTCCACGTGATCATGGTGTTCGCGGTTGACCCCTACTCGATCCGATCGATGATTACCGGCGGGTACAACGACGCGAAGTCGCCGGAGGCACGAAACGCACGACCGTTTTTCTGGCGGCGTCCGTCGGCCACCATCGCCACTTCCGATGGAGGATTCGACCGATGAACCGACGGCGGTTTGTCACGTTCAGCGCGAGCTCCATTGCGGCGGCAGCGCTCGGCGCGTGCGACTCGTTCGGGCCAAAGCGGGCCACATCGCTGCTCAAGCTCGCGGAGCGAAAGAACGAAGGGCTCGAGCGCTGGCTGTTCAGATCCGACTCCCACAACCGCGTTGCTACGAACGCACGCCTGAGTGGCCGATCGTTCCCGCGCTACTTCATCTCGGACAGCATGCCGGTGTGGAACGAGGCGCAGCGCGGGGTGTGGAGACTCGAGGTTGGCGGCGCGGTTCGCACGCCGCTTTCGCTCACGCTCGACGACCTGATGAAGATGCGGAGCACGACGCAGAAGGTCGATCATTTCTGCGTGGAAGGCTGGACCGCACGCGCGGAGTGGACCGGTGTGCGGATGAGCGAGCTCGCGCGGGCTGCCGGCGTGACGCCCGATGCGCAGTACGTGGACTTCCAGTCGTTCGACTCGGACTATCACGAGTCGTGGGACATCGACAGCGCACTCCACCCGCAGACGCTCGTCGCGTACGGCATGGATCGCGCGCTGCTCGGTCCGGGACACGGAGCGCCCGCGCGAGTCCATTCCCCGGTCAAGCTCGGGTACAAGAACACAAAGTATCTCACCCGCATTGTGTTCCTGCCCACGCGCTCGGGCGGTTACTGGAGCGACCGTGGCTATGAGTGGTATGGCGGCGTGTGATTGCCTAATTTTCGTGCACGATGTCACGACGCCCCTTCTTCTATCGCGAAACGCACGGCATTCGCGTGACCGTGCGACCAACGTACCTGCCAGAGCAGTCGCGACCACACGCGCGGCACTACGTGTTCGCGTACTACGTCCGGATCGAGAACGTCGGAAAGCTGCCAGCCCAGCTGCTCAGCAGGCGGTGGCGCATCCACGACTCCATTGGTGAGGACAGCCAGGTAGAAGGTGAAGGGGTGATCGGCGAGCAGCCGATCATTGCGCCCGGAAAAGTCCACGAGTACCAGAGCTTCATCATTCTCAAGTCGCCGAGCGGCCACATGGAAGGCGACTATCACTTCGTGCGTAACGACGACTCGTCGTTCGACGCACAGATTCCGCGGTTCGAGCTCGATGCCACCGCGGGGTTCGGGTCGGCGTTCGAGTGAGTCCTGAACGGCGCGCGGCCCGCCGACACTTCGTCGCTTTGTGGGGCGTGTTCTGGGGAGTAGCCGCGGCTCTCCTGGCGTGTCAGGGCGAATCACCCGCTCGAACGGATTCCATCGCTTCGAGCGCGTCACCTGTCGCGAGCCAATCGCCTGCCGCGCCCGCGTCGCCGCGTCGCGATTCCGCTGCGGCGCCCGCGTCAGGCGCTGCGACCACGCCAGCCTGCGTGTCCGAGGGCGAGTGGCAGTCGTGCAGCATCGAAAAGCGTCTCACCGATGCCGGCTTCGTTCCGATCAACAAGGGCCCGGCACCGAACGGGGTGTTCGCGGTCGCCGGTACGAGCTACGCGTTGGGCGCGGCGCAGCTTCACGTCTACATCTTCAAGTCGGCGAAGGAGCGCGAACAGGCGGTCGATGCCATCGACACGACGACGGTCTCACGCCGCGGCAGCACGGCAACATGGCCGCTGCCGCCGACTCTCATTACGTCGAACAATCTCGTGGCGGTGCTCGTGAGCGATAACGCCCGCCTGATCGAGCGTGTCCAGCTTGCGATCACCGCCGGGCTGCCGCGCGCGAGCCACTGATGCAGATCGCCTTCGTCGCGGGAGCAACAGGGTATACCGGACGTGAGGTCGTGCGGGAGCTGGTAGGTCGGGGGGTACGAACGGTTGCGCACGTTCGACCGGATTCGCCGCGCGTCGACGAGTGGCGAGCGCGGTTCGAGGCCGCGGGCGCGGCGGTCGACACAACGCCATGGGGCGACGCGGCAATGACGAACACGCTGTCGGCACTGCAGCCGACTCACGTGTTCTCGCTGCTCGGTACCACCCGGGCTCGGCGCCGGGCGTCGGCGGACCGCGGGAAAACGGAGAGTTACGAAACGATCGACTACGGCCTCACCGCGCTCCTGGTCCGGGCGGCGGTGTTGTCAGGGAGCCGGCCGCGCTTCGTGTACCTGTCGGCCTTTGGCGTTCGCGAACACAGCACGAACCCGTACCTCGTTGCCCGCTGGCGCGCCGAGTCGCTCCTGCGCGCGAGCGGGTTGCCATATACGATCGCGCGCCCGTCGTTCATCACGGGGCCCGGGCGCGATGAGTCTCGCCCACTCGAGCGGGCGGGTGCCGGCGTCGCCAACGTGATCGCGGGGCTCGCGCGCGTCGTGGGCGCGCGCCGCTTCGCTGGAAGCGTCCACTCGTTGACCGGTGAGGAGCTTGCGACGGGCCTCGTTAGGCACGCCTTCGATCCGGCGGCGGAAAACGTCACGCTCGGCACCGAGGAGCTCGCGCCTGTCTAGCCCGGAGTCGGTTTACGATGGTCGCCGCGCGAGGCGGCCCGGCACGATGGCCTTGTCGCCGAATTTCGCGCGCAGCCGGTCAACGGCCCCAACGAGTGCTCGGTCCCGCGACGTCTCGAGGAGCGACGACGGCGTCTCGAAGAGCGAAAGTTGGGCTGCTCGATCCGGAACACCGAGCGAGGAGAGCGCCACGCCGAGCAGGCGAGCCCGGACCCGACGCTCGCGGCGCAGCCGGGCGAGTAGCGCACGCGACGTCGCGAGGATGACGCGATCGGAGATCACGGGCTGCGGGAGCGTGCGGCTCGCCTGACGAGTCTTGAAGTCCCCGTCGCGTAACCGGACGGTCACGGTGCGCGCCGCCAGATCATGCTCCCGGAGATCTGCCGCGAGTCGTGTCACGAGCCGCAGCAGCTCCCGATGCAGGTCATCGTCGCTCTCGACGTCGTGCGCGAACGTTTCCTCACGACTCATGCGCTTCGGGATCTCGCGCGTTGACACCGACGTGTCATCGATGCCGCGCACGCGGTCCCACAACCATCCAGCCTCGCGCTCTCCGACCATCCGCGTTAGGGTTGCGGCATCGTGTGGGAGCACGTCGCGAACGGTGCGGAGGCCGACACGTTCGAGCCGTTCGCGAAACTTGGGACCAATGCCGGGGATGTCGGCGAGGTCGAAGCGCTGGAGGAACTCACCCTCGCCGCCATCGGGCACGACGAACACGCCCGCCGTCGGTCGATCGGGCTTCGACTTTGCGAGCTCCACCGCGAGCTTTGCCACGAGCCTCGATGTGCCGCCGCCGAGCGACACGGTAAGACCGGTTTCGGCCAGGACGGCAGCGCGAATGGCAAGCGCGACGTCTTCAATCGTGCGGCCCGCATAGAGCCGCTCGGTTCCCGTGAGATCCAGGTACCACTCGTCGATACTGGCGCATTCGACAACCGGTGCGAACCGCTCGAGCGTCGCGGCAATCTCTCGGCTTTTCTTCGAGCAGGCGGCCCGCGGAACGGGCACGCACAGCGCGTCGGGACAGAGCCGGAGGGCGCGCGAGATCGGCATCGCCGATCGCACGCCGAATTGCCGCGCCTCGTAGGATGCCGAACAGACCACGCCGCGGCTTCCTGGTGCGCCGCCGACGATGAGCAAGCGCGCACGCCCGGCGCCCTCGGGGTCAACGAGCCTCGCCACCGCCGCGAAGAACGCGTCGGCGTCAGCAAGGAGAATGCGGCGCGCGGGAGCGGAGGGGTCGATTGGGGACATGGCGACGTGGCAGCGCGCGGCGTCTCGATGACGGCCGCGCGTTACACGTCAACCTACCGACCGACGATCAGGGCCGCCACGCGGCGAACACGTCGAATGCGTCGGGCCTGTTCGTCACCCGGACGATGTCGGAACCGTCATCGGCCATCGTATAGATCTCGAGGTTGTCATTGCCATCGCGGTCCGAGTGGAATGCGATACGCTTCCCGTCGCTCGACCACGAGGGGTAGTAACTGTTTTTCCCGGGAACGGTCGTGAGCCGTGTGAGCCCGGTGCCATCGACGTTCATCGCGTAGATCTCGAAGTTGCCGTCGCGCTTCGAATGGAAGGCGAACCGTTGTCCCGTCGGCGCCCAGGACGAGAAGAGATCGTCGCCAGGGCTGTTCGTCAGTCTCGTGGGCGCCGTGCCATTCGCGTTCATCATGTAGATCTCGAAGTTGCCATCGCGGTCCGACTGGAACGCGATGCGCGACCCATCGGGCGACCAGCGGGGGCCGTTCTCCACGGACGACGGCTCGGTCGTCAGGCGTACTTGATTGGTGCCGTCCGCGTTCATCACGTAGATCTCGAAATTTCCATCGCGATCGCTGGCAAACGCGATGCGCGATCCATCCGGCGACCACGACGGCTGCTGATCGTTCGCTGTGTTGTTCGTGAGCCGCTGGACGTCGGAGCCGTCGGCGTTCATCGAGTAGATCTCGTTGTTGCCGTCGCGTGACGACGTGAACGCGATGCGCCCTTTCGTCGACCACGTGGGTTCTGCGTCGTCGCCTGGCGACACAGTGAGGCGCCGCACGTCGGAGCCGTCGGCATTCACCGTGTACAGGTCAAACTCGAAGGTAACGGGATCGTCGCGACTGGACGCGAATACGAGGCGCGAGCTGCTGCCGCCTGCCCCCGTCGGAGTGTCCTCACTACTGTTGCACGCGGCCAGAACGACGAGCGAGGACGCGGCACAACACGCCGTGAACACGCGTCGCGAGCTATGCACGAGGGGTGTCATGGTCGGGCGGGTTCGTGGTTCCGGCGACGCCCGGCGCGTCGCCATGAGTGCGGTCCGGGCAGCTTTTGTTCCACACCGGCTGGGACATGGGGACTGGGGACGGGCGGGAACCGGGAACGGGGAACCGGGACCCGAGCCGCCTCATCGAAGCCACTGTTCCCGGTTCCCAGCAACCGCCGAGTCCCCAGTCCCTAGTCCCCAGTCCCTGCTCGGTGCAGGTTGTCTGCACCTCAAACCGCCCGTCGACCTCCATGCCCACCCCTCGCTCCCTGACTCGCTGTCTCTCTGCCCTGATGCTCGCCGCCTACGGACTGTTGGGCGCACGCACCATGCTGAGCCAGGCTCCGGGCCCTTCCAGCGGCCAGCGGTATGGCCGCCTGCTCATCAAGAACGCGAACGTCATCGACGGCGCCGGCAATCCGACGCGTGGCCCGCTCGACATCCTCGTCCAGGGCAACACCATCGTCTCGATCCAATCATCGCAGCCAGCGGAATTTTCCGGTAGCACGATCCCGGGCCAACGGCAGACACCGCAGGCGGCTGACCGGGTGATCGACGCGAAGGGGATGACGGTCATGCCCGGCATCATCGACGTGCACGCGCACATCCAGTTCAGTCGCGCCGGCAAGGCGATGCCAAGGGACTATGTGTACAAGCTGTGGCTCGCGCACGGCATCACGACCATTCGCGATCCCGGATCCATGGAAGGGGTCGACACGATCGTGGCGCACGCGAAGCTGTCGGCGGAGAACAAGATCTCGGCGCCGACCATCATTCCCTATGCCGTCGCCGGCGCGAACACGCCGGACGATGCGCACTCGCTTGTTAGGCGGCTCAAACAGCAGGGCGCGGCCGGCCTCAAGGTGTTCATCAACCGTCCCGACGTCTGGGAGGCGATTGCCGATGAGGCGAAAAAACAGGGCCTGCCGATCGCGACCGACATGAAGATCCAGGAGCTCGACGCGATCGGGGCCTCGCGCCTCGGCGTGAAGAGCATCGAGCACTGGTATGGGATTCCCGACGCGGCGACACCCGGGCCGCAGAACTTCCCCGATTCGTACAACTACGACAACGAGCTCGATCGCTTCCGCTGGGCCGGCGACATCTGGCGCCAGGCCGACTCGTCTCGCCTGTCGGCGGTGCTCGATACCATGCTTGCCCACGGCGTGACATGGGACCCGACATTCGCGATCTACGAAGCCAACAGAGATCTGCAGCGCGCGCGAACGCAGCCCTGGTTCCGCGATTACGCGCTCCCGCAGGTGATGCAGAACTTCGAGCCGGATGCGACCCGCCACGGTTCCTATCACTTCGACTGGACGACCGCCGATGAGATCATGTGGCGGAACAACTACCGCATCTGGATGCAATGGGTGCGGGAGTTCGCTCGGCGCGGCGGAAACGTCACGGTGGGCTCCGACGCCGGTTTCATCTACGAGCTCTATGGGTTCACGACGATTCGCGAGATGGAGATGCAGCAGGAGGCCGGCTTCCATCCCCTGGAGGTCATCCAGCATGCGACCTCCAATGGCGCGAAGCTCCTCGGCCTAACGAATACCGGGGTGGTTCGGCCAGGGTTCAAGGCGGACCTCATCGTCGTGGACGGCAACCCGCTGCACAACATGAAGGTGCTGTATGCGACAGGCCTTCAGGTGGAGGAAAACGGCAAGCTGGTCCAGCGTGGTGGGGTGAAGTACACAATCAAGGACGGCGTGGTGTTCGAGGTCGCGCCGCTGTTGGGCGATCTGCGCGAGATGGTGCGGAAGGCAAAGGAGACGCCGGCATCCGCGCCATAACGACGCGGGCGAAGAAACAGCAGTACCAAGTGGGCCAGTGACTCAGTCCTCGGTCATCAGGCGTCAGATCCCGCAGGAGCAGCCGCTCGAGAGCGCGCCTCCCAGGACCTGATGCCTGATGGCTGACAACCAATCGCTGGCCTACTTGTTACTGCTGTTTGCGCTTTCTTTACCAGCCCGGCGACAGCACGAAGCCGAAGTGTCCGCCCTTTTGGGGTCGCTGGAACGGGTACGCGTAGTACGCCTCGAACACGAGGTAGCCCAGCACGTTCATTCGCGCGCTGATGCCGGTGCTGAACACGGGCACCCGCTTCGGGGTGTTCCGATTGAACTCCCAGGACGGCGGGTCGCCCTTTGCCCAGGCGACGCCGGCGTCGAAGAACGGGGCGATGTCGGTCGGAAGGAACGGGAAGTTGATCAGACCGAACTCCCGCACGCCGAACAGCGGGAACCGCATCTCCGCGTTGATGACGCCGATCTTGCTGCCTAACAACCGGTCGATCTCGGCGCAGCCGGTCTGGGTGGACGCGCTATTGACCGGTGTACACTCCTGCGGCCCGAAGTTGTTCGCGTCGTAGCCGCGGATCAGCGTCTCCTGGCCCAGGTACAGGGGCGACAGCTTCTGCGGGTTGTCGGCGTCCGAGCCGAACCGACCGTAGTACAGGCCGCGGAATGCGAACGTCACCGGCTGGGCGAAATAGTACCGTCGATAATCGCCCAGCAACGTGGTGAAATTGAGCTGGCCGATGGCCGGCGACACTTCGAAGCGATACCGACCGCCGGCAACAGGCGACGTGAATCCCGTGTAGGAATAGTCGCCAACGAGCGCCACGGACGCTTCGCCGAACGCGATGCTCGGCGGAGCGGGGACCTTGGCGTTATCCTGAAACAGGAACTGGCCATCCGGCAGGTAGTAGTACGAGAAGCCCTCGTTGCCGTACGCATAGCGGTTGTAGCCCATCGAAAATTCAATCCGACGCGTCTGAGACAACGGGTATTGTGAGACAAGGGACGCATTCTCGACGTAGACCCGCTGGATAATCTGGTCGACTCGAACAACCGGGATGTCGTTGACGACGTCGTTCGTGTACGTCTGATACCCCTGCACGTACGGCACGTGACTGAGGCCCGCCAGCCAGTTCCAGCGACGCTTCATGCTCTTGTAGTAGACCTGGCCGCCGATGTCCTTGAACGTGCCCTGAGCGGCGAGCGCTAGGCCAACCTCCTTCGTCTCGAGCATGTCCGAGAACCCAGCGGACACTGCGCCGACGATCCCGTTGCCGTACGCCTGGTTGCTGACCCCCACGCCCACGGTCGGTGCGCCGAGGTACGCAAGCTGCAACTTCGGGTTGTACGAGGAGCCGTGTGTCACGGCCTGTTGTTGGAGGCCGGTCGTCGCATCGGCGAGGTACGTCTCGACTATGCTCGTGGACGCGGCATCCACCGGAACGAGCACGCCGGCGGCAGGGCGCCCTTGCTGTGCCTGTGCTGCACCGTCGGATCGCGTCACCGCGTCGGGTCGCGCGACTGCGACGGCGTCTGGTCGCGCTGCCGTGTCCAGTCGCGCTGCCGTATCCGATCGCGCGGTCGGATTGGGTCGCGGCGCCGTGTCGGGCCGCGCCGCACCGTCGGGTCGCGCCGGCGCGTTCGGTGGCGCCGCTCCTGCCTGGACTGGCACGCCGTGCGCCGCCTCCTCGGCGGACAATGCGCGGATCAGGTTGCCGCCGTTGTCGAATACGGAGAACACCAGGCGGCCAGTTCGACTGGCTACGCTGAGCGTTGGTGACAGCGCCGTGATGCCGCTGACACCCGTCGCCGTACGCGTGATCTGGAACACCTCGTTGGTCGTGATATCGAGGCGATAAATCTCGCTGAAGCCATCACGGTCCGACACGAAGTACAGATGCTGACCGTCGGGCGTAAACTGTGGATTGATGTGCTTCGCCCCGGGGAAGATCTGCAGCTCGCGGACGTTGCCGGTCGGCATGTCCATGAGCGCCAGGATCATCGGCCCATACTTCAGGGTCTCGAAGTTGGTGCCCGGTCCGCGATCTGTGGCGAAGGCGAGCGTCTTCCCGTCCGGGGACCACGCGGGGTGCAGCTCCGCATAACGATCGTTCGTCAGTTGCCGCGCCCGCCCGGTCTTCACGTCGACCAGATACAGATCGCTGACGCCGCCATGCAATCCGGTGATGGCGATCGACTTCCCGTCCGGGCTCCACGCCGCATCGTTGATGGCGCCGACGCCGTTGATCTTGATGCCTCGCTCCGCGGACCGCGACTTCACGTCGAAGATCGTGACGCGGTTATCGCCTTGCTCGAACGAGATGAACGCGAGCTTCTTGCCGTCGGGCGACCAGGACCCGGATGCGTTCACGAAGCTCAAGGCATCGAAGTGCGGGTCCGCGTTAGGCCCGGTGAGCTTGCGCAGAATCTTGCCGGTGTTCGCGTCGGCCACGAATAGATCGACGGTGAAGAGGCCGCGCCGCGCGAAGAACGCCACATACTTGCCGTCAGGGCTGATGGCCGGCGCGACATTCATGTCGCCCGGCTCCTTCCCGGTGCCGAGTAGTGCGTGGCCCAACTCCCAGGGGTTGGTGCGGCCTTCCATGAGCGGCAAGTAGGTTGCTCGAATGGATGCGAGCCACTCCTTGGAAAGCGAATCGCTCGAGACGCCGATGACGCGGCGCAGTGCGGCGTCCCAACCGCCGCGCAGCGACGCACGGTACACGTCGCTCACCCCCTGATCGCCCCACTTGCCCCCGATGTACGCCCACAGCGCCTGCCCGTAGCGGTACGGGAAGTAGCGGGGGTCGGTCGTCAGCTTCCTGATCGTCGGCAGGTCGTTGCGGAGTGCCGCATCGCGCATCCACATCGCCGTGTGCGGGTCCTCGCGGCCAACCGAGAGGTATTCGGCCATGCCCTCGATCAGCCAGAGCGGAAGCTGGCCGAGACCCTGAAAGCCACCGCTCGTCGGCGCCTCCGCGATGTCGTACTGGAACACGTGCACCATCTCGTGTCCGAGCACGTGGTCGTTCTCGGCGTAAATGCCCGTAAAGGGCATCACGACGCGGTTCCGCGCTGCCTCGGTTACACCGCCCGTGCTCTGATCGATGAAGCCACCGATGACGTTCGTCTGCTCGAAATCGGGATGGTCAGCGTAGAAGACCAGCGGCTTCCTGTTGAAGTTCTGCCGCATGATCCCCGAGAGTCGCGTGTACCAGCGCTCGGCCATCCGGGCGGCGTCGGCAGTGGCCGTCGATTCCGCGGGGTAGTAGTGGATGTCGTAATGCTGGGTGCTCAGGACGCGAAAATCGAACGTCTGGTACTGAACCTTGTTGCGCCCGAAGTACTGGGCCTCGACAACGGACGGCGCAACCGCTGCCATCATGGCAACGAGCATCATCGACCGCGTTCGTGCACCCGCGAACCGACGCATTTGATCTCCGTATGCTGTTCGTGGCGACCGCTTCGAGCGTCGGCCTCCGCAAACGACCCGGGCGGCAAGCGCTATACCATAACCCGGCCACGCTTCGGCGTACCAACGAATTGCGCTCTCAGCAGCCTGTGTCGTACCATGCTCACGCCAACGCTCGGCACACTCGCCGATCGCCACGCGCTTTTACCCCACAGCCCAACTGTGTTCACTATCAAACGAAACTTCTTTGCCACGTCCGGCCGGCGCGCACCTTTTTCGGTGAACGGCCTCCTGGCAATGGTGACCGCCACCGCGAGCGCCCAAGCCCCGGCAACCCGTCCGACACCGCCGCCGCCTGACGTCTACATCGCGTCGATTACGCTCCAACGCGGTGAGCCGACTGTCGGCGTCCCAATGAACATCACTGATCGGGCCGGTTACGACAACCAGCCCAGTTTCACTGATGACCAACGCGGTGTCTTCTTCACATCGGTTCGAGACGACGCTCAGGCAGACATCTATCGCTACGACCTCGGGACGAAACGCACGACCCGTATAACGACGACGGCGCCCGAGAGTGAGTATTCGGCAACTTCCATCGATGGCGGTAGTGCGATTTCGGTCGTACGTGTCGAGCGAGACTCGACCCAACGACTTTGGCGTTTCCCCCTGGATGGCCGCGCGCCGACGGTCATTCTCGAACGCGTCCGACCGGTCGGCTATTACGCGTGGGCTGATGACCACACCCTCGCGCTATTCGTGCTTGGCGATCCGAACACCCTGCAACTCGCCAACACCCAAACCGGCCGTGCGGACACAATTGCGACGAACATCGGCCGATCGCTTCACAGAATTCCGAAGACGCATCGCATCAGCTTTGTTCGCAAAGCTTCGACGAC
>DATCGG010000556.1:0-23269 GCA_036509075.1 Gemmatimonadaceae bacterium
ACGTTTCCGAAAACCGGCGGGATCTATGTCTTCCTCCGCGAAGCATGGGGAAGGCTGCCGGCGTTTCTCTTCGGATGGGCGGAGCTCGTGATCATTCGGGCGGCGGCGGTCGGTGCCCTCGCGATCACGTTCGCCGAGTACTTCCTCCGCGTGCTCGGCTTCAATCCGCTCGTGGCGCCGTACGACACGTACGCCCGTTACACCGCGGCAGGCGCGATCATTCTCACATCAGCGTTCAACATCGTGGGGATCAGGTGGAGCGCCCTGGTGACGGCCGCCACCACGCTCGCGAAATATGGCGGGCTCCTGTTCGTCATTCTGCTCGCGTTCGTCGTCGGGCTCCCGAAAACGGGTGGACACTTCACGCCGTTCTTCCCACCCGGGACCTTCTCCGTCGCACCATTCGGCCTCGCCCTCGTCTCGGTTCTGTGGGCGTTCGATGGTTGGGCGGATCTCACGTTCGCCGGCGGCGAAGTGAAGAACGGCGAGCGGAACCTCCCGCGCGCGATCATTCTCGGGTCGCTCGCGGTGCTGGTGATCTACCTGCTGGCCAACCTCGCGTATCTGGCAATTCTTCCGGTCGAGCAGATCCGAACGTCGAAGCTCGTTGCGGCGGACGTGGGTGAGCGCGTGATGGGGGCGGCCGGGGTCACGTTCGTCGCGGTCACCGTCATGCTGTCCACGTTTGGATCGCTCAATGCGACCATGCTTGCGAATCCGCGCGTGTTCTTTGCGATGGCCGAAGATGGCCTTTTCTTCAAGCCCATGGCCGCGGTGCACCCGAAGTTCAAAACGCCAGTCAACGCGATCGCGCTCGCCGCTGCCCTCGGGGTCACGTTCGTGCTGCTCCGGAAGTTCGAGGATCTAGCCGACGCGTTCGTGACGGCGATCCTCCCGTTTTACATTCTTGGCGTCGCGGCCATCTTCGTGCTGCGGCGCCGTCCGGGGTACGCGCCGGCGTTTCGCTCGCCGGGCTATCCGATCGTGCCAACATTGTTCATCCTGGCAACGTTGTATCTGCTCGTGAACGCCGTCATTGACCCAAGCACGCGATGGCCGACGATTGCGGTGTTCGGCGTGATCGCCCTCGGGATCCCCGTGTACTACGCGACCGTGGGGAAGCGCGTCGCACCTTCCGACACCACCCGGAGAGCTGCGGGCGAAACGGCGTGACGCGCGCCGTTCTCGTCGCGCTCTGCGCTGCGCTCTGGCCGTTCGCCGGGGGAAGCGCACAGGGCGTCACGGCCGGCGCCGTGAGCGGGCGCGTCGTCGACGAGACCGGGAATCCGATTGCTGGCGCATCGATCTCGGTCGTGAACACGGCGACGGGAGCCGCGTCACGCATCATCGCCGCACGTGATGGCCGGTACCTCGTCACAGGACTGGACGTGGGCGGCCCATACTCCGTGACCGTCCGGCATCCGGGCTATCAGTCGCAGATGCGCGACGGGCAGGTGCTCACGCTGAGTCAGAACCTAACGCTGGACTTCAGGCTCGAGCGTCAGACGATCATACTCAGCACCGTATCGGTCACGACGGAAACCGATCCGATTCTGTCACCCGATCGGACGGGCGCCGCGACCGTCATCTCCGACTCGGCGTTGCGCCGGCTCCCGTCGCCCGATCGGACGTTCACGGACTTCGTCGTCCTGTCTCCCGAAGTGTCCGAGGCGGGCCCGGGCCTTTCCGGGGGTGGCGTCAACAACCGCCTCAACAACATCCAGATCGACGGCTCCAGCGAGAACGATCTGTTCGGGCTCGGCGACACGGGGCAACCGGGGGGACAGGCGCGCGGGAAATCGATCGGGCTCGAGTCCGTTCGGGAGTACCAGGTGCTGCTCGCGCCGTTCGATGTGCAGCAGGGCAATTTTGGCGGCGTGCTGGTGAACGCGGTCACGCGCGGCGGGACGAACGAGTTCCATGGCTCCGCGTTCTTTACGTCGCGAAGCGAGGGGCTTGCCCGGAACGTCGACTACGTTCGCGACCAGGAGTACAGCCAACGGCAGTTCGGGTTCTCGATCGGCGGTCCGATTCTGCGGGATCGGGTGCACTTCTTCGTGGCGCCGGAGTTCCAGCGTCGGTACGAGCCGGCGGCCGGGCCGTACCTCGGTCAGACCTCGGCGCCGTATCCCGCAACGCCCGCGGACATCGAGCGGTTCCAGACGCTGCTTGCGGGCTATGGCATCGATGCGGGTTCGGCGGGTCCGGCGCGCAACGCGAATCCACTGCGGAACATCTTCGCGCGGCTCGATGTTGCGCCCACCATCAACAACCGGCTCGTGCTTCGCTACAACTACGGACGCGCCGAAGACGACGTGCTGGCGCGCGACCCGACGCTGCTCCGCCTAACGTCGAACGCGCATGCTTTCACGTCGGTGAAGGGAAGCGCGGTCGCGCAGCTGTTCACGAGCTTCGACGGCGGAGCCGGTAACGAGCTGATTGTCGGGTACAGCCGGATTCGCGATCGCCGGAACGCGGCGGTTGTCGCGCCGCAGGTCCAGGTCGACGTTCCCACCGTGAGCGGCGCGACGGCGCGGCTTCGTGCAGGCTCGGAGAACTCGTCCCAGGGCACCGAAGTCGATCAGGATGTCATCGAGCTCACCGACAACTACACAATGCCGCTCGGGCGACATCGCGTGACGGTTGGAACGCAGAACGAGCTGTATCGCATCCGGAATCTCTTCGCCCAGAACTCGTACGGTGTCTGGGAATTCTCGAGCCTCGACTCGCTGCAGAGCGGAACCGCAGGTCGATATCAGGCTGGCGTCGGGCTCGGCGGGCCGATCGACGCGCGCTTCGACGCTGCGCAGCTCGGGCTCTACGTGCAGGACCGCTGGCAGCCGTCGGAGCGATTCGTCCTCACCGCGGGGCTGCGACTGGATGTGCCGTTCCTGCTGGACAAGCCTCAGGAAAACCCGGCGGTGCTGGCGGACTACGGTCGACGCACCGACGAGGTGCCATCGGGAAATCTGCAGTTCTCGCCTCGGATCGGTTTCAACTGGAACATGTCGGGCGACCGGGTGGAGCAGCTGCGGGGTGGTGTCGGCCTGTTCGTCGGCAGACCGCCGTTCGTGTGGCTCGGCAACGCGTTTCAGAATTCCGGAACGGGTCTGGCGCAGCTCACGTGCGTGTCGAGCGGAACGGTGCCTCGCTTCACATCGAGCAGCGCCGCATCGCCGCCCGCGGAGTGTGTGGATGGCGCGACGGCGGCGACGACGGGCGACATCGCGCTCCTGTCCAACGATCTTCGCTTTCCACAGTTCGCGCGCGCGTCACTCGCGTACGATCATCGCTTCGGCCACGCGTGGATTGCGTCCGTCGAGGCGATGTACACCCGCGCGGTGTCCAACTTCTTCTACACGAACCTCGCGCTCGCCGGCCCGCAGGGCTTCGACCGGAATGGGCGCGTGGTGTACGGTTCCATCGCGACGACGGGCGAGGCGACTCCGGTGCTGTCCGGGCCGCGTCGCAACGTCATCGACGTGCAGAACGCAGGCAAGGATTACTCGTACAGCCTGACGGCGGCGCTCAACCGGCGGTTCACGAACTGGTTCGAGGCGCACGCGTCGTACACGTACTCGCAGGCGCGCGACATCCAGAGCCTAACGTCGAGCGTGGCGACGTCGAACTGGCGGTTCGGTCGCGCGATCTCCGGCGACCAGTACTCGCAGCATCTCGATCGATCGCGCTTCGAGCTTCCGCACCGCGTGGTCGCGTACGGGACGTTCTCGTTGTTGTCGACGCGGACGGACATCTCGCTGATCTACCTGGGCCAATCCGGATCGAACTACGACTTCGTCTATGGTGGGAGTGGTGGTGCGGGGGATCTCAACGCCGACGGCGCTCAGGGCAATGACCTGATCTACATCCCGGCCGACGTCGCGAAGGACAGCGAGATCCGCTTCAGTGGCGTGTCGCCGGTCGCGGGCGCGGACAACTCACCAGCGGCGCAGGAGCAACGCATCGCCGAGCAGCGGTCGGCGTTCGAGCGCTACATCACGAGCACGGACTGCCTGACGCGGCAGCGCGGGCGCATGATGACCCGCAACAGCTGTCGTTCGCCGTGGACGAACACCGTGAACGTATCGTTGAGACAGGCACTGCCGGCCGTTTTCGGGCAGACCGTCACCGCCCAGCTCGACGTCTTCAATTTCCTCAACCTGCTGAACGCGAACTGGGGGCAGCAGCCGCTTCCGCCCAACGGCGGCGGGTCGGTCCCGCTGCTGACCCATGTCGGGCAGACATCCGGGGCACTCACGGGCCCGGACGGGTCTCAGGGCATCTTCACCTTCGATCCGGCGACGGAGAAATACGACCGGCGCCACGTCGGCTCCGCCTATCAGATGCAGTTCGGGGTGCGCTACGCTTTCTGACGTCGGCTGGGCACGTCTCAGCCCGGTCACGGGTGAGATACATCACAATTGTTCCTTGACCACCACAACTGTGGATGCCTAGTTTCCGCGCGTTCGTCACCGAGGCGTGAGGGGCCGTTGTAACTGGCTCGCAGCGCCTTTTTCTCGGCAGCCGTGCCGCCGACGAATCCACGAAGCACCATCCAGGTGGGTGGTCGGCGCACTGGTTGGCATTGGACCGCGCCAATTCCGGGATGGGCCGTTTTCATTCGAGAGCGGCGTCTCGGCTCGAGGAACCCACCCTCTCTCCTTCACACATGCGCAGACATCGTTGGATATCGGTGCTCGCCGGAATCGTTCTACTTCCGGCTAGCGGCCAGCTCACTCGCGTCCACGCTCAGGGAATTACCACCGGAGCCATCGGCGGTCTGGTTACCGATACGTCGGGCGCTCCGCTCGCAGCGGTCCAGATTCAGGTCAGGAACGTCGAGACCGGATTCGTTGCCGGCTCGCTGACGCGCGAGAACGGGCGGTTCCTTGTGCCCGGCCTCGAGGCAGGCGGACCGTATACCGTGACGGCGCGCCGCATCGGATTCGCGCCACAGACTCGCGAGAACGTCTTCGTGTCCCTCACGCAGACGACGCGTGTCGATCTCAAGCTCTCGGTTCAAGCTACGACGCTTTCGAGCGTCGCGGTCGTCGCCACCACGAGCGACTTCTCGTCCACGCGCACAGGCGTTTCGACGACTGTTCGCGACTCGACGATCGCGCGCATTCCGACATTGAATCGCGACTTCACGGACCTCGTGAAGCTGTCGCCTCACGTCTCCAGCCCCGTGTCAGGACAAGGGCCGAGCGCAGCGGGCGCCTATAATCGGTTCAACAACTATACGATCGACGGCGCGAACCAGAATGACCGTTTCAACCTGGCTTCGTCGGGAGGTACGCCTGGAGGCGCCGTCGCCGGCCGACTCATCTCGATCGACGCGGTCAAGGAATTTCAGGTGCTGCTGACGCCCGCGGACGTGCGGTACGGAAACTTCGCCGGCATGCTCGTCAACGCGGTCACGAAAAGCGGCACGAACAAGCTGACCGGCGGAGCGACGTACGCCTACCGCGACCCGAACATGGCGGCCGACGAGCCATTCCTCCGCAACAGTGACTTCAAGGTGCAACAGTACGGCTTCTATCTCGGTGGTCCGATCATAAAGGACAAGCTGCACTTCTTCATCGCTCCCGAGTGGCAGTCGCGTTCGCAGCCTGCGATTGGTCCGTACGACGGTGGTCCGACGACGGAGGCGGGGAACATCAGCCCCGACACGCTGCAACGGATCGCGAACGCGATCAATCCGTTGTTCCCGATCGGTGGAACGGGACTCGTGAGCACGGGGAACCCGCTGACGAACCTGTCGGGTCGTCTGGATTGGCAGGTCAACGCCGGGAATCGCGTGGTGTTCCGTCAGCTCTATAACACTGCGGAACAGGACAACTTCAGCCGGAACAACCGGACCTTCAACGCGTCGGTCGGTAACCAGAACAGCGGATTCCGCTACACGTCGAACATGTTCACCACGCAGGACGACAACATCTCGAGCGTCCTCCAGGTGTTCAGCCAGTTCGCGAAGGGTTCGTCCAACGAGTTCCTCTTTGGCTACAACCACATCAAGGACGAGCGCGTCGTCCCGGTGCAGTCGCCCGAGGTCAGCGTGCAGGTGACGAACCTGCAGGGGAGCACCAACGCCTCGGCCACGTTCGGCACGGAGGAGTTCTCGCCGGGGAACCTGCTCAAGCAGGACATCTTCGAGCTGGCGAACAACTACAACATGCCGATCGGCGCCCATACGGTGACGTTAGGCGGCCGGTACGAGCACACGCACATCTTCAACAACTTCGCCCAGCGCGCGTTTGGCGTGTACGCGTTCCAGAACATCGACTCGCTCGAGCGGAAGGTCCCGCTCAACTACTCGTTCGGGTACAGCAATGGCGGTCCGATCGCGGCCGACTTCAACATCGGCCAGTTCAGCCTCTATGGGCAGGACCGCTGGAACGTCTCGACGAAACTGACCGTGACGTACGGCTTGCGCGCGGACATTCCACAGTACCTCGACAGCCCGGTGCAGAACGATGCGATCGCGTCGGCATTCACCGCGGCCGGACTGCCAGCCGTCAACACGAGCGCGAAACCGAAGTCGCGCGTGTACTGGTCTCCGCGCGTCGGATTCAACTGGGACCCGACCGGTGACAACAAGAACCAGTTCCGTGGAACGGTCGGCGTGTTCACGAGCCCGACGCCCGGGATTCTCATCGGAAACGCGTATGCGAACACCGGACTCGGGCTCGTCACGCTGAACTGCTCGGGACCCCTCGCACCGGATTTCGTCACCGACGTCAAGCAGCTCCCGACATCGTGCAGGGGCCAGCCGGCGCCCGCTGCGGGCCAGGCAGGGACGGCGGGCATCAACGTCAACGACCCGGACTTCAAGAATCCGCAGAACTTCACCGCGTCGCTCGGCTTCGATCGGCAGTTGCCCTACGATTTCATCTTCACGTTCGAGGGGCTGTATCGGAAGGCAATCAATGGCATCCTCGTGCGCGATCTGAACCTCAGGGGGCCGCGGCTCGAGGGCGGTCAGCCGTATCGCGACCGGAACGGGCGTGTTCTCTACGCCGATACGATCGCCGCGAACGGCGGTATCACGAACGCCGGTCAGCGCGTGATCACGTCGATCGGCACTCCGGCGGTCAACTTCACCGAGGGCGTCATTCAGGTCACGAACGAGTCGAAGGACTATAGCTACTCGCTCTCGACGCAACTCCGCCGCCGGTTTGGTCGGTCGGTCGATCTCATGGCGGGCTACACGTATCAGCGGTCGTACGATCTCCAGAGCCTCACGTCGGATCGCGCGATCTCCAACTGGCGTAACGGCGCGCAGTTCGCGGGCCTCGAGACGGATCTCGCGCTCACGCCGTCCGTGTTCGACCGACCGCACCGCGTGCTCGCGTCGGGCACCTACACGATGCCGTGGAAAAAGGCGCCCACTGATCTTTCGTTCTACTACACCGGCTTGTCAGGCATCCGGTACATGTACACGGCGAACGGAGATCTGAACGGCGATGGTTTCAACGGCAACGATCCGATCTACATCCCCAAGGACGCGACCGATCCTAACGAGGTCCGGTTCGTGGATGCGGGCACGGGTGCGTCGCTGATCACGGCGCAGCAGCAGGCGGAGGCGTTCCAGAAGTTCATTTCGGGCAACGACTGCCTCAACAGCCAGCGCGGCAAGATCATGGACCGCAACAGCTGCGTTGCGCCGTGGACGAACCGCTTCGACTTCTCCGTCCGCCAGGGTCTCCCGGCGATCGGCGGCCAGCGCCTAACGGCGCAGCTCGACATCTTCAACTTCGGCAACCTCGTCGGGCGGGTCATTGGCCAGGATGACTGGGGTCAGCAGCGGAGCCCGAACCTGAGCCCGACGTTCCCGCAGCAGCAAGCGCTGCAGGTGCGTGGTCGAACGGCTGGGCCGCTCAACGAATCGTATCCGACGTTCAACTTCAACGCGAACCTGATCAACGGCGGTGAGTTCGTGCAGCAACAGACGCTCGCGTCGAACTTCTTCCAGATGCAGTTCACGTTGAAGTACAGCTTCTAAGGCCGGGGACGGGGGACGGGCGGCGGGCGACGGTGAAACAACGTAAACCCTTCGGATGCTTGTCTAGAACCTAGACGCATCCCGAGGGTTTCCGTTTTCCAGCCGTCGCCCGCCGCCCGTCCCCCGTCCCCGGCAGTTCCTAGAAGATTTCCAGATTGATGTACTTCCTGGGATGCTGCTTGAAGTCCAGCGTCAGCGAGTCGAGACGAGTCGTTAGGCGGCGCAGGTCGTAGTACAGCCCCGGATCGTTGAGCAGCTTCCCCAAGGTGCCGTCGCCGTTGTTGGCCTTGGCCAGCACGGCGTTGAGCTGCTGAGCCGTCCCGCGCAGCGAATCCGTGAACGCCGCGAGGTTGCGCGATGTCGTCTGAAGGTGTCGCAGTGTCGAGTCGAGTTGAGCCGAATCGAGCGCAGCAGCCGTGTTCCGGAATTGTGCGAGCGTCAACGTCAGCTGCTTCGACTGCTCGTTCGCGATTGTGCCGAGTGATCGCGCCAGCTCGTTCACCGCGCCGAGCGATTTCCGAAGGTCGGCGATGCCGCCACCTTGCACGAGCTCGAGCTGCACCGTCTTCGCCACATCATCGAGCCGCTTGGAGATCGTGTCCGCCCTCGCCGTGAGCTCGGGGATCCCGGCCTTCGGCGAGGCAGGGGGAACGCTGTCACCCGGGTTGAAGAAGACCGGGCTCGGTGACGCGGGCTGCAGCGCAATCTCCTGATCCCCGAAGATCCCGACAGGCACCACGGCCGCCACCGAATTGCGCGGCGCGTGATATTTCTTCTCGATGCTCATGATGACGAGGATCGTGCCCTTCGGGTCCAGCTGAACGTCCGACACCACGCCGATCTGCACGCCGGCGAGCCGGACCGGCTGTCCCTGCTTGACGCCCGCGCCCCACTGGAACCGCGCATACAGCGGGTAGCCACGCGAGAAGCCGCCACGCACGAGCCAGATCGTTCCGAGCACGGCAATGACGGCGCCGATCGTGAGCAGGATGCCGACGAGAACCTCGTCGCGTCGTTTCATAACGGGATTCTTTGATCGTAGTGAGTTTCAGAGCCCACACGAATCCTAGCACGTGTCGTTCCCGCCGCGAACGGCGGACCGCCAGGCCGGAGACGGCAGCGAACAGCAGACCGTCGACCCCGGCGGGCAGATGGCAGATGGCAGAAGAACACGACCGTCTCGTTATGACACGCGCCGTTAGGCAGCTATGAACTTCGCAAACACCGCTGCCACGATCGCGTCCAGCACGAGGATGGACGTCGAGGCGATCACCACGGCCTTCGCCGTCGACCGGCCAACGCCCTCGGCCCCCGCCGCGGTGACATAACCCTCATACGCACACACGATCGCAATGGCGCCCCCGAAACACACGGCCTTGATCAGACTGTAGATCACCTGAAACGACGCAAAGCTGAGCCGCAGGCCGGTCACGTAGTCATTCGTCGTTGCGGTCGTCGCCGTGATCAGCGTGAGCCACGCGCTTACGATGGCCGTCGCGTTCGCGACCACCGTCAAAACGGGGAGCATGAGGAGCGCCGCCAGCAGCCGCGGCACCACGAGAAACGCGATGGGATCGTACGCGAGCGTCTCGAGCGCATCGATCTGCTCGGTGACTCGCATCGTGCCGATCTCCGCCGTCATGCGCGCGCCCACGCGCCCCGTTAGGACGAGCGCCGTGAGCAGCGGTCCAAGCTCCAGCACGATGCTGCCGCGAACGAGCAGACCGAGGACCGACAACTGTACCCCGGCGAACAGCTGGTAGAAGGCCTGGAATGCCGTGACCGCGCCGAGGAAGCCGGCGACGATCATGACGAGCGGAACGGAATCGACGCCGATGTTCCGCATCTGTCGGATGGTCTCGCGTCCCCACGTTGCCGGCTCGGCGAACGCACGACCGATGTCGCGAATGAAAAAGCCGCGCTGTCCGATGCCCGCGAAAAGCCCGCGGCCCGTACGCGCGACCCTCCGAAAGAACTTGATCCCCGTCCGCTGCATGACGGGGTAGGCCTCGGTGGGACGGTGCTCGTAATGCGCGCCGAACGTCATCGGGAACGAAAGCGGGAACGGGGAACAGGGAACCGGGAACAGGAACTCCTCACGGGTGCACGGTTCCCGGTTCCCTGTTCCCGGTTCCCATCCTCCCCTTTCGCGATCACTACGTTCTGACTCTCGCCAGCATCACCGATCCGATCAGTGCGAACACCGCGTTCGGCATCCACGCCGCGACCTCGGGGGGAATCAACCCCTTGCCGCCGATGGCCTTTGTCAGCTGAATGAGCATGAGAAAGATCACCGTGGTGGCAAGGCTGATGCCGATGCCGTACGCCGCGCCGCCTCGCTGCGTGCTCGTGGCAAGCGGCGCGCCGAAGAGCGCGATGATGAGGCACGTCACCGGAATCGCGAGCTTGAGCGCTCGCTCCACGCGAAGTTCGTTCGCGTCACCACCCGAACGCTCGAGCGACGCGATGTACCGGCTCAGCGCGCGATACCCGAGCTCCTGTGGGGCCTTCGGCGTCGCCATGAGCTCCGTGGGCGCCTCACTCATCGCGCCATCGTGCAGCGAGTCGAATGCGAACGTCACGTCGGACAGCGTGTCCGACGGGATCACGTGGAGCGCTCCCTTCGCGAGCGCCCACCCTCGGCGGGTGTTGTAGTTGCCGTTATCCGCGGTGAGCACGTATGTCGGATAGTCGAGCCCTTTGCCCTTCCGTTCGATCTCGATGCCGTCGAGCTTCCCGCGCTCTGCGTTCAAGGAGCTGATCTTGTACACACGCCCGCGTTCCGCCGCGAACACGAAGTTGTAGCGATCGCTGCCCGGTGTGAACTTCTTTTCCTCGAGCAGATCCGCACGCTTGTTGTTCGTGATCGGCACGAGCTCACCGAGCCCGATCGCCAACACCGAGGCGAAGATCGCGCCCAGGAAAATGGGCAGCGTGAGCCGATAGAAGCTGATCCCCGACGCCTTGGCCGCCGTGATCTCGGAATGCCGCGTTAGGGCGCCGATGGAGAACACGGTCGCGAACAGCACGGCCGCCGGCATCACGAGAAACATCGAGTCGGGAATGAAATACAGATAGCTGAGCGCGATCTGCGATCGTGGCAGCTGCCGGTTCAGATATTTGTCGAGATTGTCCGTGAGATCGATGATGATGATCAGCAATGGGAAGCCCAGTGCCGTCATCGTGAAGATCTTCCAGAACTCGGACAGGACGTACCGGTCGAGTGGGCGGAGGAGATGTCGTCTTCGCATCACGCAGGCTTGTGGCGACGCTCCGCCGGGAAGCCAAACCGGCGCGCGACTTTCGCGAGGTTGGTCTTGAGCCCTTCCATGAACTCCGACATGTCGCCGCCGCGCGACGTTGCGCCTTCCTTGCCCATCCGCGCCAGGAGCACGAGCCCGACGATCGTCAGGATCACGTTCGCGGCCCACATCGCCCAGAACGGTGTGAGGAACGCACGATCCGCGAGCGATTCGCCGGCAATGAGCCCGATATAGTAGATCGCGAAGACGCCGAGACTCACACCGATCACGAGCCCGACCCCGCCGCGCGGAAAGCGCAGCGCGATCGGTGCGCCAATGAGCACGAACACCACGCACGCGGCCGAGAGCGCGAACTTCTTCTGAATCTCGACGCCGTAGCGGTTCATCGTCGTGCGATTCTCGAGCATGCGGTTTCGAGCTGTCTCGATCGCGCCGGCAACGTCGATTTCGCCACTGGCAGACGCCACGGTGCCGCGGGGCGGCATGAACCCGGAGCCGACCGCGCCCGGCCCCCGAAGCGTCGGAGGAACAGGAGCGATCGCCGTGTCCGCGGCCACGGGCTTGGCCGTCGTGTCCCCAGCCACCGCGCGGGTGGTGTCGCGTGGAGTAGGCTGCTGTCCACCGGGCTGCTGACTTGCAGCCTGCTGAACGGCTTGGTGTGCGAACGGAAGTTCGGCGGCGCGCGCCGTCTTCACGAATGCCGGCAGCTTGATCTTCGCTATTTTCTTCAGCGCATCGCAGTACACATGACCAATCGTCAACGGCAGGTGCGGCGAGAAGCCGGCAGGTATGACCGTGTAGCCGGCTTGCGAGCTTCCCTGGCTCAGACCAGCCGACGGTGGCATCGACGTTGTCAATGGCAGCGCTCCCGGCGCTGCCCCGGTCGTCAGCGAACGCGTTGCCAAAACAAGCGCACGCTCGAGCGTGTAGTGAGCGACTGCGAAGTCCAGCTCGTGGGTGCCGTACTCCTTCTGCATCTCGCAGATGGACATCTCGCGATCACCCTTGTACGTGTTCGTGCTATCCGTACGAGTCAGACCGTTCACGACGTTGGCGACGCGCACGCGGTCGATGTCGTAGAACAGGCGCTGTAACTGGGTGGGGTCGCTCTTCGGCACCTCCTGCATGGTACCGCTGTAGAGCGTCAGCTGGAGATCATCGCCGACCAGTTCCATCTTTCCACTGTCCGCATAGATCGTCCGCCGCCGGACGGGATCGGACATGTCGTAGATCGTGACCACGTGAAGCCAGCTGGTCGCCTGGTCGATATAGTCGGCCTTGAGCGACAGTCGGCCTGGCGACACCTCGTTGATGACCTGCGATCGCAACGCGAATGTCGGCTTCTTGCGAGCTATGTCCTGCTGGAGCGTGCTGAGTCGGTGATTCGACCGCGGTAGGACCTGGTCGTTGAAAAAGAGCATGAAGCCGGCGAGTCCGGCCGCGGCCACGAGCACGGGAACGAGGACGCGTGCCATCCCGACACCGCTCGCCTTGAGCGCGGTGATCTCGTTTTCGGCCGCCAGTCGACTGAACGCATACAGCGTCGATACCAGGACGGCCATCGGGAGCGTCATGGCGACGGTGAACGGCACCGACAGCATGAAGAACTCCCCGATGACCCGCCAGCCGAGGCCCTTGCCTACGAGGTCGCCAAACCGCTTGGCGATGTAGTTGAGGAGCAGTAGCGACGTCAGAGCCGTCAGCGAAAACATCAGCGGCCCTACGTGCTCTCGAATCACATACCTGTTGATTATCTTCACGTCGGCCGATCAGCTCGCTCTGGACATCGGGGTGGCTGAGTGAGAAAACCAGAGCCGGAGGGAACCTGACTCAGCCCCTGTCGTAGAAGGGCGGAGGGCAACCAGAATATTCCACCCGCTCAGAGGGGGAATTCAAGGTCCGACCTGCGCCACGGTGCCGCAGATCGGCTCCCTCCATTCTCGCATGCCCTAGCTGCTACCCTCGTCTCGTCATTTGGTGCGCGCCCTCTCGGCTGGTGTGGCCGCCCTCCTCGCCTGTGCCCCGTCGGCCATGTGGGGAATGGGGACGGGCCGGCCATGGGTAGCGGTGCAGGACACGGTGCGACGCGATACGACCGGTCGACGCGTTCCGACAGATACGACGCGCCAGCCCCGCGACACGATTCGCGTGCCCCGCGCTCCCGGGGATACGAGCCGCGCCAGGACAGATAGCGCCGGCAACCTGTCCGGGTCGCTGCCCCCGGGATTCGAGAAGCTCGACCTGCGCCTCAACTCCAGGCTCGAGGCCAAAGGCGAGCAGGTGAGGAATGACCGCTGCGGGTCGGTGCAGCTGTTCACCTCGGGGTTCCAGTGCCAGGGCAGTTTCCAACCCGCCTTCAACTTCCAGTTCAACCTCCAGACGAAGGGCACCGTCGCCGATCGCGTGCACGTCGACGTCGACTACGACACGCAACGGGAGTTCGACGCCTCGAACACCATTTCGATCCGGTACGAGGGAAAGGAGAGCGAGGTGCTCCAGCGCCTCGAGGTCGGTAACGTCTCGTTCGCACCGCCCACCTCCCGCTTCATCACCTCCGGGATTCCGAGCGGCAACTACGGCATTCAGGCTGCCGGGCACTTTGGCCCGATGCGGTTCTCGGCCATCGCGGCGCAGCAGAAAGGCAATGTCGTCCAGGATGTCGAGTTCATTGTCGGCGATCGGACCGTCCAGCAGCAGAGGCGCGACATCGAGGACTATCAGATTGAGCCAAGGCGGTTCTTCTTCACGGTGGACCCGCTGCTATTCGGCGCGGCGTATCCGAACATCGACATCCTCAACCGAAGCCAGCTGACCGCGCTGGCCGCGTCGCTGCCTGATTCGGTTCGCCCGTCCAAGGTGTTCGTCTACCGGCTGCTGTTAGGCGGCCAGCCCCACAATCCCAACGGGCCGCAGTTCAAGATCATCGGGGACCCGACGTCGCAGCGCGGACAGATCTACGAGCTGCTTCGGGAGCGCGTGGACTACTACGTCGATCCGTCGCTCCTGTGGTTTGCGCTCGTCGCGCCGCTCAGCCAGAACACGGAACGGCTCGTGGTCGCCTACAACGTGCGCATCAATGGGCGCGATACAACGATCGCAAGCACGGGCGGCACGCCCGACCTCCAGTTCATCTCGGGGCGAGACCAGTTCGCGAATCTCATCTGGGACCCGCGCATCACGCCTGACGATCCCGCGTTCCGGCGAGAGATCCGCTCGGTCTATCGGATCGGCGGCAGCGACGTTCGTCGCGAGACGGTGCAGCTGCAGATCTTCACCGGCGGGAGCGCGAACCAGGAAAAGCCCTCTGCCGGCAGCGCGGACACGTACATCCAGCAGTTCCGGATCGCCGAGCCTACGAACAACGCCCGGTTCGACAACGACAACCGGCTGTGGCCGAGGCCTAACGATCCGAACCGCCTGGTCGCCGAAGGCGGCGGGATGGCCGACGTCTTTCGCGACCACTTCCTGATTTTTCCGTCCGTGCAGCCCTTCGCGAGGGCGGGACTGGCGGGGCCGCTGGCGAACCCGGCGAACGACTCGATCTACCGCACGCCGGGCGAGTACCTCTATTCGACGCGCCACCCGCAGTCGTTCTACCGGATTCGCGTGAGCTACGAGTCACAGGTCGGCGACGAGGTCGGGGCGCTGTCGCTGAATGCCGTGCAGCTGCGCCCGGGGTCCGAGCGCTTGACGATCGATGGGCGTCCGCTCGTCCGGGGGGTGGACTACGAGATCGACTACGAGCTTGGACGCGTGACGTTCCTGAACCCGCAGGCACTCTTCCCGTTCGCGCGACGGGTGCGTGTGCGCTACGAGGAAAACCCGCTCTTCACGACGATCCCGACGTCGATCTTCGGCATTACGACGCAGTTCGCCGGGGAGCACGGCGCGCTCAATTTCACCGCCATCGGGCAATCGCAGCACACGACGTTCACGCGACCGCCGCTCGGCTTCGAACCGGCGTCGGCGGTAGTCGCGGGCGTCAACGGCGCATTCACGTTCGATGCCTCGCCGCTCGGCCGACTGATCGGCAAGTCGCTGCCGTTCCGCGATAGCATCGTCGGCCCATCAACGATCGAGCTGCAGGGAGAGTTTGCGGTGAGCCGGCCGCGTCCGAACTCGCAGGGGCAGGCGTACATCGAGGCGTTCGACGGGCAGGGAGGGACCCCGGTCTCCCTCTCGGACCGGGACTGGTACTACAGCGGTCAGCCGACGTTAGGCACGCGCCTCGCGGGGCTGGTCGGGCCGCGCGGTCTCGACCTCGAGCGCGGGACGACACTCGCGTGGCAAACCAACGGCACCGACCGCAACGGCAACGAGCTGAAGTTCACCATCGAGCAGATCGACCCTCAGACCGAGCTCGTTGGGACCGGAGTGTCCTCGCCCGAAACGTTGCTGTGGCTGACGCTCTACCCACTCGGCATCGGCGGCCAGCGCGATCCGAGCTCCGGCCAATACCGCTGGACGGTGGCCAACCCGTTGCCGGGTCGCCGGTGGCGCTCGATCCGCACGTCGCTTGGTCCGTCGGGCGCGGACCTCACCGGAGTGGAGACCATCGAATTCTGGACGTTGATGGACACGAGCTCGGTCCGGCGAGCAACGAATCCGATCCTTGTCGTTGACATCGGCGACGTTTCGGAGAACTCGGTGGCGTTCGCGCCGGAGACCCTGACGGTCGGGAACCGGGAACCGGGAACCGGGAACAGTGCTTCTGACAGCACCTATAGTGGAAAGAAGCTGCAAGGGTATGGGCGACTCGACTCCGAGCGCGATCCGTTCTCGCGGGCATTCAACGTCGACGTCAACGACACCGGGCTGCCCGGCGACGTCGTCGACACGCTCGTGGTCGTGAGCGGTGGCGTCGCCAAGGCCGATACCGGCGTCCGGATCTGCACGCGTGGCGATGTGCGGCAACGCGCGTTAGGCGACGCACGCGTGAACTGCACCGTTGCCAACAGCCATCTTGACGAGGAGGATCTCGACGCCGACAACGCGCTCCGCACCGACGAGCGCCTCCTGCGGTACATCGTCGATCTCACTGACACGACCAGCTACGATCGGCGGGGGCAGTGCGGGGCGCGCGTCGATGACCCCAACGGGGCGCGACCGCCCACGAGCACCCTGTGCTGGGTCCATGTGCGTCTCCCGTTCAGTGCCCCGACCGACTCGATCAACGGCGGCCCGCTCATACGGCGTATTCAGGCGATGCGCATCACCGCCATCACGCCGCCCGGCGCCAGCGACGACGCGTTCATCACGACCGCGATCGCACGGCTCGCCTTCGTGGGCGCGCCCTGGCTCAAGCGAAGCAACCACCCGCTCACCGGCATTGCCGGCGATCGCGAGCAAATCACCACCGGGAACGGCTACGTCATTTCGGGGCTGATCGGCACGGAGAGTCGGGACTCGACCCGAGGTCTGGTCTACGAGCCACCCCCGGGAGTCACCGACGAGGCGGACAATCTCCAAACGCCGTTCGATCCAACGCGCGTGCAGGTCAACGAGCGCTCGCTGCGGCTACAGGCCGGCGGTCTCGAGACGTACGACAGGGCCGAAGCGTTCGAGCGGTTTCCCGAAGGGCAGAAGAGCTATCTCGGGTACAAGGAGCTTCGTGTGTGGGCGCGCGGCCGCGGCAACGGGTGGGGCAGGGACGGCGAGCTGCAGTTCTTCGTCAAGATCGGCCGGGACCCGAACAACTTCTACCTGTACCGCACGCCGATAAACTCGGGGTCATCGCGTGCGGCGTGGCTGCCAGAGATCAGGGTCGCGTTCCAGCAATTCTTCGCGCTCCGCGCGCGGCTCGAGAGCGCCTACCTGCGATCCGCGCGCGACTCGGTGACGTGTACGGGCGTGGACTCGGCGCTAATCGCGCGATCGGGCCTGCCGACCGGGGCGGCGATCAACCGGTTCGCGGCATGCAATCAGGGGTACATGGTGTACACGACCGATCCGGCGGTTGCGCCGCCGAACCTTGGCAGCGTGCAGGAGCTGGCCGTCGGCATCGTGCGCGTGGACTCGGCGACCGGCGCATCGCCGATTGCGCCGGGCGATACGCTCGAGGTCTGGGTCGACGACATCCGGCTGGCCGACGTCGTAAGCGAGACGGGGTTTGCGGGCCAGATCGGCGTGTCGATTGCGTTAGGCAATCTGGGAACGTTCCGAATTTCGACGACGCGACGTGACCCGAACTTCCGGCAGTTGGCCGAAGCTCCTTCGTTCGCGACAAACAACGACCTGGATATCTCCGCCACCGTGCGGCTGGATCAGTTCCTGCCGCCACGACTGGGGCTCGCGTTGCCGCTCACGATCGGCCACACGACGGCAACCGTCGATCCAACGTTCCTCGCGCAATCGGACGTCGCGGGCGATGCCATCGACGGGCTCCGAAAACCGCGCACGTCCGCGACCACGTACTCGCTGTCGGTGAGGCGAGCGGAGCCCCTGTCCGGCCCATGGTACGCGCCGATCGTGAATCATCTGGGAGTGACGGGGACGTATCTGGCGTTAGGCAACCGGTCCGAGTACCAGGATGGGAGCCGGCATCGCTTCACCCTCGTCGGCGACTACTTCGTGACGCTGCCGGTGGTCGGGACGCCGGACGGCACACCACGCGGTCTTCGCTCGTTCATGCCGTCCTGGCTCTCCACCGCGGGGCAGGCCCCCGGCGCGTTCAATCTTCGGCCGACGTCTTTCCGGTTCACGAGCGGGCTGGCACGCGATGACGAGCGGCGCGCATCATTCCTCAAGCCCGCTGACGCGCCGGACGATCCGGGCCTGGTGGCGACCGGGGAGACGAACCTGTGGCGGAACACCGGATCGCTCGAGCTGCAGCCGATGGCGCACCTCACCGCCCGCGCCGATCTGGTCGTGACGCGCGATCTGCGCAACTACGACCCGACCACGCCTAACGGCGCCGCGGCCGACGCCGAGCGCGGAACGTTCCTCGGCATGGACGCCGGGATCGAGCGCGAACGACAGCTTGCCAGCTCGATCACCTACGCACCCGAGATTGCCGGATGGCTTCGCCCTCGCGTGGACTTCGCGTCGAGCTTCTCGCTCACTCGCGATCCGAACTCGCCGCTCGTGTTTCCAACGTCGCTGACCCCGACGCCACCGCCGGATACGATCCGGCGAGAGCTCGCCGTGCGATTGGGGAATACGAGGACGATCACGCTCGGCACCGGCATCGACGTGGCGAAAGCCGGAGCGAAGTACGCCGGTCCGTCGTCGCTCGCCGGCCGTCTGGCCCAGTACATTCAGCCGATCGACGTGTCCGCGACGCGCGGGCTCCTCAGCAGCTACGACGCCGCGTCGGAATCGCCAGGCCTCGGGTACCAGCTTGGCATCGGAACGATCAACGGCTTCCGGGAGTTGAATGGCGGGCTCGCCAACAGCGCGGGCGAGAGCTCACAGATCGCCGTCACGAGCGGGTTGAATCTGCCGGCTGCGATCACGTTCACGAACCGCGTGCAGCGAACCACCACCACGAACTGGGCGCGACGCCTCGAGTCGGATCAGACGACGATCGACGGTGATCAGACGGTATTTCCCGACCTCAACGTCCGGTGGAGCCCGCGTGGCCCGTTGTTCGGCGGCGTGGTGAAGGCGGCGTCATTCAATGGCCGGTTCCTGCACACGCGACAGTCACTGGTGGTCCCGGCAGTGGTCATCGGGGCCGAGCCCGAGCGGCGAGCGACTCGTGTGCAGGCGTTTCCGCTGAACGCGTCGCTCACGTGGCCGGGTGACCTGACGACGACCGCGGGCTACTCCTATCGAACCCAGGTGGACTCGCTGCCCGGCAGCGTGACGAACGGAAACGCCGCCGAAACGAGCGCTGAGGTGGGACGCCCTTTCAGGCTGCCGGCCGACTGGGGATTCAAGAGCGGCCTCCGCACCCGCCTCGGCTTCCAGCAAAGCCACACCAAGAGCTACGTTGAAAATCTGTTCGCCGCTCTCAACCGCAGTCGTCTCACCGACAACGGTCGGCAGGCGATCACATTGAACGCCGACACTGACGTTGCCGAAAACGCCACCTTCAGCATCCAGGGTGCTCGCATCGTGAACTTCGATCGTAACCTGAACCGCCGCGTGACCCAGACGGTCATCACGGCCGTCGTCCAGATGCAGTTTTATGCCGGAGACCTGAGGTGAGAATGAACCTGATCGCCTGCGCGTTGCTGTTGTTCGGCGCGTGCGAACGCTCGGCGTCCACGCCCACCACACCGTTTGACGGAGAGACTGCTCGCGGGTATGTGAAGGCGCAGCTCGATTTCGGCGCGCGGGTCCCAGGGACGGAGGCCGCGCGCAAGACCGGTGACTGGATCGTCGCCCAGATGCGGACGCGCGCCGATACGGTCATCGAGCAGCGGTGGACGCACGTGACGGCGAAGGGTGACACGCTTCCGCTGCGGAACATCTTTGCGCGCTTTCGGCCGCAGGCGTCGACACGGATCCTGTACGTGACCCACTGGGATTCGCGTCCGGTGTCGGATCAGGCGGAGGATCCGGCCAAGCGCTCGCTGCCGGTGCCGGGCGCCAATGACGGCGCGTCCGGTGTTGGACTGTTCATCGCGCTGGGTGACGTGCTGAAGAAGACGCCGCCGACGGTCGGCGTGGATCTCTTGTTCGTGGACGGCGAGGACTATGGCACGTTCGGCCCGCCCGACGTGGATGTCCTGATCGGCTCGACGTATTTCGCTGAGCACCTGCCCGCGGGATACCAGCCCATCTTCGGCGTTCTCTTCGACATGATCGGCGACGCGGACCTGTCGATTCCGCAGGAGTCGAACTCCGTTACTCGCGCGCCGGAAGTCGTGTCGCGCGTGTGGGACACGGCGGCGAAGCTGGGGTATCAGCGCTACTTCCCGCCGACCGTCGGCTACGCGGTGACCGACGACCACATTCCGCTACTCGATAAGGGGCTGCGGGTCATCGACGTGATCGATCTCGACTATCTCGGGCCGCCAGGGTCGGGCAAGCCGAACTACCACCACACTCCCGAGGATACTCTCGACAAGGTCTCGGCGCAGTCGCTGAAGGTGGTCGGAGACGTGGCGTATTCTCTCATCACCGGCGCACAGGATTGACAACACTGGTAATTGGTTACTGGTAGTGGTAATTGGTTATAGAACCCTCGGGATGCCTCTCGACAAGCGAGATGAGCGTCCCGAGGGTTCGATTACCTGTAACCAATACCAGTAACCAGTTACCTGTGATCCGTTGCGCCGTTAGGCAGCAAAGTCCGCCAATGCCCGGCGTACGGCGGTCGCGAGATCTTCGGTCGTGTATGGCTTGATGAGCAGCTCGCGGGCGTGCAGCGCACGGGCCGTGTCCGGATCGAGGCGGTCGAGATAGCCGGTCGACAGGATCACCGGCACGTTCGCGCGAACACGCCGCATCTCGAGCGCGAGCTGCGCACCCGTCATCACGGGCATCGTCAGGTCGCTGATCACGACGTCGAACGCCGACGGATCGGCGCGAAACGCAGCGAGCGCGTCGGTCGACGACGCATGGGCCACGACGTTGTAGCCGAGCCGCTCGAGCATCCGGCGCGTCACGTCGGTGAGCGAGGGCTCGTCGTCCACGAACAGCACCCGCTCGCCCGCCCCGCGAGGGACCTCACTCGTCGGCGTCGAATCGCGGAGCGTCTGCCCCGCGATCGCAGGGAAGTAGAGTTTGAACGTCGTCCCGTGGTCCGGCGAGCTCTCCACGAGTACCACCCCCTCGTGGCTCTTCACAATGCCATGCACCACCGCGAGACCCAGACCCGTACCCACGCCCGGGTCCTTCGTGGTGAAGAAGGGCTCGAACGCGCGTTCGAGGGTTTGCCGGTCCATCCCATGGCCGGAGTCTCGAACCGTTAGGCAGACATACCGCCCGGGGAGCAGGTCGGGATGAATCTTCCCCGTGCCGACATCGACCAGGGTCTGGCGGATCTCGATGACGCCATGGCGATCGCCGATCGCATGGGCGGCGTTCGTCCCCAGGTTCATCAGCACCTGTTGCAGCTGCGTCGGCTCGCCGAAGATCTGCAGTCCCGGCTCCAGGATCTGCGACCGCAGGTCGATCGTCGACGGGGTCGTCGCGCGCAGCAACCGCAATACGTCATCGATCACGTCGGCTGTACGCACCGGGCGGCGCTCGGGCGACTGCTTTCGGCTGAACGTGAGGATTTGCTGCACGAGCTCGCGAGCGCGCCGCGCGGCGCGCTGGACTTCGGCAATGTCCTGGCGGGCAGGGTGGTCCTGCGGGAGCTCGATCTGGGCCATCTCGGCGTTGCCGACGATCGCCGCCAGAATGTTGTTGAAGTCGTGCGCGATGCCGCCCGCCAACGTGCCCACGGCTTCCATCTTCTGCGCGTGGAACAGCTCCGCCTCGAGATTGCGCCGAGTGATCTCGGCCCGACGCCGCTCCGTGATGTCTCGCACGAACACGCACGACATGTCCTCGCCACCGTAGGCGAGATGCGCGATCGACAGCTCCAGCGGATGTCGGGTACCGTCATCGCCCACGCGCTCGACCTCGATGCTATCGTGGCCGCCGAGCGCTCCCTTCGCGAGCAGTTCCTTCCAGTGATCCGCCAGCCCCGGCTCTTCCAGCGCATCGATCGGCGCGCGGAGCAACTCGTCGCGAGTGCTCCCGAGCAGCATACACGCGATGTCATTCGCGAGGACGACGCGCCGGGACGCGTCGACCATCAGCACGCCTAACGGGGCGTTCGTCATCACGAAGTCGTGCAGTCGCAGCGATTGCTCCGCTTGTTTGCGGGCCGAGATGTCGCGAGAGGACCGAAGCACGTGCGTGCAGTTGCCGGTGCCGTCAAAGACGGGAACGAGCGTGACCTCCGACACCTGGTCCGCGCGATCCCAATCGATGTTCTCGTACGAGATCGGCGCCTTCGCCTCTATCGCCTCCCGGAATACCTCGATGTTCCTGGGAATTCGGTCGGCAGGCACCTTGAGCACGTCGGTGATGAACTTCTCCATCGGGATACCGCGGATATCCCGTCCCGCCGTGTCAGGCTGGACCCGCCTCAGCTGGTCAGTGAGTGCGCGGTTCGCCATGATCAGCCGGTACCGGTCCGGAGCTTCGACCGCGAACAGCAGCAACGTGTCGGCGTTGCTGTCGAACACCAGCGCGAGCTGACGTTCACTTTCGGTCAGCCGATCGAGCGCATCCCGGCGCTCGGCCGCCGACGCAGCGAGGAGCAGGGCGGTGGTCGCAATGGCGGCGAGGTACGCCTGCACGAGTGTGCCGACCTCACCGTCGCTCTGGCGAAACGGGCCGACGTGTGCGGTCGCGGCGAGACTGATCACGATCGCCAGGAGTGCAACCGTCGTCACCTGAATTCGTAGCCC
This sequence comes from Gemmatimonadaceae bacterium, assembly GCA_036509075.1. Classification (GTDB taxonomy): domain Bacteria; phylum Gemmatimonadota; class Gemmatimonadetes; order Gemmatimonadales; family Gemmatimonadaceae; genus JAJKIV01. The sequence goes on from DATCGG010000556.1 coordinate 22,626, forward strand.
GACGCGCCGGGTTCGCGATTCCGCCCAGACGAGCACCGCCGGCGCGAACGTGACCACGCCGATCGCATCGCCGAGAAACCATTCGAGCCACTCGTGACCGAATGCCGGTGAGGGGATCGCGTGCGCGAGCGCGAACGCGCCTGCTCCGACGAGTGCGCCAATCGCTGGTGCCGCGATGCCTCCTGCGAGCACGAGCGCGACCGCGTCTCGCGTGCGCCGAAGGCTGGGATGGAAGCTCGCGACGCGGGTGAGCAACAGCCCGCCGACGATGGCTTCCAGCGTCGTGGAGGCAACGATGGCGCCGGTGAGCAATGCGCCGTGGCCGCGCAGCCCGAACACCATCAACGTCCCGAGCGCGACACCGGGCCAGAGCCGGACGCCGCCGATGCATAACGCGGCTATCGCGATGCCGGCCGCCGGCCAGAGTGGCGGTGTATCGTGCACCGTCGCACCGAGTTGCAGGCTGACGGTGGCGGTGACTGCATACGCCGCGGCGAGAGCGAGCATCCGCGCCACGTCGCGAACGGAAAGTGCGGTCATCGGTTCATGCTGGGCGGTGCTCGGGAGATCGCGACCAGTTGGCTCTCTGGGTGGCACCGGCGGTGTAACATAATCGCGGGCCTGCGTAAAAAGAGCCACGTTGG
>DATCGG010000557.1:0-13038 GCA_036509075.1 Gemmatimonadaceae bacterium
AAGCGCCGCTGGAGCGGCAGCTCGTCACCGTTCAACCATCCGCCGGCGACCACGCGCAGGTTGAGCTGTCCCTCGGGCGACACGCGATTGTATCGGCGCAGATCGAGAAACCCTCGTGCGTAGTTCGTCGCGCCGTTGGGGCTCGGATCTCGGACACCGGGCGAGGTCGGCCCGAACGCCGAGGTACGCCCGGTCCCGTATTCGTAGTCGGCAGTGATGTCCCAGCCCGATCGCGGATATTCTTCGTCGCTCCGCGTGTCGACGCGCAGCGTAGCGTTCGTGACGTGAAACTGCCCCTCATCCATTCCCGGGTTCGGTCGCCAGTCCTGTCCGTTCCGGAACAGCGTGAACGGATCGAACGTCTCACGCACGGCCCACCGCTCATCACTCAATGAGCCGGTCAGGCTGACACTGCGATTCAACGCGAGCCTAACGTATCCGGACCCGCCGTGACGGTTGTAGTAGTCGCGGAAGTCGCGGTGGAGGAAAAACGAGGCGAGCCCCACCTCCACGTCCGAGAGCTGCCACTGTTCGACCGGGTCGACGACGTCGAACAGCTTGCCTCCGAGCGCGACGCTTGCGCTGCGGCCGTACGAGAGCTCCGCCTTCAGGTTGTGCCCGACCGTCTGCGAGTTCCACTGGAGGTCATCGCCCGTTCGAAACACACCGAGCGCGTTGATCTCGAACCGTACTTGACCGGACCGATGCCCGAACGACGGGCCGATGAGGATTGGCAGCCCCTCGACGCGGTTGTACGTCCGGGCCGAGATGAGGTTGAGGTCACTGTAGCTGTGTGAGTGCCACTTCTGATGACGACGCCACCACCGCGCGTCCTCTTCGCTCGAGCCTGACGCGATGAGGCGGTCGCCTTCCTGGCGGTACGTGAGTCGCTGCCGGTACGTGCGCACATCGCCGCCAATGAACGCGCCGTCTTTCCCAGCGACGTCGCCACCCACCACGAGGATCTGGCCTTCGATGCGCGCCCCGGGTCGCAGAATCACGTCGGCGTTGATCGCCACGACGCGTCCGGTCACCCGCCCGGCGATCGTGAGCGGTCCGTTGAGCACCGCCATGTCACCAGAGACCACGCTGCCCGAGTCGACTTCGTAGGCGCCAGTCGCCCGAACCGTGTTTGGTCCGTTGAACGCGTCCGTCACCTCACGTTCGACTTCCGCCGGAAGAAGTCGGGGCTCGAGCACGGTATCTCGCGCCGGGGGCGGCTGCTGCGCATCGAGCGCCGTGAATCGAAGCACCCCGCATACGAGCGCGGCGACGGCGTGCTTGGTGAGGAGCCTGATCATGCACTCTCCAAAGGCGGTTTCGAGTCGTCCCGCACCGTAGGCACCTCCCGTACCGCATGGGCGATCGCTCGATACCGATAAACACCGCAATGAGTTCCGGAAACCGCAAGAGACCGCACGCGTCCCGGAGTGTCCTTTCGTATGGGCAGGGGCGTGTCGCGGCGTTACGTCCGCGACTCGATGCGCTCCCCCCGCTCGCGGTCGGATTCCACGATCCCGAGGCGCTTCATGCGCCGATACAGATTCGGGCGGTCCGTCTGAAGCCGCCGCGCCGCCTCGGCGATGTTGCCACCCGCCACCGAAAGAGCCCTGGTGATGAGCACGCGCTCATAGTCGTCGAGCGTATCGGTGAGCGACGCGTCGAGCACTGTCGCGTTAGGAAGCGCGGCCGGTTCTGCCAGACGCGTAGGCGCGCTAGGCAGCACTTCGCGGATCTCGTCGCTCGTGACCTCGCGCCCCGGATGCAGGATCGCAAGCCGCTCGACGATGTTCGCCAACTCGCGCACGTTCCCCGGCCAACGATAGCGGGCGAGCGCGTCCACCGCATTCGTGCTCCACGATGTGAGCGGCTGCCCGGTGCGTCCGCGATGCACCTGCGAGAAATGCCGCACGAGAGCCGGGATGTCGTCGGGACGCTCGCGAAGCGGCGGTATCGCCAGCGGGATGACGTTGAGCCGGAAGTACAGGTCCTCCCGGAACGTGCCGTCGGCGACGGCACGCGTAAGGTCCTTGTTGGTGGCGGAGACAATGCGGACGTCGACGCGGATCGGTTTACTCCCTCCGACTCGTTCGATCTCCCCCGATTCGATCGCGCGGAGAAGCTTCGCCTGCGCCTCGGCACCGAGGTCGCCGACCTCGTCGAGCAGTAGCGTTCCACGGTCGGCGAGCTCGAAGCGTCCGATCCGACGGTCGGTCGCTCCGGTGAACGCCCCGCGCTCGTGTCCAAACATCTCGCTCTCCACGAGGTCTCGCGGGATCGCGGCGCAATTCACGCGAACGAACGGGCGATCCTTGCGCGATCCACCGGCGTGGATGGCGGCCGCAACGAGCTCCTTTCCCGTTCCGGATTCTCCCGTGATCAGCACGCGCGCGTCGGAGGGGGCGACCTTCTCGATCATCTCGCGAACGCGACGAAGCGCCGGACTGTTGCCGATCATTTCGGACGCGAGGCCGAGGTCGGCGCGCAAGGTTCGTGTTTCGCGCCTGGCTTGTCTGAGCTCCAGCGCGGATGCGAGCGCGAGGAGCACACCCTCCGGCGTCAGCGGCTTCTCGAGGAAGGTGAACGCGCCCAGTTTCGTCGCGCGAACTGCGTCGCTCAGGCCAGCCCGACCGCTCATCATCACGACGGGTACGTCAGGCACCCGCTCCCGAAGCGCGGTCAGCACGGCCATGCCGTCGAGCTCTCCAGGCATCATCAGGTCGACCAGAGCGAGGTCTGGCTCGGACTCGGTGGCGAGCGCGACGCCGCGCGCCCCGTCGGGAGCCTCCCGCACCTCATAGCCCTCGGATGCCAGCAGCGCGCCGACCATCCGGCGGATGTTCGGCTCGTCGTCGACGATGAGAACCGATGGCATGCGGGCGGTCCGTCGTCAGGCGGCGGCGGGTCGCCGGAGATCTCGCGCTGGCAAGCCTAACGAGCCTCCCCGGTACGCGACAACGGGACCGCGCTGCGGTCGCCAGCCCGCTCGGCGAGCGCGGCGGACGGGTCGGGCTGCGGGAGCCCGCGAAACTCGGAGATGATTTTGGTCGTAAAGCGCTGGCCCTCCGAGATCCGCTCGACTTCCACGGCGATCGCGTCGACGGCTTGCTCGATCCGCTCGAGGCGGTCGCGCGTTTCCGCGTCCGTGGTTGGGGCGCCAACGGTCCGCCTGTCCATGCGGCGCGTGATGGCCCTGACGATCGGGACACCGATCGCGATCACGGCGCACATCACGAAGAAGGCGACTGAGATGATGACGGCCCCCTCCGGGATCTGAGGGCCGCCCGGGGGAAACGGCGGGAAGGGGACCGGCTGGCCCTCCCGCGCCGTGTTGCGCGCCAACTCGGCCTGCATCTGGCGCACGGCCTGTTGGGCTTCGCGCTGTGCTTGCTGGGCTGCGCGTTGGGCTTCCTGCTGGGCCTGTTGCGCCTCGCGCTGCGCCTGTTGCACTTCACGTTGCGCCTGCTGAAGCTCGCGCTGGGCCTGTTGCTGTGCCTGTTGCGTCTGCTGTGCAGCCTCTCGCTGAGCGGCCTGCACGTCCTGCGAGAGTGTGTTCATCGCCTCGACGGCGCCGTCGCTCATATGCATGACCGTTCCCTCACTGCCTTACGAGTTGTCGTCGCCACGAAGCGGAAGCGCCACGCGCTCCCCGGCCCGATCTGACATGATTCGCGTGACGAACCGCTGGCCTTCTGCGATCCGCTCCACCTGGATCGACATGGCATCGATCGCTTGCTCGATGCGATCGAGCCGCGCGGCGGTATCGAGTGGCAATTCCGGCGCCGCGCCCTTCCGGTCCCAGCGCCGCACGATGCCGCGCACGAGCGGAATGCCGATCGCCATGACGATCGCGGTCAGGAAAAATGCGATCGGAACGATAATGTCTTCATCCCACACGGGTGCGGCCCTCGGTCGATGGTTCGGCGAGCGCGCCCTCCGGACGCCCGACGTCGGCGCGCGAGGCGAGCAGCTTTGACGTGAAGCGCTGCCCTTCGGCGATGCGCTCGACTTCGACGGCGATGGCGTCGATCGCCTGTTCCATGCGCTCCAGCCGGGCCGCGACATCGTTAGGCAGGGACGCCGGCGGCCACGCCCCGCGAACGCTACCCTCGATGCGGCGTGCGATCGCGCGCGCGATCGGGACCCCGATCGCGGTGATGGGGATCATCGTGAAGAGCACGATCGGGATGAGCTCACCGGGAATCCGCACTGACAGCCTCCCTTGCGTCGATGCCCGATGTGGGCAGGGTGAATCGAATCTCGGTGCCGCCGCCGACCACGCTGGCCGCGTGCACCATGCCGTTGTGGGCCAGAATGGCCTGCCGCGCAATCGCGAGACCGAGGCCCGTCCCGCCCGGCTTGTGAGTCACGTATGGCTCCCAGATTCGCGCCAGCTTGTCCGGCGCGATCCCGCAACCGGAATCTCGAACCGAGATGACGATACCGTCATCTCCGTTGTTGCGCTCGCGCGCGACCGTCACACCGATTCGGGCGGGTCGGGTCGCACCAGCCTCGCGACCGGCACGACACGCATCGACCGCGTTCAGCAGAACATTCGACAGGGCCCGCGCCAGCGCGTCGTGATGCCCCCGGATCATTGGTACGTCCCCGTCAATGCGCACGTCGGCCTCCACATCTGGAGGCACTGACGCTCGTGTCGTATAGCGCACCAGCTCCGCGACATCGACGTCGGCAGCCGGTCCCTCGGGCAACCTGCCGAACTGTGTGAAGCTCCGAGCCATCTCCTCGAGGCGCTGCGATTCAGCGTCCAGGACCTCGACCGCGTCGGTCAACGACGGCGGCGCTTCCCGACGCAGCCGCGCCACCGCGAATCGAATGGGAGTGAGAGGATTCTTCAGCTCGTGCGCCACTTGTCTCGCCGATTCACGGAATGCGCGGAGTCGTTCAGCTTCGATCTCCTGCGCGCGCGCGTCGCGCAACTCACGGGCAACGGACCGCATGCGGGACCGCAACACTGCAAACTCCGGCGCGCCCTTTCGAGGCGGGCCTTCGGGTAACTCCTGTCCACGTCCCAATCGATCGGTCCAACCGACCAGCTCATCGATCGGACGACTGAGCTGTCGACTCAAGTGCCCCGCGACCCGAGAGGACACGACGACGAGAACGCCGAGTGCGAGCACCGCGACCACCGCGATGATCGGCACCGCCCGTTGGGCAATGAATCCGAATCGTCGAGCCTGTGTAAGCGACTCCTGCAGCTCGATCTCATGGGCCCGCAGCGCCGCTCTGTCACCCGGCGAAAGCGGCGCCTGCTGAGCCGCCGCGATCGCCCGCCCGCCGGTCGCAGCGGCGCGTTCCCACGCCGAGCTCCCACTGACCAACGGCAACGCCCTCGCGAAGGTGCCCGCCCACACGAGGGTGAGCAACAACGAGGGCAGCGTCGCGAAGAGCGTGAGAATCAGAAACAAGCGCGTCCGGAAGCCGACTGGACTCACTCGGGCTCCTTACGGCACGGTCAAGAAGGTGGTTTCGTAGAAAGAAGATACGCTGCGTCGCGCGCCCCCGGGGAGAAGGGTCGCGTGGAGCAGCCCGACGCTCACCCCATGGCCTCCACCCATGAAGTTCCACACCAGCTACCTCACCTTCAACACGAAGCGGCGCCAGGAGATCATCGACATCACCGACGAGGTCGAGAAGTGCCGCGCGGCTGCGGGAATCCAGGAGGGTATGGTCCTCGTGTCGGCGATGCACATCTCCGCGTCGGTCTTCGTGAACGATCACGAGTCCGGGCTCTGGCAGGACATCCTCGATTGGCTCGAGGAGCGCATTGCCCCCTGGTCGCCGGATGCCTACAGACACAATAGCGGAACCGGTGAAGACAACGCCGCGGCTCACCTGCGTTCGCTCACCGTGGGGCACGAGGTGATCGTCCCTGTCACGAAGGGGAGGCTCGACTTTGGGCCGTGGCAGCGGGTCTTCTATGGAGAGTGGGACGGTCAACGGTCCAAGCGGGTCATCATCAAGGCAATGGGCGAATAGAGCGAACAGGGGAGGACGGGGAACCGGGGCCTCCAAAGGGAGCCTCTGTTCCAGGTTCCGAGTTCCCGGTACCTGTTTTCCTAGCCCCCAGTCTTTATTAGCTTTACCGGCGTTCCAACGGTGATCCCCGCATCACCGGTGTGAACGGGTACGTGCGGATCATGGGTCACTGTCGCGAAACGATCCTGTGTGGTGGATATCGGATCCACCCTCGCGAACTGGAGGGCCAGTTCCGCGCGTACCCGGCAAGTTGACGATGTCCGCGAGATCGGTGGTCCCCGGGATGGTCCTGGGTGAGCTGGTGTGCGCGCGCATCGGGCCAGTCCAGATCTCGTGCGCTTCTTCCACGAGCTCCCGATCCCGGGAGCGGCAGGTGAAGCGGCGGGAGGTCGAGCGCACGGTTGCGCTCGAACACACCGTCATCATAGGAAGTACATGAACTCACGTCACACGCGGCCGCCTCGCGCCCCCGTCGCACCGATTCACCGGGGGCCCCAGGCGATGCCCGCTATCAGCGGCCCGATTCACACGCACGCGCCTAACGCCGCTCTCCTCATCGACTTCGACAACGTCACGATGGGGATCCGCTCCGACCTGCAGCAGGAGCTCCGCCACCTCCTCGGCTCCGAGATCATCAAAGGGAAGGTGGCCGTCCAGCGTGCCTACGCCGACTGGCGTCGCTACCCGCAATACATCGTGCCGCTCGCCGAGTCGTCCATCGACATGATCATGGCGCCGGCATACGGCTCCTCGAAGAAGAACGCGACCGACATCCGGCTCGCCGTCGACGCGATCGAGCTCGTGTTCACTCGCCCCGAGATCGGCACGTACATCCTCCTCTCCGGCGACTCCGATTTCGCGAGTCTCGTGACGAAGCTCAAGGAGTACGGCAAGTACGTGATCGGCGTCGGCATTCGCGAGTCGTCGAGCGACCTGCTCGTGATGAACTGCGACGAGTATTACAGCTACAACGCCCTCGCCGGCCTCGTGAAGGCGGGAGACGAAGAAGTCGTCAAGTACGACCCGTGGGAGCTCGTGAGCGAGGCGATCAAGCGGATGTCGCAGAACGGCGACGTCATGCGGTCCGATCGCCTCAAGCAGGTCATGCAGGAGATCGACAACTCGTTCGACGAGAAGAACCTCGGCATCTCGAAGTTTTCCCGCTTCTGTCTCGAGGCAGCACAGCGCGGCCTCATCTCGGTCAACAAGCTGGAAAACGGACAGCTCGAGGTCGGGTTGCCTCGAGAGGCCATTCCGCCGGTTCCGACCGGTGAGGTCCCCGCTGCCAAACCAGCGGCGGTGACCGCGGACGACAACGGCGCGGGTGAGCCGCGCGCCGAGAATGGCCGGCGCGAGGGACGCGACGATCGAGGGCGCGAGGATCGCGGACGCCGCGGACGTCGGGGACGAGGTCGCGGCCGGGACAGAGAGGACCGTGGGCCACGCACCGATAGCCTCCGGGCTGCGGGGGTACCGCCGGAAGTCAGCGAGACCGAGAGCACAACGCCGCCACACGGGGATAAGCTCGCTCATCCGCCGGTAGCAGCGGTCGCCCCCGCTCGGACCCCGTCCGAGCCGGAGCCAACCGGCCCGGTCATCGGCTCGAGCGGCGAGCGCCTAACGCGTCAGGAAGCGTTCACCCTGGTTGGTCGCGCTGTGGCCGCACTCACGTCGGGCGATCGTGCCGTGCCAGCGAGTCGCGTGCGTGAGCACGCGTACGATCTGCTCGGCCGCGACAGCGAGAGCCTGAGCGACCGGAACTTCATCCGGATCCTCAAGGACGCGCACGACGGCGAGGTCATCGACCTCCGTCGCCGCGGCGACGATTACGAGGTCGCGGTGGCGGCGCAGGTGGCGCCTGTCGCCGAGCAGTTGAATCGCGCCGCCGCAGCCACGACGCCTGCGCCGAAGGCACCTGCGGCGCCGCTCACGCCGCGCGGCATGGGCCCACGAGGCGCCGGGAGTCGCGGGCGCGGTCCAACCGGTCGCACGGGAGAGTTGCCGACCGATCTGCTGTTGTTAGGCGTCGTCGAGGAAACGGCCCCGGCGGCCGCAGCACCGACGATTACCGCGTCGCTGGACCCCGCCTCCCGCCGCGGCGACGAGAATATCCAGGCGCCGGTGGAGATCATCGAGACCGCGCCACCGAAGGGTGGTCGTGGCCGGAAGAAAACGGCGTCCAAGAAGGCGGCCAGCAAAACACCTCGCGGGACGACGCGCGCCGCCGCTGCGTCGGAGGTTGCCGCCGCACCGCCGCCGGCCAAGCCTCGGCGACCGCGCGCGAAGAAAACCGCCGCCTCCGCAGCGGAGGGGTAGTCGGAACGCCGGTGGGACGGGCGTTGTCCGCATCGTTCTACGATCGTCCCACCGAGCGTGTCGCCCGCGACCTCCTGGGCGCGGTTCTCGAGCATGCTTCGCCCGAGGGTTTCGCGTCCGGCCGGATCGTCGAGACCGAGGCGTACCTCGGACCCGATGATCCGGCGTGTCACGCCGTGGTCGGGCGGACGGAGCGGACGTGGAACCTGCACGGCCCGCCGGGTGTGGCGTACGTGTACTTCATCTACGGCGTGCACTGGTGCTTCAACGCCGTCACGCGCGAGGAGGGACACGGAAGCGCGGTCCTCGTTCGCGCCGTCGAGCCTGTGCGCGGTGTGGAGCTCATGCGGCGCCGCCGCGGGATGGTCCGGCGGGACATCGATCTGACGAACGGCCCGGGCAAGCTCTGTCAGGCGTTAGGCATCACTGGCGCCCTCGATGGGGCGCGACTGGACCGGGGTGCGCTCCGGATACTTGTCGGCGAGCCGTTGCCCGACGCCGACGTCGACGTAACCGCTCGGGTTGGCATTACCAAAGCCGCGGACTGGCCGCTGCGGTGGGTAGTGCGGGGCAATCCCTACGTGTCGTTAGGCCGTCCCGGTCCCGCGAAACCGCGATCACGAGCTCGTCGCTAGATGCGAAGAGGGCCGCGCGTTTAGCGCGGCCCTCAACGATTCCCGATTCCCTATTCGCGACGCCTAGTGGAGCTTCTCGATCGCGTCGGTGAGGTTGTAGCGCAGCCCCGCCTCGATCATGTACGTCGTCGACTTACCGTTGATCAGGAAGCGGTTCTTCGTTGGCATCGCGGAGGCCTGCACGAACAGCGCCGAGCGCCGGAAGTCATACTGGCTGCCGAGCGTGAAGACGGGCGTCGTCCGGCTGCTCGCGTCGTTCACCATCTGGAGCACCGTGTCCTGCGACGCCGGGCTCACAAACGTGCCTTCGGGCTGCGCGTCACGAATCGAGATCAAGGCAAACCCGAGGCCGGCGTACGGCCGGAACGAGCCGTACTGCTTTGGGAACGCAAACAGCTGCACGTTGTACCGGCGCGAATCCTTGATGTCCACGATTCGGGCCGACCCGACGCTGGTGGGATCGTAGACCGCACCCTGCGTCTCGAAGAACGACTGCTCGACCGACACGTACATCGCGACTCGCGAGTGCGTGATCATCCACTCGCCACCGACCGTCGGCGCGTTGATGTCTTCGGCGATGGCTCCGAACATGGAAACGCCGCCCTTGGCGCCCCAGTACCATGAGTCGGTAAAGGAACGAAGCTTCTGGGGGGCAGCCTGCGCGGCGGCCATGGCCGGGAGCAGAGCGGCACAGGCCAGTCCTGCAGTCAACGTCCGAATCAATCGCATAGCTCAGCCTCAGATGACGCGCGTGGAAGTCAGCGCCCAAACGTGGCGCGGAGTGCCGGGGATCACATCTGCGCGGACCAGGCGGTCGGCGCCGACACGCGAATTCATGTCAGAGACGAGAACGGCGTCGTTCGCGTCACGCGTCGAACGATGTGATGTACGATACACGCGAATCGTTAGGAATGCCGCATCATTTCGTTGCGGCCCAAGCTTTTCCTTGGAACTGCAATGAAGCGGAAAGTTCAAAAACTGCCGGATCCGCCTTTGCATGAAAGCAGGCCCTCCCAACGAGCCAGGAATGAAAATGGAACAGCCTCGGGACGCTCAAATCAAGCGTCCCGAGGCCGTTCACAAAGACTCCGGGCTATGGGTGCATGGAAGGGTATCGTTAGGCAGCGATCAGCTTCATCGCAGTTCTCGAAAAAGCTTGCCGGTCAGCCGAGCCATGATCCGCTAGACTATCCCGAGCTTTCGACCGACCTTCTTGAACGCCTCGACCGCCTCGTCGAGATCCGCCTTCGTGTGCGCGGCGGAGAGCTGGCATCGCACACGCGCCTGACCCTGAGGCACCACCGGATAGCCGAAGCCCGTCACGAACACGTGCTCGTCCAGCAGCATGTTGCTCATCTGGATCGCGAGCGCCGTCTCGCCGACAATGATGGGCACGATCGGCGTCTCCCCGGCAAGCGGTTTGAATCCCGCCTCTGTGATGGCGTCACGGAAATACCGCGTGTTCTCGCGAAGAATTGCAACGCGGCCCGGATGCTTCTCGACGAACTCGATCGCGGCAAGCGCGCTGGACGCAACGGTCGGCGGGAGGGCGTTCGAGAACAGCTGTGGGCGCGACCGCTGCGTCAGCATGTCGCAAAGCCCCGCGGAGCCGGCCACGAAGCCACCCGCCGCGCCACCCAGCGCCTTGCCCAGCGTCGACGTGATGATGTCCACCTCGCCGAGCACTCCGAAATGCTCCGCTGTCCCCCGGCCGGTTTCGCCGAGCACGCCTGTCGAGTGCGAATCATCGACAGCCAGCACGGCGTTGTGGCGCCGCGCAATGTCGATGAGGTCGGGAAGCTTGGCGATGGCGCCCTCCATCGAGAAGACGCCGTCCGTCCAGATGAGCCGGCGTTTGGCACCCTTCGCCTGTTCGAGCTTGGCCACGAGATCGTCGAGATCGGCGTGCTTGTACACCGCGCTCGTGCACTTCACGATCGACTTGGCCAGACGGATCGAGTCGATGATCGACGCGTGGTTGAGCGCGTCCGAGACGACGAAGTCGCCCTCCTCGAGAACCGTGGACGTGAGCGCCTCGTTGGCGTTCCACGCGGCGACGAACGTGAGCGATGACTCCGTACCAACGAATCTCGCGATCGCCTCTTCCAGATCGCGGTGAATGGTGAACGTGCCACAGATGAATCGGACGCTCGCCGTTCCGGCGCCGTAGCGGCGAAGCCCGCGAATACCGGCGTCGATCACACTGGGCTCGTCGCAGAGCCCGAGATAGTTGTTGGATGAGAGGATCAGGACCTCGCCGCGCCCCTCCATCTGCACGCGGGCGGATTGGGGCGAGTCGAGGTAGTTGAGCTGCTTGTAGACACGATCCGTCTTGAGCTGCTCGATGCGGGAGTCGAGCTCGGAAGCGAATGCGGTGTTGAGCGACATGAGAGGATCCGGGGTGTCGGTCGCGCGAGCTGCGTTAGGCGATCTCGAAGATCACCTTGCCGGCTTCGCCCGACTTGATGACGTGCATGGCCTCGTCGGCCTGTTCGAGCGGAAAGCGATGCGTGATGACTGGCGTGGGATCGAATTCCCCCGAACGGAGGAACCGTGTCATCTGGTGCCAGGTGTCATACATGCGCCGGCCGACGACACCGTAAATCGTGATCCCTTTGAAGATGACTTCGGTGGCGAAGTTCACTTCCATCGGCTTTGCCGGGATGCCGAGCATCTGCACCCGGCCGCCGACGCGCACGAGGGCGAACGCCTGGTGAATCGCAGATGGAACGCCCGACATCTCGAGCACCACGTCGACGCCAAGGCCGTCCGTCACCGCCTTCACCGCCGCTTCGGCTTCACCGGGATGCACGACGTCGTGCGCGCCCATGCTCCGCGCGAGCGCCAGTCGGCGATCGTTCACATCGGATGCGATGATGCGGGAAGCGCCCGCCGCTTTACAGATGCCAACGGCAAAGATGCCGATCGGGCCGCACCCGGTGACGAGCACCGTCGAGCCCGGGATGTCCGCGGTCAACGCGGTGTGAAACGCATTACCCATCGGGTCATGAATGCCGCCGATGTCGTACGACACGTTGGCATCGAGATGCCAGACGTTCACGGCGGGCATCGCGATGTACTCGGCGAAGCATCCGTCGCGATCTACACCAATGATGCGCGTGAACGGACAGACGTGTGCGTTGCCGGTGCGACAGAGCAGGCAGCGTCCATCGACGATGTGCCCCTCCGCGGTCACGCGGTCGCCTTCTCGAACATCCGTCACCAGCTTGCCTACCTCCACGACGTCCCCGGCAAACTCGTGGCCAACGACGATCGGCGGCTTCACGCGTCCGCGAGCCCAGTCGTCCCATTCATAGATGTGAACGTCAGTGCCGCACACGCCGGCGCGTCGCACCTTGATCAACACCTCATCGTCGCGAATCGTGGGGACCGGAACGTTCTTGAGCACGAAGCCGGGACCGGCGGCCTCCTTCACGAGCGCTTTCATCAGGTACGGACTATGGGGAGGGAGGTAAGGACGGCTGGAACGAAGCGCGAGGCTGATGGACGGCACACGCGATCGTCGTCATCGCAAGGCGACGCGAAAAGTTGGCGGGTTCCGTGCAGTGAGGGAAGCCGCCGCGCGCGTTACGTGATCGTCTGGATCTGGCCGCCGTCGACTTGAATGGCCGTACCAGTTACGAAGCTCGCTCGCTCCGACGCGAGGAACGCGACGACCGCCGCCATCTCTTTCGGATCACCCGAACGTCCGACGGGGATCCCGTTCGCCCGCGTCTTCAACAACTCTTCGATCGGGCGATGCTCTCGCTCCGCTCGCATGCGTGCGAGCTCCAGCGCGCGTGCCGTATCGAAATGACCGGGCAGCACCGTGTTCACCATCACGTTGTCGCGAGCACACTCGTTCGAGAGCGTTTTCGCGAAGCCGAGGAGCCCGGCGCGGGCGGTGTTCGATAGAATGAGCCCGGGCACCGGCTGCTTCGCGGCCATCGACGTGAGGAAGATCACGCGACCCCATTTCCGCTGCCGCATGCCAGGGACGCAAGCGCGTGCGAGGCGAATCGAGCTCAGCAAGTTCAGATGAAGAGCCGCGACATACTGTTCGTCGCTCGTCGACTCGAACAGCGTG
>DATCGG010000558.1:0-16025 GCA_036509075.1 Gemmatimonadaceae bacterium
GAATCCGGTTCGGCCGCCACGACGAGCAGGAACTTGTTGAAGTCGACCGTACCCACGGTGGACTCGCCGTTGCCCACCGGCCCGAGCCGGCGCCACTGCTTGAGATCCGTCGTTACACCCCAGGCGACGTACGCCTTGTACGGGCCGAGCGCCGACGGCTCGGGCAGCCCCGACAGACTCAGCTGCACGTCATAGCTCGCGTGACCATCGGCGGTCACTGTGACACCAAAGGGCGACTCGGCGAACACCAACCGGGCCGTGCCGCGCGCGTTAGGCGTCTTCAGCGTGTTGTGGAGCTGAATGTCGTACGGCCCGAGCGACAGCAGGGCGACGAGAGCGAGGTATCTCGTCATTCACTCGCGACCTTCGGTTTCCAGGTCTTGTCCGGACCGCGATCCCAGTCCTGAACGCTCGAGATGTTGGGCATCCCGACGTCGTGCCCATTCCACCCGTTGAAGCCGTCCATCTTGAACAGCCAGAGGCCCGTGCGCATGTCGGAGATGACGACGAGACCATCGTAATTGCGCACGTCGACGCCGAACGCGCCCTGCATCACGCTCGTCGTACTCTGCCACCCGTTGTCCGGGGTACCGCCAAACCCGTGCTCGTGCTCGCACTCGCAAGTGAAGAAGTGTCCTTCCGTCTTCGGATGCTTCGGGTCCTTGAGGTTGAATACCTGCAAGCCGTCCTCGTACGCAGAGACGAACACGTAGGGCCAGCGTACTTCATGGTTGTGCGAAAGGTCGCGCCAGTCAGCCGTCCAGGCGCTGATCGGGATGTCGAGGTTCTGCGTCTTGCCCGACTGACCCGGCTCGAGGTCCCAGATGCGGAGCGGCGTGTACTGGTACTCCGTCTCGGTGACGGCATATCGTCCATCCGGCGACGGCGTGAACGTGTGCGCCACGTCCATTCCGAGGCTCGTGATGGTGAACAACGCCTTCGGTGTTTCCGGCTTGGTGACGTCCCAAACGGAGTAGCCGCCGAGGCCAGCGCCGTAGAACTTGTCCTGCTGCGTGGCCGGATCGTACCCGACGTAGAAGTCGTGATACCCGCCGCCTCCGATCTGGCGGAAGGGCGTCGGGTTCGGCACTTCGCCGATCAGCGCTGTCGCCGGATCGGCACCCTTCACGACCTTCTCGAGGTCGTAGATGAGCGCCTTCGACTGGTTCACCGTCGTGAAGTAGAGCGCGCGACCGTCGGAGTGCTTGTAGGCGAACGTGTTGTGGAAGCCGCCAGGCGACTGCGGGTAACGGATGCGCGCAACCTCCTTCACCTTCGACGGATCGGGTAAGCCGGTGACGTCGAAGATCACGGCGCCGAGGTCGGCGTCGGGGCTGCCCTGCATGAACTGGAGCGACTGCGCGTAGTAGTAGCGCCCGTTGATCTTGAAGTATTTCCCGTCCATTGCGCCGATGCCGCGGTGCAGCTCCGGATTCTCGATGGTCCATCGGAAGACCTGCTTCGGCGCGGACGTGTTGCTGATGTCGTAGATCGTGAAGGCGAAATTCACGAAGCCGGAGAGGTAGGCGTACGGGCGGTTTCGATCCTGCTCGAGCTCGACGTTCGAGGCTTTCCAGGCCCCTTCGTGCGCGGGGATGCGGGCGAGCTGATGAATCTTCTCACTGCCGCCTTTCTTTTTGTCGAAGTCGGTGACGGCGGAGCCGGGATCCTGGGCTCGGACAGCGGACGCCAGACCGCACCATGCGGTCAGCGCTGCAGCGACAATGACTCGACGCATTAAAACCAAGCCTCGGGTAAGCGTTGTGCGACTGATGTGGACGGTATCGCTCCGGCGAGCCGAACCGGTGACGAGACGGCATACCGGTCGCAGCCGCGAAACGGGATGATGTGTCGCGGGAACGGTCGAGGCCAGGGGCACGCGTGAAATGCCGCCTCGACGACGCCGAACGCCGGTGCAGCCTTCTCGCGCAGTGTGGAGTTGAGCCTAACGCGCGTCGGGTCGGTCAGCCGAACGGGAGCGACTCGGCGGGGCCGCCGACATGCCCCCGCACGTTCGCGCCCAGGGAATGAGATCGAGCCGCGCGTACGGAATGTCCTCGCCGGTGTCCTCGCACACCCCGTATTTCTCCGGCGTGGAGTGCAGCCGGTCTATCGCCGCATCGATCTCGGCGAGCTGCCGCGAGACTCGCGTTGCGTTCGACGCGTCGAGCTCGGCCTGCATCGCGTCCGTCCCGAGGTCGGCCGGATGGGACGGCATCACGGAAAGGTCTCCCGTACGGTCCTGCTCGTCGCCCTCGGCATACTCGCCGATCGAGCGATTCAGGGTGCGCAGCGCTCGCGTCCGTTCTTCCTGGAGGCGGCGCCCAAGATGGCGGCGTTGCTTCTCGGTGAGCGGCATCGTGATCTCCTCTGCCGTACGGCGATGCATATCTGCGGCCGCCACGCTGCTCGATCAACCTTGACGAAACCACGCGGTTTCGCTCGCTTCGTTCGGTAATGTCGATCTCCAACGACAACGGCGACTCCGTGGACGCGTATCGCGACAGCGCTGAGGCGGTGATCGCGAAGCTCGGCACCGACGCGCACCGTGGCCTGACCGACGAAGAGGCCAATGCGCGGCTCGCCCGCTACGGACCTAACGAGTTGGCCGCCGAACCACCGGTCCCGAGTTGGCGCCGGTTTCTGGCGCAGTTCCAGGACGTGCTCGTTGTCCTGCTTCTCATCGCGACGGCGATCTCGGCGCTCCTCTGGGTTTATGAGCGGGACACGAGCTTGCCCTACGAGGCGATCGCGATCTTCGCCATCGTGCTGCTCAACGCGGCGATGGGCTTCGTCCAGGAGTCACGTGCCGAAGCGGCCGTCGCGGCGCTTGGTGCCTTGTCGGCGGCGGAAGCCACGGTCGTCCGTGGAGGACAGCGCCGGCGCGTGCCGGCCTCGGAGCTCGTTCCGGGCGATCTGATTCTCGTCGAGGAAGGCGACACGGTGCCCGCCGACGGTCGGCTCGTCGAGGCAACCGCGCTTCAAACCGCGGAGGCGTCCCTCACCGGAGAGAGTCTCCCGGTCTCGAAGAACACGGAGCCGATCGAGGACGACGTCGCGCTTGGCGACCGCGACAACATGGTCTTCAGTGGCACGACGGCGACCTACGGGCGTGGAATCGCTCTCGTCACCGCGACCGGCATGCATACGGAGGTGGGACGCATCGCCGGCCTGCTCAAGGAAGCCCACGAGGAGGAGACGCCCCTCCAGCGAGAGCTCGATCGGACGGGTAGGGTGCTTGGCCTCGTCGTCATCGCGATCGCCATCGCGATGATCGTGACGATCATTCTGGTCGACCATGTGCGCGGGTTCGGCGCGATCGTAGACGTCCTGATTCTCGGCGTCGCGCTGGCGGTCGCCGCGGTGCCGGAGGGACTGCCGGCCGTCGTCACCGCGGTCCTGTCGATCGGCGTGCAGCGGATGGCGCGACGCAACGCGATCGTGCGACACCTCGCGGCGGTCGAGACGCTTGGCTCGGCCAGCGTGATCGCGTCGGACAAGACGGGCACACTCACGAAGAACGAGATGACCGTGCGGGTGGTCGTCTCCGCAAGCGGGCGCGTAACGTTCAGCGGATCCGGCTACGCGCCTAACGGGTTCGCGACCCGGGACGGCGGCGGTCCACTCGACGGCGCCCTCCGGGTGGAGATCGAGCGCGCGCTCGCCGCCGCGGACCGCGCGAACAACGCCCAGGTGTACGAACGAGACGGCCGATGGGTGGTGCAGGGAGATCCCACCGAAGGCGCGCTCATCGTCGCCGCACGAAAATGCGGTCTCGAGGCCACGGAGCTCGATTCCAGGCTTCCGCGGGTGGGCGAGGTGCCCTTCTCATCCGAGCGAAAGCTGATGAGCACCGTGCATCGGGACACCGAGCGTGACGATCGTCTGGTCGTGTTCGCGAAAGGTGCGCCGGACGTCCTGATCACTCGGTGTACCCGCGAGCTTGTAGGTGAAGAGCCTCGGCCGCTGACGCCGGAACGTCGCGCCGAGATCCGCCGCGCGAACGAGGATCTGGCCGATCAGGCGCTCCGGACCCTGGGCGTCGCCATTCGGCACCTGCCTAACGACCATGCCGTTCGCCAGGACGGTGGCGGCGTGGACGTCGCGATCGAGCACGACCTCGCGTTCGCCGGATTGATCGGCATGATCGATCCGCCGAGGGCCGAGGCGGCAGAAGCCGTGGCGCGGGCGAAGGGCGCGGGCATCAGGCCCATCATGATCACCGGCGACCATCCGCGAACCGCGGCCGTCATCGCGCGCGAGCTCGGAATCACGACCGACACGCGCGCGATGACCGGCGCGGAGCTCGAGCAGATGCCGGATGACGCGCTCGAGCGGACGGTCACCGAGGTCTCCGTCTACGCACGGGTGAACCCGGAGCACAAGCTGCGGATCGTCAGGGCGCTGCAGCGGCGTGGTGCCATCGTGGCCATGACGGGCGATGGCGTCAACGACGCACCGGCACTCAAGACCGCGGACATCGGGGTCGCGATGGGCATCACCGGCACGGACGTCTCCAAGGAAGCCGCGGACGTCGTGCTCGCGGACGACAACTTCGCGTCGATCGTCGCCGCCGTGGAGGAAGGACGTGCGATCTTCGCGAACATCCGAAAGTTCCTGCGATTCCTGCTCTCGTCGAACATCGGCGAGGTCCTCACGATGTTCTTCGGCGTGTTGCTCGGCACGCGGCTCGGGCTCCCTCGTGAGGCAGGCGGCGTGGCACTGCCGCTGCTCGCGACGCAGATCCTCTGGGTCAACCTCGTGACGGATGGAGCCCCGGCCCTCGCGCTCGGCGTCGACGCGGCGGACGAAGGATTGATGCGACAGCCGCCGCGCCCGCACGGCGAGGGTGTGATCACCGCGCGGATGTGGCGCGGCATCTTCTTCGTGGGAGTGGTGATCGCCGCGAGCACCTTGCTCGTCCTCGACGCTTCGCTGCCGGGCGGATTCATTGACGGAACCGGCACGCTCCCGTACGGCCGGACGATGGCCTTCACGACGCTGGTGCTGGCGCAGCTATTCAACGCCTTCAACGCGCGTTCTGACGTGCGCAGCGCGTTCGCGCAGCTCTTCACGAACCGCTGGCTGTGGCTGTCGATCGCGCTCTCGTTCGTCCTGCAGTGCGTCGTGCTCTACCTGCCGGCCATGCAGCGCGCGTTCGGGACCGTGGCGCTCGGGCCGATGGACTGGGCGCGGTGCATCGTGGCGGCGAGCGCGGTGTTTTGGGTTCGGGAGGCCGCCAAACTAGTCGGTGGTCGGAAGTCGTTACCCGGTGGCTAAGGACTAACGCCTAACGACCATAGACTAACGACTCACTGGTCGGGTGATCCGCCACCTCCACGCGCAGCGACTGCCAGCTTCCATACGTCGCGGAACGCCACAACCACTCGAACGGGCCATACCGGAACCGCGCGAGCCACCAGCGACTGAACATCGCGTCGACCGCGAACAGGGCGACCGCCATCGTTAGGCCCACGAGTGGGGTGACCTGAAGGCCCAGGCCATATTTCGAGAACGTGAGATCGAGAAACGCGACCTGGATCATGTAGTTCGTCAGCGCCATCCGCCCCGTCCACCCGAACGGCGCCAGGCGCCTCAGCCAGTCGCGATCGCGGGCCACCAGCAGCAGCACCACGCCGATGTACAGGAACGAGAGCCACATGTCGCGCACGAGCCCAAAGCCGTACTGCAATCGGTTGAGCGCGATCGCGCGTACGATCGGGCCGGTTTCGTGCACCGGCAGCCTCGGGAAGGCGAAGGCCTGCACCGCCCACAAGACAGTCCCGACCACCGCGAGCGTCACGATCAACCGCCGATGTCGCTCCGGCTCATCGAAGATCCCCACTCGGAGCGCGATGAAGCCGAGCAGGAACAGCATGAACGAGTTCACCGGCAGGAACGAGAACGGCTGCGCGTAGAACCATGTCATGTGGTCGACTCGCGCCGCGAAGACCGTCCTATAGCTCGTGGCGTCCTTCGTCTTCTCGAACGCCTCGTAGTGCGCCTGATTCTGCGTGCGCGTGGCGTCGAGAGTTGCCCGGGCCCCTTGCTCTCCCTTCGTCGCGACCAGGTACGTCGCCTTCGCGATCGCGTACACGTTCCACGACACTGCGCAAGCGACAGCTGCAATCACGAGCTTCCTCACCGACCAGCGACGCACCAGGAGCAATGGCAGCCCCCACACGGCGTACGTCAGCAGGACATTGAAGCCGAAACAGGCCTCGGCAATGAAGCCGAAGACAGCGAGCGTGCCGATTCGGCGCAGATAGTTCGCGACGAAGCGACCTCCACGCGCATCCGCTCGCCGAAGCTGAATGGCGAAACCGACGCCGAAGAGGATCGCGAACATCGTCCAGAAGCGCTCCTCGAAGAACAGCTCGACGACGCTCTGATAGATCTTGTCCGCCGAGCCGCCGCCCGAGGAGAACATGCTGAAGTGCACGAAGAACATGCCGATCAGCGCGATGCCGCGGAGCACGTCGAGCACGTGGAGGCGGTCGCGATCGGACGCGACGGTGTTCGTAGACATGGAATCCAGGGAGTGCGCGGTTGTCATCGATCTTGCGCGATAACGTTACCGCGCGCGCGTCACCCGCCTCTCACCGCATCAATCGCCTGCACGACAACGTGTTAGAGCCGCCGTTCCGATCGCGTTAGACGCGCACGCCCGTCACAGGGAAAAGACGCCGCGGACCAGGAACACGAGGAAAGCGATATTGGCGATCGTATGACCGATCACGCCCGGCCACGTGCTCCGCGTGCGCTGCGCGACGTACGCGAGCGCGCAGGTGCCGGGAACGTATGACACGAAACTGAACAGCGTCGTGTGGTAGAAGATGTGAAACGCGGCCCACAGCACGCCATTCACCACCCAGGCCCAGCGTCCGTTCGCGAGCTCCTGACGCGGCAGGATGTAGCCCCGCCACCAGAGCTCCTCGCCGAAGATGTTGAGGATGATGAGACAGGCGACTCCCCACAACAGGAGCCACCAGTTGCCGGCCGCCGGGACGCCCAGAAAGGTGTTGCCGCCCGCTACGGATCCCATGACCGCCGCGAACTCCTGCGGCGCCGTGTAGAGCCGCACCTTCTCCAACGGTTGGATCACTCGGTTGATGAGCGGCCCCCCGAACACGGAGAACGCACCGATCGCGAGGCCCCACACGCCAAGTCGCCAGTCGAACCGACCGAGGCGCATGCGCTCGCGGAATGCGCTCATCGACCACGGCCTGCCCTCGAGCCGATACGCGAGGATCGCGCTCACCAGCATGAGTGCGAGCGGCCCGCCAAACGTCACGTTGAACGTGACGAACGGCGACGCGCCCTGACGGATCATCCACGGCAGGAGCCCGAGGATGCTGGCGCTGAAGATGGCGGATGGAATTCCGAAATAGAGCAGTGCCTGGCCAATGCCAAGCGGCCGCAGATCGGCAGATGTTCGCGCAGCCGTCGGGGCGAGGCTGGCGTCGGGGACAGTCGCGTCGGTCATACCATAACAAGCGGTTTTCCGGGACCGCCCGCAACCACCACGGGCGCAGCGGCGCTCGCTCAGTCGTTAGTCGATAGTCGTAGGTCGTTAGCTATCGGTAGTCGTCAGCTTCCGACTCGCGACTACCGACTACCGACTATCGTGGCGCGAGCTCCAGAACCGCCTCGATCGTGTCCGCTTCCTCGGCGCGCTTGTCGTGACGATAGCCCTTGATGCGTGCGAAGCGCAGCGCGACACCGCCCGGGTAATGCGGGCTGCGCTGCACCTCGTTGAACGCCACCTCCACGACGAGCTCCGGCCGCACGTGCACGACGTGTCCGTCGCGGCGCGTCTCTCGCGCGAGGAGCTCTTTCGTCTGCCACTCGAGGGTCTCGTCGGTCATGCCCTTGAAGGTCTTGCCGAGCATGACGAAGCCACCGTTCACGGGATCGCGGGCGCCGAGGTGGATGTTGCTGAGCCACCCTTTGCGGCGACCAGAGCCCCACTCCACCGCAAGTACCACGAGGTCGAGCGTGCGCGCCGTCTTCACCTTGAGCCATGCGGACCCGCGACGTCCGGCTGCGTACGGCGCCGAAAGCGACTTGGCCATGAGCCCTTCGTGGCCGCGCTCGAGCGCAGTGGCCTCGAACCGCTTCGCCTCCTCGACGTCCGCGGTCACCGTTCGCGGCACGCGCATGGAGGCTGGCACGATGGCGTCGAGGCGCGTTAGGCGCTGATGCAGCTGCTGGTCGAGCAGATCTTCGCCGTCGAGCCGCAGGATGTCGAAGAAAAACGGTGCGACCGGCAACTGTCCCCTCAGTGCGTCGACGTCGAGCCGGCGACCGAAGCGGCGCATCGTGACCTGGAACGGAAGCGGACGCTCTGCCGCGTCGAGCGCGATGACCTCACCGTCGAGAATCAGATCCTCGGCCGGGAACGCACGCACTGCCTCGGTCACCTCGGGCACAGCCCGCGTCACGTCGTTCAGGCTTCGCGTATAGACCGCCACCCGGTCGCCAAGTTTGTGCACCTGGATGCGCGCCCCATCCAGCTTCCATTCGAGCGCCGCCGCCACGCCGTCGCCGAATTCCTTCAGTGCTTCACCAACGTTAGGCGCCGAGTCGGCGAGCATGGGTTGTACGGGTCGGAAGAGCTGGAGCGACCAGTGCGCCAGCCCAGCCTCGCCTTCGGCCAGCACCACCTCGGCCACTGCACCGAGGTCTCCGGCAAACATCGCGGCACGCCGGACGCGGTCGGCCGGGAGGTTGGCCGCCTTGGCGACCGCTTCCGTCATCACACCCTCCAGCGCGCCCTGCCGCACTTCGCCGACGCCGAGCGCGAAGAGGAATTGCTGTTCCGCGGATGTCGCCCGCGCCATGAGGTCGCCGAGCAGCCGGCGGCGCTGCGCGGCGGAGTTGCTGCCCTTCACCGACTTGAGGGCGGTGAAGGTCTGGTCGACCTCGGCGAGCGTCAGCGTCGCCTCCTCTGCGGCGTTAGGTGGGCGGGCCGCATCGAGCGTCGCCCAGCCGATCCCGAGCTTGCCCTGGCGCGGCCAGCCGGTGAAAAAGCCAATCGCGATCGCTATCTCGTTAGAGGCAAGGCGCCGCAGCACGTCGGCGAGCAGCTCGATCTTCTTCCCGCGGCTGCTCGTCGACGCGACCACCGACGATGCGGTGACGACTTCACTCAGATGCACAGCGGCCTAGGGCGTCACCATCCACCACATCTTGTCGAGTGGCTTGGTGCGCGGCGCGACCTCCTGCAGCGTGTTCGCATCGTATAACCGGCCGTTCTTCATCACGAAGCGAAGCGAATTCGTGTTGCGGATATTCTCCAGCGGGTTGCGGTCGAGCACCTGAAGGTCCGCGAGCTTTCCGACCTCCAGCGACCCGAGGTCCTTGCCCACGCCGATCGCCTCCGCACCGAAGATCGTGCCGACGCGCAGCACGTCATGGTTCGCCATTCCGCCGCTCGCGATGTTCCACAGCTCCCAGTGCACGCCCAGCCCTTGAAGCTGTCCGTGACCACCGAGGCCCACGCGTCCGCCAGCCTCCACGATCTTCTTGAGCTGTTCCGCGTATTGCTTGAAGCTGTACTGGCTGTCCGCGAACCACCCCGGACGTCGCAGCGCACGACGATCCAGCTCGGCGTGCGGCGTAAAGCGCGCGAGCTTTTCATCTGCATGGATGTCGTAATGCTCGTACCAGTAGTTCTCCGCCATCGGGCCACCATACTGCACGATCAGCGTCGGCGTGTTCGTGGTCCCGCTCTTGGCCATGAGCTGCACCACGTCCTTGTAGAGCGGCGTGATGGGCAGCGTGTGCTCGATGCCCGCGTAACCGTCCATCGCCTCCGTCAGGTTCTTCTTGAAGTCGAGACCACCCTCGAGCGTCGGCGTGATGTTCTGCTCCTTCGCGGCCATCAGAACCCACTGCCGGATCGCCCGCTGGCCGGCCATGTACTGCTTGAGGGTGTGCGTCTGATAGAAATCGGAGTAGCGCGTAAGCACCTCGCGCGCGTCGTCGGCGCTCGCGATCTCGTCGGTCCAGAAGACGCCCGGGCCGGTCGTGAGAACGCGTGGACCGATCATGTCGCCCGTTTCGACGAGATCGCCGTACGTCAGGACGTCGGTCGTCGAGGTCTGCGGATCACGCGTCGTCGTCACGCCGTACGCGAGGTTCGCGAGGTACTCGTACACCTGCGTCTTGTGAATCCCCCACGACGGCCACATGTGCGCATGGATGTCAACCCATCCGGGCAGGATGGTCGTGCCGCTCACGTCGAACGAGCGCGCGCCAGCTGGTACGGCGACACTTCCCGCGGGACCAACGGCCGTGATGCGGTTGTTCGTGACGACGATGTCGCCGCGCTCGATGACCTCGTTCCCCTTCATCGTCACGATGCGCGCGTTACGAAGCGCGATCACGCCGGTGGGGCGATCTCGCGCCACCGCGATCGAGACGTCCTGCCGCGTGGGTGCGTACGCGGGCCGCTTGGCCGCGGCGGAGGTATCGGGCTTGGCACCGGCCTTGACGAGACTGTCGGCTTTCCGTGTCGAATCCGCGATCGCGCGTGACGCGGTCGCGAGGTCATACGTGAAGTAGCTGTGGCCTAACGACCAATAGATCGATCTGCCATCGTTCGCCCAGCCGAGGAAATCGCCGCCCACGCGCGAGAGCCTGCGAACAGGCACCGTCGCGGCGGCAGGATTGGAGATCGAGATCGTCGGCGTCGCGCCGCCGGCCACGGGGACGGACACTAGATAAAGCTTGTTGTCGACGTCAGCGAACGCCTGATTGCCATCGGGACTGAGGATGACCTCGCTGGCCGGCCCCGGGCGCGCCATCGGCCCCTGCAGCGGATCCGTGAAGCCCGTCACCTTGATGTGCGCGCGGCGATCGGTGCCATCCCATCGCATGGAGACCACGCCATCGGCCGGGTCGTAGATGTACACGCGGGTCGAGTCACGCGTGAAATGCGGCCGGCCGTACGAGTTGACCGGCGAGATCTGCGTGACATCGCCCCCCGCCGCGGGAAGCCATGCCAACTCCTTGACCTGCGGGCCCGGTCCCGAGAACTCGCTCGTCTTCTCGATCCGCTCCCCACGCGGCCCGCGGATGACGACGATGCGCCGGCCGGTGGGATCGTAGTTGAGGTCCTCGTAGAACGCGGTCTGGCGCGAGAGCCGTTCCGGTCGTGCGTTAGGCGTCGCCATGCTGACGCGCCAGATGTCGCCGCCTTCCTCGGTCCACGTGACGTACGCGACGTAACGCCCGTCCGGCGACCATGCCGGTGAGTGCTCACCGGCGGTGCCGGTGGTGAGCCGCCGCGGACGCCCATTCGGCAGGTCCATGACCCAGAGCTTGTCGAGCGCCGAGAATACGAGCCGCTTGCCATCGGGCGAGGGGCGCGCGTTGCGAATCTGTTTGACGTTGAGGACGGAATCGTTCATCGGGTACTCGAACTTCACGAGCGGCCCCATGTTGATCTCGACGTCCGCCGAGAACGGAATCGCGGACGCGGTGCCGTTAGGCAGCGCGAGGCGCCAGAGCTTGCCGCCGTAGGTAATGACGACCGCGCGGGAGTCGGGCATCCACGCGTAGCCGGGCAGAAGGTCGCGCGTGAAGCGCGACTCGGAATCGTCACGCTGGATGTCGCGCGAGAGCCAGATCTCATCCCCGCTCGCGAGCTCGCGGAGACGCAAGCCGGTTCCGGCGTCGACCCGCGAACCGTAGGCGAGCCATTTCCCATCGGGGCTGATCGCCGGCCGCATGCCGCCGCCGAGATTGGTCGTACGCAGATATGTCTTGCCCGTGTTTCGGTCGTACACCCCGAGCTGCCACCGGTCCTCGAGCATCTGATTGTACTGGAAGCCACCGCGCTTGATGCTGGCGTAGATGTACCGGCCATCCGGTGACACGTCCGCCCCGAGATAGTTGTTGTACGGTGGCGGCGTTAGCGGGTTCGGCGGTCCGCTCGGCGCGTCACCGGTACCCGGTCCGGTGAGCTGGAGCCCCGTGCCGCCATCCTTGTTCACCATCACCAGGTCGTAATTGCTCCCGAGAATGCCGGTCTTCGTCCGCGACACGACGATGTACTGGCCGTCGGGCGTCCAGGCGGGGGAGACGTACTGGGCGTCCTTGTCCTTCGTGATCGCACGCGGCTCTCCGCCGGCGACGTCGATGACCCAGAGGTTCTCGTAGCCGCTGCGGTCGCTCACGAACACAATGGTCTTGCCGTCGGGCGAGAAGCGCGGCTGCCCGTCGAACCCTGTCCCGCTGGTGATGCGGGTGGCTTTGCCGCCCGCGATCGGCAGCGTGTACAGATCACCCATGACGTCGAACGCGATCGTCTTGCCGTCGGGCGAGACGTCGAGCGACAGCCAGGTGCCTTCATCGGTCGTGAAGGCCGTTTTGCGGGTGGGGATGATCGGGAGCTCCGTGTTTGGAGCAGTCTTCTTCGACGTGTCAGCAGCGGCGGCAGGTTGCTGCGCGACACCGGCCATGGGGCTCGATAGGCCCAAGGCGAGAACGAGCGTGAGTACACGGCTCGCACGCATGAGGCTCTCCTGATTTAGGGATGTGATGGGTCGGTCGTACGGCTCGGGAACCTTGGCACGCCCCCCAAACGGCAGCAAGGCCCGGCGGTTCGGGCGCGAGAACTGGCCGGTGACATTGGCTGGAGCGGCCCGCATCTTTTAACGATTCGCAAGCCAGCCCGTCGAGCGAATTATCCCATGTTCCCACGAGGATCCGTGTTCACCCGGCCTTCGATCTCTCGGCGCACCGTCGTCGCGCTTGCCGCGGTCGCCTCCGTGTCCGCGTCACCAGTTTGCGTGCACGCACAGATACCAGCGTCGGAGTACGGCGCGCGGCGCGACGCTCTCGCCGCCCGCATTGGCGATGGTGTCGTCATCGCCTTTGGCGGGAGAACGCCCGTCACAGACTTCGGGCCCTTCTACCAGATCCCGGCGTTCCATTACCTGACGAACTTCGACGAGCCTGATGCCGCCATGGTGCTCGTCGCGAAGGGTGGAAAGCCGACGACCACGTTCTTCCTCTCACCGATCGACCCGCGTACGGCCTTTTACTACGGCCGACGCCCCGACTCGACGTCCGTCGAGCGCACGTTAGGCGTCAAAGCTCGCCCCTTCTCCGCACTGGGCGCCTTTGTCGACTCGCTCGCGAGCCTCAACCCGGCGCCAACGTTCTACACGCTGGCCGACTTCGGTGACGCCGACTTCGCCGCGCAGGATTCACTGACGCGCGGCCGCTCGTTCATGAAGTCGATCGCGGCGAGGCACGCAGGCCTCACCATCAAGGACGCCCACGACATCGTCGATCAGCTGCGCGCCAAGAAGTCGCCGGCCGAGCTCGCGCTCCTTCGCAAGGCCGGTGAGATCAGTGCCGAAGGCCACCGCGCCGCCATGCTCGCCCCGGAGCCGGCGCACGAGTACGAGCTGCAGGCCGTCGTCGAGTACACGTTCGCGCGCCTGGGCGGTGAGCGCCCGGCATACGGCTCCATCGTCGGTGCAGGTGCGAACGGCACACAGCTCCACTACATGAAAGACCGCGCTCCGGCAAAGCCGGGCGACCTCGTGGTCATCGATGCGGCGACGCAGTACGAGGGCTACGCCGCCGACGTCACGCGTACGATCCCGGTGAGCGGTGCCTACACGGACGACCAGAAGAAGATTTACCAGATCGTCCGCGACGCCCAGGCAGCCGCCGAGCGGAACTCGAAGCCGGGAATGTCGGCGAAGGCAGCGTCGGATTCGTCCATTGCCGTTCGTGCGAAGGGCCTCGTCGCGCTTGGCCTCGCCGAATCGGAGACGGCGACGTTCGACCCGCCGTGGAAGGTCAACTGCACGGCCACGCCGGTGGCGTGCACGCAGACGTACTTCTGGATGATCCACGGCCTGGGGCACGGGATCGGCCTCGCCGTGCACGACCCGGCGCAGTATTACTACGGCGACAAGACGTTCAAGGAAGGCGACGCCTTCACGATCGAACCGGGCATTTACGTGAGCCAGGCGATGCTCGACGCGCTGGGCGATACGCCGAAGAACCGCGCGTTCAAGGCCAAGGTGAAGGAGGCGGTAGCCCGCTACCAGAACACGGGTGTGCGCATCGAGGACAGCTACATCATCACCGATAAGGGCCTCGAGCGCGTCAGCAACGCACCACGAGAGCTCGACGAGATCGAAACCCTGATGAAGAAGCGCTCGGCGAAAGCGGTGCCCTGACCCCTGGCCCCCGGAGGGGCGGTTACAGGACCCAGTGCACCACGGCCCAGACGCAGACCGCGAGAACGGCAGCCACGACCACTGCTACCGCCCGGCGCCGAGTCTTGGACTCGGCGGCGATGTTCGACTTCGCGAGTGATCGTAGCTCTCGGGTGACGCCCGGTTTTTCCTCCACCCGTGGCTCCTCTGGAAGGAAAGACGAATGTGGCGCGAGGCGAAGTCGTGTGTCAACAACAAGGGGGCTGTCGCCCGTAAGCCAAAGGAACCGGTACCAGGGCACCGGGTACCGTGACCGCCATGTGACGGCCTGAACCGAAAGATGGTCTTCCAAGAGTCGTGTACGGCGACTAACGTCGAGATGCGACTCACAAAAATCGTGTGACCCGCCTCGCGCCGGCGCGGGCGGTCTGGACGCGGTGTGGTACGGTAAGGGCAATCGGGGCGAACCGGCGGTCGCCCCTCCCGCAAGCTCCCTTACCCACTCCCTGACCGGAGGACGCCATGTCGTCGCCCGCTCGCCGCACGACCGCTGACCTCGTCGCGGAGCTACAGGAGGCCGCCGAGGACCGCTCGCACGCCGCCCTCGTGGTGGGGTTCGACCATCGAACCGAGTTCGTCTGGGCCGATGACCCCGATGCGCTCCACGTGCTCAATGCGCACGTGATGAATGGCGGCGACCCACTCGGGTTCGTCACCGGCCAACAGGACGGCGTCGGTTCGACCGCCGTTCATGCCCGCCCGCTCGTCGAGTACGAGGACGAGGAGTGGGTGGAGAAGTACCTCATCACGCTGCTGGCGGAAGTCCGCCGGCGGGCTGCCGAGAACGGGATAGAGACGGGGCCGATTACGGACGACAAAACGGGGACTGGGGACTGAACTACCGGCACTCGGCACTCGGCAATGCCGGGAACGGGGAACCGGGAACCGTGCTTCCGCGAGGAGCGTCGGTTCCCTGTTCCCTGTTCCCGTCACGCTGCCCCGGCTAGCGCCCGAAGCTCCCGAAGCACCGTATCGATCTCCTCCGGGAAGTTCACGATGCCCGCACCCACTCTCGCGTACGACACTTTGTACGGCGAGCTCGTGGTCCGGATGTTCTTCTTGTTCAAGCGCTGGACCACCTCGTCCGCCTTGAGCCCGCGCACCTCGTAGCACGAGATCCCGCCTGACACCTCGGGATCGATCGGGGTGTGCAGTGTCACGCCGGGGATCTTCGCCGCGCCGTCGCGAAACGCGCCGTTGAGCTCTCGGACACGCGCCGCGATCTGGCCGCGGCCGATCGATCCGTGAAGCTCGACCGCGGCCTTCACGCCTAACAAGTTCTCGAACGCGAGGAAACCGCCAGGCGACACGTATGCAGCTTTCGTCGGTGGCAAGGGCTGTCGGTTCATCCACGCCGCCCACGTTTCGGGCGCTTCGGGATCGAACGTCGGGATCGTCGGTCGCATCTCGGGCCACATGTCGGCTCGGCCCCAGAGGAATCCGGTACCGCGCGGACCGAACAGCCACTTGTGCGCGCTGGTCGCGAAAAAGTCAGCGCCCATTTTCGCCACGTCCACGTCCTGATTCCCGAAGCCGTGCGTGCCGTCGACGATGAGCAGACATCGGTCGGCGCTGGCGCGGCCACGATTGGCTCGGGCCACCGCTTCGGCGACCGGGGGAATCGGGAGCTTCACGCCCGTACACGAATGCACCCACGTCACGCCGACGGCGCGCGTCTTCGGCGTGATCGCGCGCTCCAGACGAGACACCATCTCCGCCGCATTCGCCTTCGCGCCATCGTCGTATAGCGAAACGTATCGGACCCCACAGCCCGAA
>DATCGG010000559.1:0-10262 GCA_036509075.1 Gemmatimonadaceae bacterium
CGGCACCGTGTCGCTCGTCGCCGAGGACGGTGACACGACGCGCGCCGTGGCGGCGTTCGGCTACGCCGAGGATACACTGCGCCAGTGGCGATCGTACTCGCTGCGCAGCACGGTCTCGGCCACGCGGGAGAGCGTCGAGACCGGTCGCGGCGTGTTCATCGAGTCGCTCTCCGACGCGCGGGCGCGATACCCGGCGGCTGCGCCGTTTCTCGAGGCTGCGGGGACGGAGACCGCGGTCGTTCTGCCGATCATGACCGACGGACGCGTTCGCGGTGTTCTCACACTCGCATGGACGAAGGTCCACACGATCCCGGCGGACGAGCGCGAGTTCATGCAACGATTCGCCGTCCAGTCGGGCCAGGCGTTCGCGCGCGCCCTCGCGTTCGAGGCGGAGCGTATCGCGCGCGAGCGCACGGAACGCCTGCAAGCCCTGACGGCCGCACTGGCGGACGCGGGCAACGAAAGCGAGGTCGCGCACATCGTCGTGTCGCATCTCCGCGAGGTGCTGGAGCCGAGGGCCGTCGCGATCTTCCGCGTCGAGGACGACGTGGACCATCGCCAGCACCTCGCGATGGTGGACGAGCGCGGAGTCGATCCAGCACGTCGCGCGCGGTTCCAGAGCCTTTCGTTGCATGGCGATTCACCACTGGCGGAGCTGGTGCGGCAGCGAGAGCCCGTGTTTCTGCCCGACGGCGCAGCGTTCCGGGCGCGCTTTCCCAAGTGGCCGGCCAGCGATCGGGCGGTCGGGCAGGAGGCGTGGGTCGGCATCCCGCTCATCGCATCGACGGGTAGACCGCTCGGCGCGTTCGCGTTAGGCTTCACCGAAGCCCGGTCCTTCGACACGGACCTGCGGCGCTACGTCGAATCCATTGGGGATCAAGCCACGCAGGCGTTCGAGCGCGTGCGGCTTCTCGAGACCGAGCACGCCGCTCGTCAAGCGGCGGAGGAGGCGAACCGCGCCAAGACGCAGTTCCTCGCGACGATGAGCCACGAGCTGCGCACGCCGCTCAACGCCATCTCCGGCTACGCCGAGCTCCTGAGCCTCGGCCTCCGTGGCCCTACGACGCCGGAGCAGCAGGAGGACCTGAGCCGCATCATGCGAAGCCAGCGGCACCTGTTGAGCGTCATCAACGACATCCTGAACTTCGCGCGCCTCGAGACCGGTCACCTCGAGTACCATCTCGTGGATGTTCCGGCTGCGGATCTGCTCGGCGATCTCGAATCGCTGATCCGCCCGCAGCTCGTCGCGAAGCGGCTGGAGTTTTCATGTGAGCCGGTGAGCGACGACATCGTCGTGCGCGCCGATGCCGAGAAGGTTCGGCAGGTGCTACTCAACCTCATGGCGAACGCCGTGAAGTTCACGGCGCCCGGCGGGCACATCTGGATCTCGTGCGAGCAGGATGACGCACACGTGTTCGTTCGTGTGACCGACACCGGCATCGGGATTCCGACGGATCGGCGCGGGGCCATCTTCGAGCCGTTCGTGCAGCTGCATCGAACGCTGGCGCAGCCGGCGGAGGGCACCGGGCTGGGGCTGGCCATCAGTCGGGATCTCG
The DNA here is from genome assembly GCA_036509075.1 of Gemmatimonadaceae bacterium. Taxonomy (GTDB): domain Bacteria; phylum Gemmatimonadota; class Gemmatimonadetes; order Gemmatimonadales; family Gemmatimonadaceae; genus JAJKIV01. The sequence continues at coordinate 1,557 of DATCGG010000559.1, forward strand.
CGCGCGGAATGGGCGGCGAGCTGACGGTGGAGAGCGAGCCCGGCATGGGCTCGACGTTCACCCTGGTACTGGAGCGTGGGCCTGAACGGCATTGAAGCCAATAGGCATGATCGGCGACCTACGCGGACCGACTTCAGCGTTCGCCAAGCTTTTTCCTTGAACAACGATGAAGCGGATGTGACGGAAGCGGCCGGATACTGCCTAACGGGCCGGCCTACTCACCCAACGAGCCAATTTTCTTGGGACGGCCTCGGGAGCATGAGCTTCCCGAGGCCGTCATTCTCAATCCCGGCTCGTTGCGAGAGCCAGCGTGAATACAAAGCCGGATCCGGCCGTTTCCGTGTCATCCGCAAAATCGTTGTTTCCCTGAGAAAGCTTGCCGCCACACCGACGTCGTATGTGGCGCCGGACTACTCACCTGACGCGTTCGTCCGCCCCGAATTCCGCGAGCGGTCCGGTGGTTTTTCGCAACAGAATCTCCGAATGGCCGCGTACGATGTAGTCCGTCAGCTCTCCGACGACCGTGTAGCCGAGTCGTTCGTAGAGTCGCCGGGCGGCGGGGTTGAACGACGACGCGCAGATGAAAACGTTAGGCGTGTCGCGCAGAATGCGGCGCTCTGCCAGGGCGATGAGCGCCGTGCCGAGGCCGCGGCCGCGGCAGTCGTCGCGAACCGCAACCGACTGGATGTAGCCGACGAACGCGCCCTGCATGATGACGACGATGAAGCCGGCGACGCGCGGGTCAGCGGCCGCCGAAGGTTCCAGCGCGACGTATACCTCTCGCGCGGGGTCGCGGACGATCCGGTAGGACTGCTCGAGCGTCCGGCCCAGACGACGCCACGGATCCGCCGACGCCATCAGCTCGGCGCACGCCCACGCCTCGGCGTCCGTCGAGAGAGGCTGGATGACCGGCGGCTCGTCGCGCGAGACCGTGTCGGCGCTCATCGGGTGAACATACTCCGAGCCGCCGATTCAGATAGATTCCACCTCTCGCGAAAATCGGTCGCTCACACTCGCCAATGGAAATCCGCCGCGCCACCGAACGGGACGCCCCGGCGATCCGTGCCCTGATCGACCTCTACGTCGCCGATGGAACACTGCTCCCGCGCACGGAGGAGTTCATCGCGTCGCATGCCGATCATTTCGTTGTCGCCGTGCGTGGCGATCGCGTGGTGGGGTGCGCGCACCTCGACGAGTACGCACCGAGTCTCGCCGAGCTCCGATCGCTCGCGGTCGCACCGGATGCGCAGGGCTCTGGCGTGGGCCGCGCGTTGGTGGCGGCGGTGGAGGATCTCGCGCGCCGTCGCGGCTACGGAACCGTGTTCGCGGTCAGCAACGACGAGGAATTCTTCGCCAAGCACGGCTTCTTCCCGCGACACATCCCGGAGCTCGATCGCGAACGGAGCGAAGTGAGCAAGTACAAGGGGGTGTATGCGAAAGACATGGGGGACGGGGGGCGGGCGACGGGCGACGGCTAGAAGGCGCGAACCCTCGGGAGGCCTCTCGATTCGAGAGGAGCTTCCCGAGGGTTCTGTTTAACCGTCGCCCGTCCCCCGTCCCCGGTAGTTCGTTAGGCAAACGCCCCCAACAACCTCTCCACGTCCGCCATATCGTTGTACACCGACGGCGACAGGCGGATGAAGTTGCGGCCAACCCGCGCGTTGACGTTCGCCTTGCGCAAACGCTCCACCACCGGTGCGCGATCCTTGAACGTGAAAGTGATCAGCGCCGAGCGCGTTCCCGGCGGCGTGACGGGCTCGAAGCCGAGGCGCGGCATCTCCTCACGCAGGCGCGCCAGAAGTGGCTGACGCCACGCCTCGATCTTATCAACACCCAGGTGGGCGATGTACGGCAACGATTGACCGAGCGCGTTCATTGGTCCCCACGCGTTGCTGCCCGCCTCGAAGAACGAGCTCGCGTTGGTACCGAGCTCCCACGTGAACGGCGTCGGCGCTGGCGGATCGTAGGGCAGGAAGTGCGTCTCGATGTCGGGCGCCGAGTGATAGCCGCGCAGCGGGCGATGCACCACGCGGTCGAGCAGGTCCTCCTTCGCGTACAGGAAGCCGAGGCCGAAATCCGCCATCAGCCACTTGAAGCTCGCGCACGCGGCGAAATCCACACCGGTGGCCTTCACATCGATTGGCGATGCACCAGCCGCCTGGATGATGTCGGCGTACACGTACGCGCCGTTCGCGTGCGCGAGATCGCACACCGCCTTCAGGTCATGCTGGAAGCCGTTGTACATGGCGACGAGCGAGACCTCGACGAGCCGGGTCTTCTTGTCGATGACCTTCTCCATGTCGTGAAGGTCGATACGCGAGCCGTTGTCACGCGGCATGACGATCCGGAGGTCGAGTCCGCGCTCGCGCTGCAACAGCTGGAGGTTCAGAATCGATCCGTCGAAGTGCAGCGCGTCAGTCACGACGTTGATCCCGCGCTTGGCCTGTTCGTCGATCTCGAGCCCATTGACGACGAGGTTCTCGCCGGTGCTCGTGTTGGGCACGAAGGCGATCTCCGACGGCTTCGCGTTGATGAGCGACGCGAACGCGGTTTTCACGGCAGTGGCGAGCGTCCCACTCGTTGCCTCGTCAGTCTGGAACGACGACCGCGCGTCGGCGTACTTTCGCATCGCCGCAGCGGCGACGATGGGTATCGGGTGCGTGTACGCGCCGTTGATGTACGTGAGCCCCGCCGGAATCGCGAAGTCTTCCCTTCGCGGAAAGCCTGCGGGCGGACTGCTCGACCCTAACGTGTGATCCATCGGGTGGTCCGGAGAGAGCTGTGCCGCAAGCCGGCGAGCGGCCGCGGTGCCCATCGCGAGCGCAGCACTCGCGAGCAGATCGCGTCGATTGATGGTCATGCTACTGACCCACGCTGGGTATACGGAATTCTGCCGTGTTTACGGTCCTGGCGCCGGCGTGCGCCCACTCGGAATCCGTGATGCGGAGCGGGCCCGACGCCGCCTCCGCCGACTCGACGGGGCGACCGGCCTCCCGCCAGGCTCGCGTTCCCCCCACGACCGTCGCGACGCTCTGGTAACCCTGCTGTTGGAGGAACTGCGCCGAACGCAGCGAGCGCGATCCGGACTGACAGATGGTCAGGATCGGGCGGTCGCGTGGAATCTCGTCGAGTCGCGTTGCCAGGTCCGCCTGCGGCACGTTGACCGCGCCAGACACGTGCTCGCGGGCGAACTCCTCAGGCTCGCGCACGTCGAGCAAGACCGCGTTAGGTGGCGCCGAGTCGATGGCATCGAGCCCGACCTCGTCGACGGATGGCGTCGAGGTGAGCATGGCCCAGGACATGTCGACGGTGCCACGGTTCGTCGCCTCGATCGCCGTCATGTTCAGCGGCCGCGCCGGGACGCCATTCGTCAGCTCGGCCACGAATGGATCGCGGTCCATGTGCAGCAGCGGACTGTACAGCCGCTCGAAGCCGATCGTCGTGCTCGGTCGCCCACACATGCCCTTGCCGCAGGGTCCCTCGAAATGACCGGGGAACACTGCGACCCAATCCGGAAGACGCAGCAGCTTCGAGATGCTCTCGAACTGCGCCGACGGGTCGCCGCCGCCGAAATCCGGCCGGCCGACATCGCCGACGAGCAGCGAGTCGCCCGTGAGCACCATCGATGGCTCCGGGCTTCGCGGCGGATTCACGACGAGGACCGAGATGAGCTCGGGCCGATGTCCGGGCGTGTGCAGGATCCGCAGCCTCAGCTGACCGAGCGGAAGCTCCTCACTGTTGGCGAGCGGTCGGAACGGATACGCGACTCGTGCCGACTCGTGCAGGCAGAGCTCCGCACCATGCTGGGCCGCGAGCTTCCGGGCACCGGAGACGTGGTCGGCGTGGACGTGCGTGTCGATCACATAGCGGAGCTGGAAACCACGCTCGCGCAGCAACGGCTCGTACTGTTCGGTCTCGATGGACGGATCGACGATGGCTGCCTCATGCGACTGGCGTGACGCGATGAGGTACGACGCGCAACCGCAGCGTTCGTCGAGGATCTGTTTGAAGTACACGTTGGCCTCAGGATGGCGCCTATTAAAGGTAGCGCTTCAGTCGAGGCGTGGCCTCAGCGACCAGGTGGGCGGAGGTGCGGCGGGCACTGGAAGGCTTGGCCGAGACCAGTCGATGTCGTCGGGCACGCCGGCACGAATCGTCAGCGGACCGACCAGCACCTTCGTGTTGGCCGAGTTGCCATAGATCACCACGCGTTCGGTGGAGTCCGGGATCAGGCCGATCTGCGAGCGGCCGGCAACGACCCCATTGATCGCCACACCACATCGTCCGTCGGGAAAGATCTGCAGACGAACGTGAAACCACGCGCCCGATCGAAATGTCCGCGGCGCGGGAACCATCACAGCGGATGACGGCCGGTCGAGCACCAGGCCGATCGTGTCCCCGTAGGACGCCCCCTCGGTCGTCGGATATCCCACGCTGCACGCGGGCCAATCGACCATGCGCCGGGGCATGTTCCCACCGCCGTGGTCCCACACCTTGAGCACAGTGTCCGTCAAGGCATCCTCGAGCGACACGGTGACAAACTGCCACTGCGCCATCGTTAGGCTGTTCGAGATCCAGGTGTCCACGGCCAGCCCGCGAGCCGTCGGATACTTCGCCACCGAGTAGACCCCGCTGGTAAACGACCCATCGCCATTGTTCATCATCGCGCGAACGCCATCCGGCGCGGAGTCGATTCGCGGACGCGGCTCTCCGAAGGGGCGCCAACTGTCGGTGAGCGCGCGGGACCAATCCTCCTGGAACAGCACCGCCGTCTCGCGCGGCCGCACGACCAGCTCTCGCTCTGCGCTGCGCCAGCCGCCCGCCGTCACGGTCACGCGCGCCACTCCGGGCCGTTTCGCCACCATGAGCCCGGTGCTGTCGAGCGCAACGAGCGCGGTATCCGATGACGACCAGCGCACAGACCCGAGCGCGATGCTATCACCGTCGGGCGTGATGCCGTGGGCGGAGAGCTGGTGCGGCACACCAACCAGCGGCGCGCCGAGCCCCGTTCCGATCGCGACCCGCTCCGCGTACTGCGGGCGCCGCCGCGTCGACTCGAACGCCAGGATCCGCCGTCCCGGCTTCAACCCGCTCATATCGATCTCGACGACGCGGTTCGGATCCTCGAGGGGGAACAGCAGCACCGCTGTCGTCGAATACCCGACGCGCCGGCACTGGCAGATGACCCAGCGACCATCATCGGAGACCCGGGCGTCGTCACTTCGCCGGAGCGTAATCGCCGTATCGACCTTCCCGGAATTCACATCGAGCCGGCCAAGCCCAGCTGACGGACCATTGGCCATCCAGACGACGATGTGGTTCGCGTCATACCACGCGTCGCGCGGTGACACGTCGCCGACCGGGATGGAGAAGCAGCGCTCGTTGCGACCATCGACGTCGATGACGCATGTCGAGCGTTGACGACCGTCCCAGTAGCGCCGATCGAAGGCAATGCGGCTTCCGTCCGGACTCCACACCGGCACAGCATCCGTGTTGGAGTTCCGCGTCAGGCTGTGAACGGCGCCCGACCGGGCTTCCATGATCGCGAGATCGTAATGGCTCTCGGTATTCCATCGCCCCGTGTAGAACGCGAGCCACCGTCCATCGGGAGACCATCGCCCACCCTGATCGTCGCCGACTGTGGCCGTGAGCCGTCGCTCGCGACCGTCATCCGCGACCTCGAACAGGTCGATGCCGCCGGAGTCGGTCGTAACGCGATCCATTGTCCACGCCTTGTCGTCAGGTCGGCGCGTCAGTGTGCCCGTCGTGGGGTCCGAGTGTATTCGCCAGGTAGCGCGCCCACCGTCCGGGTGCACCATGGATCCCGTCACGAGCTGTCTCGTGTGGACCGGAACCCGGTACACGTTGGCGATCGAGTCGGCACCTACGGTGCCGACTGCCAGCGTGACGTCCGGCGGTGGCTCTTTACGGAGCATTCCAATCAGCAGGAGCGCTGCCGGCATCACCGCCAACACTGCCGCCGCCACGACCTGGCGTCCCGTCGAGAATAGACCAATCCGCTCGAGTACGGGGAGCGAGCCAACGAGCTGGCTCGCGACTCGATCGGACGAGCGCTCGCCGAGGAAATCGTTGGCGAGCGCGCGGTTGGGTTGGCGATCGCCTGCCGCGCGGGCCAGGTACGCGAACCGCGCGAACGCGACTCGCAGCGACGCGGGATCGTCGGCCTGCGCGAGCAGTCCGCCGGCCTGGCGAAGCGCGCGCGTGTCCCTGGACGTGGTTTCGAGCATCAGGCGACCGAGCGACCGAGCAGCTGCCCGGAGCGCGTCCGGCCCTGCGAGCTCGGCGACCTTGGCCGCGATCTCATCGTGCGACGGCGACCAGAGCTCCCCGTGTCGCGCGACCAGCCCGCGCCGCTCCAGGCTGCCTAACGCCGAAGCCGTTTCGTCGTCGGTTCGGCCGGAGGCTGCCGTCAACACCTCCCGTGTGAGCGGGACGCCGCCGGCGGCGAGCAGCGTGAGCACCCAGCGTTCCACGCGATCGAGGCGCTCCACACGCTGATGCAGCGCCCCGCCCGTCCCCAGCGTTGCGAACAGCACGCTCGGTCGCGGCGCGCTCCAGACGCCGTCGATCCGCGCGAGCATGCCGCCCTCCATCGCCAACTGCAAGGTCTCCAGCAGGAGCAGCGGCGAGCCGCTCGTCGCGTCGCACAGCTCTTCCGCCAGGCGTTCCGCCCAGCGCTCCGGCGGCAGGGCAGCAATGCTCGCGATGAATGCCTGGACGCCGCTTGTGTTTAGCGGCGCGAGTCGAATGGTAGACGACGCCGATCCCGGTGACAGCGCGTCGACCGTGGGCCGCGACGCAGTCACGACGAGGACGCGAGCGTGGTCGAGTGTTCCGAGGATGCTCCCTATCAGCTGCCGGGATCGCCCATCCGCCCATTGGATGTCGTCGATGAAGATCGCGATCGGCTGCTCCTCCGCCACCGCGGCAACGAGCTCGCGAACGGCCACGGACCGGCGTCGCAGGGCGTCAGCCGAATCCCCCGCGGCGTCAGGCAGGGCGGCGGGGTACGAGGCGGAGAGCGCGGGATTGAGCGAGACCAGCGCTCGCGCCGACCCGGTCGAGATGCCACTCGCGCCGGGAAACCGAGCCAGCGCCTCCGCGAGGTCGCCGGCGAGACCGAATGGGATATCGCGTGCGCCTAACGACGCCCGAACGAATAGCGTGCGGACGCGCGTCGCGCGAAGCCGCGCGTGCACATCCGTGAGGAGCCGGGTTTTCCCGAGGCCGGCCGGGGCGAGCACGTGGACGTGAGTCGCAGTTCCGGCGCGTGCCGTCTCCCACCAATCGAGCAGCTGCGAGAACTCACGCTCCCGCCCGACGAGCTCGGCGAAGAGTGACAGGCGCTCTCCACTCTTTTCCTGCTGGAGAGGAATCTCGGGCGTCTGGCGAACGGCTCGCAGCATCGACCGCGTCGCCGGCTCCGCCTCGATCCCTTCGGCCTGGGCGAGCCGATCGAACGCGTCAGCCTCGACCGACCCGCCAACCGTGTCGCCGCCGGCGATGAGGGTCTCGAAAAGCAGGCGCCAGCCGCCCTCACGCAGCGGGTCGCTGTCCCGAACACGTCGCGCGAGTGCCTGCGCGTCGCGCAGCCTTCCCGTCGACATCCATCGCCTGACGACCGTCTCGGCCGCGCGCCAGAAGAAGCCGCGCAGCCGCTGGCGCTCGATGTCCGCCCAGCGCTCGAACTCGACGCCTCCCGGCGCGGCGAACCCGGGAAAGAAGTCACCGGTGTACAGCTGGACCACGTTTTCGACGCTGTTGTCGGCCACGGCCGCAAGGAAGCGATCGCGGTCGAAGTCGATCGGCGCGACGATCCGGAGCATGTCGCCACCAACGATCAGAGGGCGATCGCCGAGTCGCTTGCGGATGTACCAGAGCGTCTGTCGGAGCGCGTGCTTTGCCGCGTCCGGCCCGACGTCTCCCCAGAGCAGGTCGATGAGATGCTCGCGGGCGGCGGCCCGGTCGGGCGCGCACGACAGGTAAGTGATGAGCGCGAGCGGCTTCCCGAGGTCGAACAGAGTGACGTTCGCCTCGGCGCGCAGTGCAGTCGTCCCCAGCGTCACGAGGGTGAGCTGGGGGTTAGTAACGTCCGATGGCAGTCCGTCAGTCATCTGACGCGAGGGAGACGTCGGGTGAGTTAGGTGTTCATCGCCACTGTGCGCCGGGGGGAGCACAGATGGCAAACGGACTACTAATCCCCGGTCACTGCTGGGCGGACGGTCTTTCGACGGGTGGCACCGCGAAGGTATCTGCCGAACAAGCAGGTCAGCAAGGCGCCCCGCGCGCGGCTGGGGGTTTGTAGGTCTGCTGCACGCTGCTAGCAGCTGCTGGCTACGAGCCGCTGCTAGCTGCTTGCGGCCATCAGCTGACTGCTATAATGGGTCCGGGGTCATCCCGCCGCCCGTCGCCTGCCGCCTGCCGCCTGGCTCGTTCATACACCGGCTTGGTCGGCATCCAAAGCCAAGGGGAAACGGAAACGGGCGGAAACTACTGATCAGACGGATCGCTCCGAGAACGGGACGATCCCAACTGCAACGAGCCGGTTTGAATAGGGGAACAGCCTCGGGAGGCACTGGCGTCCTGAGGTTGTTCCCAAGAAATCACGGGCTTGGTGCGCACAGAGTTCTGAGCTCCGCGTGGAGCGATTCGCCAGATCAGCTGTTTCCGGCCGTTTCCGTTTCC
>DATCGG010000560.1:0-17153 GCA_036509075.1 Gemmatimonadaceae bacterium
GACGGCGACACGCCGCGCGCAGTCCGCGCTTGGCCGCGAGACGCCCCGCGAGCCAATCGCCGCGACGTCGTTCCACGAGCAGCTCGCTTAGAACCGCGCGCTCGCTCTCCGTCAGAATTCCTTCCACGCCGAGACGCGCGACCGCCCGGTCCACCATGGCTGCAGTCACGAGATGTACGCCCGCCGAGGGTCGGGCCACCGGGAATCGAACCAGCAACGTCTCGCTCAATGGGGAAGGTTCGAGTAAGGTAGTAGTTGCGCCGACCGTCTGGCGATATCGTCCAGCGGCACGCGTTCACTCTGATTCTGCATCGAAATTTGGAGGACAGTATGGCCCGGGTAGCGAAGTCAGTGGTCATCACGAACAAGGCCGATCGGATCGTCGACTACATCGCCGATGTGAAGAATCACCCGGCGTTCCTCGGCCCGCTCAAGTCGATCGCGAACGTGAACGGCGACCCGAAGAAGGCGGGCACGTCGTGGGATTGGACGTTCGTGATGGCCGGGGTCGAGTTTTCCGGTCGCGCCGAAACGGTGCGCTACGAGAGCGGGAAACAATTCAGCTTCAAGACCACCACCGGGATCCAGAGCACCTTTAACTACAACGCCGAGCCGCAGGGCAATGGCGCGAAGGTGTCGATCGACGTGACGTACGACGTGCCGCAGTCACTCCTGGCGAAGATGCAGGCGGGCGTCGTCGAGAAGTTGAACGACGCGGAAGGCGCCCGCGCCGTGGAGAATCTGAAGGCCATTCTCGATCAGTAGGCGGGCCGGTCGTGCTGGGCTGGGCGGCCGCGTACGTCGTACTGGTGGTTGCGGCGTTTGTGGTCGTCCTCGCACGGCGCGAACCGACGGTCGTGCGTGGGGATCGCGTCTTTCTGCTGACGGCGCTGTACCTGCTGCTGGCGGCGGGAGTGACCGCCGTACAAGGCGGCCGGTTTTCGTTAGGCGTGCTGGCCGCCAGCATAGTAGTTATGGTGGTTGGCTGGCTCCTGCGGTCCCGATGGTGGGTGATCGGCGCCGAGCCTGACGTGGTGGCGACGACGATCGAGGAGTGCGCCTCGCGGCTCTGCGCGCCGTCCGAGCGAGGAACCGGTGAGTGTCGCGTGGTGGTGCCGGGTGGCGCGGTGCATCTGCGCATCGCTCCAGCGGGGAGATCGACGATGATCGTCTTCGTGGCCGATGCGAAGCATCGGAAGGCGCAGCTGTTCCGGCGCCTTTTGGCCAAGCAGTATCGCGCCGTGACTCCGACGATTCGCCTCGGATCGTCCCTGACGTCGAGAGGCAGCTGACCGTGGCACGGCGGTGGAAGCAGCTCGGCGTGCTGCTGGTGGTGCTGGCCGTCGTGTTCCTCGGCGTGCGCCGATTCGCGTTCATGGCGGTGGAACGCAACGGGCTCATTGTCGCGCCCGATGGACCGGAGACGCCGGCGACGTTCGGTGCGCCATTCGAGCGACTCTCGCTCGCGAGCGGAGATCGTACGCTCGACGCGACGCTCGTACACGCTGCGCAAGACACCGCCCCTGCCCTGCTCATCTTTCACGGCACCGCCGAAGCGGTGTCGTACTGGGCGGACACGCAGGCGCTGCTCTACCGTCATGGCATCACCTCGATGGTGTTCGACTACTCGGGCTTCGGCCGAAGCACCGGCCGCCCGACGGCCGCGCATCTCGAGGAGGACGCGGACTCGGCCTACGCGCAGTTCGTGCGGCGCGTGGGCACGCGGGCCCGTCACTATGTGCTGGGTTACTCGTTAGGCACCGGCGTCGTGTTCGACGCCGTGCGCCGTTTCACGCCGGCGCCGGCTGGCGTGATCTTCGTGGCGTCCTACTCATCCGCGCGGGAAGGCGCCGTGGCCTTCGGGCTCATCCCACAATGGGCGACGCTCCTACTACCAGATCTCTGGAACAACGTCCGCGATACCCGCAATCTCCGCCAGCCGCTCCTTGTCGTGCAGAGCGATTCCGACCAGCTCTTCCCAGTGAGTATGGCCAAGGCAGTGTACGACGCAGCGACGGTGCCGAAGCAGATGGTCGTCCTGCACGGCTTTCGCCACGAGGACGGCCACGCGCATCCCACCGACGAGTACTGGGCGCCCGTCATCCGCTTCATGACCCGCGCCCACGCGGTCAATTGAGTGATCGAATGAGCGAAGGCGGTGGCGTGAAACGCCCGCTCGTCTGGAACGGGACGTTCGGATTGCCGATCGGAGTCTCCAGCGTGACCGAGCCCTTGAGGACGTAGTCGACGGTGCCATCGCCGGACGCGTCCCGCGCGGCCGCGCGAAGCCCCTGCCACGAGACGTCGATTGGAAGGTCGACGACCGTGGAGTCGTGTGCGGGGAGCGTGAACGCCGCAGCCGATTCGCCGCGGCCGACTTCGGTGGAGTCTCTGAGGGCGAAGCTGTAGACGGCGTGCTGTACGGGAAGCGGATAGGGATTCGGGTTCGCGATGGCGAGCGCGATCTCGATGGACCCGCCCGCGAGGCCGATGCTCTTGAGCTTCACGCCGCGCACGGCGATGGTGGGCTGCGCGAAGGCGCGCTCGGCGATGCGGGCGCACGACGACAGTGCTGTCGCCCCGACGGCAATGCTGACGGCCAGTAATCGAACCATGACGTCTAACGCCCCCATCGGTTGTTCGTCCGATCGATGTCCGGGAATGCGTTCTCCGGATCGATCTCGACCTTCACGATCTTCGGCGTTGCCGCCACGCGAAGGGTCGCATGGCGCTCGCCGTGAAGCCAGACATCCACGGGAAGCTCCTGCCGCTCGACCGCCGACACACCCTGCCGGGTGATGGCGAGCCTGACGGGCATCGGCGCGAGACCGCGATCCTCGATCGTGATCGCGGCGCTGTCGCCACGCACCTCCACGCCCGCGATCGCCTGGTCGAGCGTCCAGGTCTCGTAGAACCACGTGCGCCAGAACCACGAGAGGTCTCGTTTGCTGACGTCGTTGAACGTGTTGAAGAAATCGTACTCCGTCGGATGCCTGCCGATCCAGCGGCGCCCGTATTCGCGGTACGCCTGCATGAACACGTCATTCCCCAACAGCGCACGGAGCGCGACCAGATTGGTCGCCATCTTCTGGTAGCTCGCCACAGAGTAGGCCGGCGTTCCTACGGGATAGAGATCGCCATGCCGCATGAGCTCCACTTCGTCGCCCGTGCGCGCGAACCCGAGGTAGGAGTCACGCACGATGCGCTCGAGGTCGTACCCGCCGAAGAACGAGCGCATCGCCTGCGCCTGGTTGAAGCGCGTGAGGCCCTCGTCCTGCCAGGCGTGCCGTTTCTCGTCGGACCCGACCTGCATCGGAAACCACATGTGCCCGAACTCGTGCACGGTGACCGAGTACAGGCCTAACGTGTCACGCTGGCCACCGATGCAGGTAATCATCGGGTATTCCATCCCGCTGCACGACACGACGCCGTCGAGCGCGGTCATCTGCGGGTACGGGTACGGCCAGAGGAACCCCGACAGGAACTCGATCGCGTGCCGCGCGTAACGCGCCGACTGATCCCACGCCCACGCGATACGTGACGGACGGTAGAAGGCGTTGATCGTCGCGCTGTCCGCGCGCGTCGCGTCCCACAGGTATTTGTCGGACGTCCCCCACGCAAAGTCGCGCACATTGTGCGCCTCGAACAGCCACGTCACCTTGCCGCCTGCCCCCATCGTCGTCGACCGCCCCGGCGCGCGGTCGGCTTCGGTCACCACATGCACGACCTCCGGTGACCGGCGCGCTTCGGCTAGCCGCTCGCGCGTTTCGGGTGTCAGCACCTCGGCCGCGTTCTTGAGTTCTCCCGTCGCGCCGATCAGCCATCCGGCTGGCACCGTCAGCGCCACATCATAATCGGCGTAGTCCATGTAGAACTCGGCGTTCCCCATGTACCAGTCGGTCTGCCACCCGTTCACGTCGTCGTAGACGGCGAACTGCGGGTACCAGTAGGCGATCATGAATACTTCGCCATCCGTGCCCGAGCGCGGGGCGCCGTCCGCCGGAACTGTGTACTCCCACGAGAACTCGAAATCGGCTGCGCTGCCCGGTGCGAGCGGCGTCGGCAGGCGGATCCAGGCGATCGTTCCTTCGATCTGAAATCCAGGTTGAACGCTGGCGTCGACATCCCGAAGCTGCGGCAGCGGGTGGCCCTGGGCCGTAACGCGCAACAGGGTCATGCCAGTCGTGGGCGGAACTTCGACGTTACGTGCTGCGCCAGGCGCGAAGAGGTTCTGGTACAGGTGGACGGCAACATACCGGAGTGTGTCCGGCGAGCGGTTCTGGTATCGTGCTCGCGCGTTACCCGTTAGGCGCTTGTCCTTGGGATCGAGCTCGGCGCGCAGCGCGTACCGTGCGTATTGCGTCCAGTACCTCGGTCCCGGCTCGCCAGTGCGCGTCCGGGTTCCACGTTCGACCGCTCGCTTGAACCCGGGCGTCTCGAAAATTGGATACGGAACCGGACGTGCTGCGGCTGTCTGCGCCGACGGAACGGGCGCCGGCGCGTTCGCGGCCGGCGGTGTGCCTGACGAGCATGCGAAAATCGAGACGGACGCGGCCGAGGTGACCGTAACGCGCGCCATGCGGGCGATGCGGCCATTGCGCTGGTTCAACCGCGCTCGTGTCGTCATGAGGGAATCGGAGGACGCCGGCCCGGACCAGCATGCGGCCCGCCATCTGGCCGGAGATACGCCAATCTACCGCCTTTGATACGTTATGCGCTCTCCGGTGCGGTTGTCGGTCAACACCAGATTCCCCCCGCTTATCGATCCGGTGGCCGCGGTGCCGGGAATGGATTGGTCGATTGGAGCGAGGAAGAGCTGGGTCGTGCCGTTGCCTTCGTCCGTCCCGTACGCTTCCACCGTCTTCCCCGAGACCTGGCCGGTTCCCGACAGTGCGATGCGTCGACCGTTGCCCTCACGCGGGAAGTACGGCGATGAATAGAGCACGATCGCGGTTGGCAGGGTCGCGGAGGTACGATCGGTAGCCCACGAGCCTTCGATCGGCGTGTCGGCGTCCGCCGTGAGGTCGAGAACCTTCGAGACGATCGGAGCGACGGACCCAAAAAGACCGACGCCACCGGTCAGGGTGTTTCCGCGCGTGTCGTCGCCGAATGGATCGAACCCGGCCACGTAGTAGCGGAAATAGTTCGAGTCAACGGCAACGAGCGTGAATCGCTGCGCGATTCCCGGGTAGATCGTCCCGCCCGCGAAGGAAAAGGACCAGCCGCTGTCGGCTGCGCTGCTGGGCGGGCGAAGGAGCGCACCGTCCAGGGTGGTCACGTAACGTTCGTCGGCGCCGCGTCTCCACTCGTGCCGCAGATAGAAGCCGGCGGCGTTTCGCACGCTCGTCGTGTCGACGCGCAATGTGTCGCGATCGAGGTTGAATGTGACGCGCGATCCATCCTCCGGCCCGCCGACCGGAATGGTCGTCTCTCCGGTCGCCACGCCGATCGTCGTCTCCACGCGGAGCCCATAGCGCTCGCCGGGGCGAAGGCGCAAGACGTTAGGTTGACCGTTCCCTGCGGAGCCGTCCGTGACGGTGATGCTCGACACGCGATACACGCCGGCGTTCACACCGGCGCCGGTTGCTGGCCTGGCGATGACCGAGTCCCCGCGCGGACCATAGATGATGACGAGCGCATCGTCGATCGGATCGTATGGCGGCATTTCGCTCGACGTGCGCACGATCGACCGCAGCGTGCGCTCGACCGTGACGATCTGCACGGCGCTCGTTGGGTTCAGCACCGCATGCACGACGACTCGCGGCTCGAGCTCAGGCGCCGTGGTGCCCTTGATCTCGCAGCCGACGATCGACGCCGTCAGCGCGGCGACGAGCGCAACGGCGCACGCGGCAAGCGGGCGACGCGTGTGCCTCACCATTCCATCCTCAATCCGATCGATGGCAGGAATGGCAGCTGCGACGCGCCTTTCACCTGCGGCGGGTCGGTGTTCGTGTCGACCGTGTACAGGAACACGTTCTTTCTGTTGAAGACGTTCACGAGGTTCAGGTACGGCTTCACCGTCATGGCCCCCATCTCGAACCGTCGCTCCGCGCTCAGGTCCAGCCGCCAGTAGAAGGGGAACCGCTCTCCGTTGCGTGGCCCACGCACGTCCTCCTCGCCGTCGCTGCCTGGCGGCCCCCACACGTTGCGGACCGGGTCGTAGCGGTACCGGTTCATGAGACCCGCCCAGCCCGTATACGGCGTTCCGCTCGCGAGCCCCAGATGGCTGCCTAACGCCCACCGGCTTTGCGGCGGCGCGTATGTCGCCACGACGTTCGCGTTGTGACGCCGGTCGTGCGCTGGCCAATACGAGACGCCGTCCCGCGCGCGCGTCGTGACGCCGAAGCTGTAAGCGATCCAGCCGCTGAAGCCGTTGTGGTCGAGCTGCCGCAGGTAGAAGTCCGCGCCGTACGACCGTCCGTCGTAATACCGGAGCAGGGTCGGGCGGATGCGGGGGTCTACCGTGCTCGCGGGCTCTGCCAACCGGTCGTAGGTCTTGCTGTACCCCTCCACGCGGAGAAACCGGTCCTTCGCCACCCAGCGCTCGGCCCCGAGGCTGAACTGCGTCGACGTCGAGACGGGAATCGAGCTATCGCTGGCCATCCACAGGTCGAACACGCGAAGCGGAAGGTCCTCGTTGCGCATCGCGCGCATCCACTGCGAGTAGCGCCCGCCCGCCGCCGTGATCGCGAGCCGCGGCGTGATGAAGTACTTGGCCGACACCCTCGGTGAGAGGCCCAGCCAGTTCGCCCCGGACACGAACTCACCGCGCAGCCCGGCGCGCACCAGCCATCGGTCGTTAGGCTTCCACAGGTCCTCGGCAAACAGGCCGGCCATCGCCGGGGCCTGTCGCATCGTGGTGTCGCCATCCGTCGCAAGCGGATCGGGGAACTTGGCGTCGCTGTTGCCGTCGTTGCTCTCGATCGCGATCTGCTCCCGGTACGACGTCCGGTAGCTCGATAACTCGTACCCGGCGGACAGCGTATGTCGGTGCCGGGCATGCGTGATCGCGCCGGCCAGCTGCAGTTCCGCGACGCTCTGGGCAAGGTACACCGACTCGCTTGGGAGATCGAAGTGCGTCCCGAACCGTGTGTACGCGAGGCGCTGCGACAGGATCGTCCGGGCGCCCAGCGGCTGGTCGAGCGTGAGGCCGACGACGCGGTTCCCCCAATCGAACGTGATCGTTTCGTTGTCGTCGTCGGTGATGTCGATCGGTCCGCCGGGATCGCTGCCGAGCTGCACGCTTTCGTCCTGATGGTAGAGCAGGTCCTTGCCCATGTACATCGTTAGGCCGAGCGAGCCGCCTTTCGGCAGGGCGAGGCGTGAGCGGAATTGTGCGTCCTGGAAGTGATACGGAAAGTCGTTGTTCCCGCGGATCCACTCCACGACCTTGTCGGCGTATGTGCGCCGCACGGCGAAGTTCCATGAGAGCTTGTTCTGGCTCAGCGCGCCACCGAGGAACAGCGACGACGACAGCAGCGAAACCTCCGCCGTCCCATGCAGACCGTTTCGCGTCTCCTCGAGACTCTTCACATCGAGCACGCTCGACAGGCGACCCCCGTAGCGGGACGGGAACGCGCCGGTGATGACGTCCACACCGCTCACCGCCTTGTCGATGAACGTTCCGAACAGCCCGCCCATGTGAAACGGGTTGTAGATCTGGATCCCGTCCAGCAGGACGAGGTTCTGATCGGCCTCGCCTCCACGCACGTTGAAGCCGGCGGAGAAGTCGTTGCGTGCGACGACCCCCGGAAGCAGTGCGGCCGTTCGGAGCACGTCGCTCTCTCCAAGGGCAGGGATCCGGCGAACCTCGGCAGCCGAGATACTCACGACGCTCGGCGTCGCCTGCTCGTCGAACCGCGTCCGCTCCGATGACTTGGCGACGGTGCGCACCTCGGCGAGCGACTGGGGTATCGCGCGAAGCCGAACGGAGACTGTGACGATCTCCCCACCACGCACAACGACCAGCGTGTCCGCGGCCTCGAAGCCAAACGAGATGGCACGCAGTCGAACACGCCCGGCGGGAATGTCACGGAAGGTGAACCGACCTGCAGAATCCGCACGGACGCTCCTGCGCGGCCGGTCGATGCTGACTTCGGCGCGAAGCGGACTGCCCGTCGTCGTGTTCGTGACGGTACCAGTCAGCGAGCCGACCGCAGTTGCCTGGCGCGGCGCTGGCTGCTGCGCCACGGCACGAGCCCCAACCGCGCCCGCAACGACAGTGACTGCTGTGACGAGCGCGGTCGAAGTGAGACGCATGCGTCGGAATGCCGCCGTTGGCGAAGAAGCGTCGGTGCTACCCGTTCCTGAACCCTTTGATCCGTCTCTAGCCTGACGTCCGCGAGCACGGCATCTATGTGGATGGCCGTTCGACTCCTACGTTCTCGTTTTGTCGAGCGTCACGGAACCCTCACATGGTCTTAGGCCACTACGGACTCGCGCTCGCCATGAAGCGTGCGGCCCCACGGGTGTCGCTCGGTACGCTGACGGGCGCGGCACAGCTAGCGGACCTCATCTGGCCGGTGCTGCTGCTCATCGGACTGGAGCACGTGAGCATCGTGCCGAACACGAATCCGCTTCTCAGGCTCTCGTTCGACTCGTATCCGTGGACACACAGCCTCCTCACGGCAGCCGTGTGGGGGGTGCTCGCCGGTGGCGCGTACGCCGGCATTCGTGCTGATCGCAGGGGCGGTGTGATCGTCGGGCTGTTGGTCGTGAGCCACTGGGTCCTCGACTGGATCGTGCACTTACCCGATCTGCCGCTTTATCCGGGCGGTCCGCGCGTTGGCCTGGAGCTCTGGCGATCGATGTCCGGAACGATGGTCGTGGAGACAGCGATGTTCGTGGTCGGCGTCGCCGTATATGCGCGCGCCACGCGGGCGACGGACCGAGTCGGTCGCTGGGCGTTGTGGGGATTCGTGGCTTTGCTGCCGGCGCTTTACGTCGCGAGCATCTACGCGCCACCACCGGCGAGCGTCTCGGCGCTCGCGTGGGCCGCGCTCGCGGGGTGGCTCATCCCGCTGTTCGGCTGGTGGGTCGACCGCCATCGCGTGGCCTCGTGAACGGGTGCGTCCGACCGTGGTGAAGACGACGCGCCGGCGGCGTGAGCGGCTGTCGTTAGGCGAGGCGCGGCGGATCGCGCTTGCCGCGCAGGGGTTCGACCGCCCGCGACCCGCCGGCATGGCCACGGCGGCGCACCTGCGACGCATCATCCGGCAGATCGGGCTCCTCCAGATCGATTCGGTGAGCGTGCTGCTTCCCGCGCACTACCAGGTGCCATTCTCGCGCGTCGGCCCGTACGATCGCTCGCGGCTGGACGCGCTCATCTACCGCGACCGCGAATTCACCGAACAGTGGGCGCACGAGGCGTCCATCCTGCCGGTCGAGCACTGGCCGCTCATCCGGCATCACCTGAGCCCGCACGAACGGCGCTGGGGAGCGCTCGCGAAATGGATGCACGCGAACGCGGACTACGCGGCGCGCGTGCTCGATGAGGTGCGCACGCGCGGGCCGCTCCTCGCCGGCGACGTCGACGAACCGAATGGAACGCGCGGCAAGGGCGGAGGCTGGTGGGGATGGACGCAGGCGAAGATCGCGCTGGAAGGCCATTTCGCCCGCGGCACGATTGCGATCGCCGAGCGGCGCTCCGCCGGGTTCGCGCGGGCGTACGATCTGGCCGAACGTGTCGTACCTAACGAGCACCACACGCGGACGCTGGCGCGCGACGAGGCGCAGCGCGAGCTCGTGCGGCTCGCCGCGCGGGCGAACGGCGTCGCCACCGCGAGCGACCTCGCCGACTACTATCGGATGGCACCGCGCGAGGCTCGGCAGCGAGTGGCGGAGCTGGCGAGCGCGGGTGAGCTGCTCGAGGTAGAGGTCGAGGGCTGGCGCGACCAGGCGTATCTGCACCGTGACGCGCGAGCACCGCGGCGGATCGAGGCCGCGGCGCTGCTGTCGCCGTTCGACCCGGTGATCTGGTATCGCCGGCGCGCCGAGCGCCTGTTCGAGTTCGACTATCGCATCGAGATCTACGTCCCGCGCGAGAAGCGCAAGTTCGGCTACTACGTGCTGCCGTTTCTGCTCGGGGACCGCTTGGTGGGGCGAGTGGACCTCAAGGCCGATCGCGCGGCGGGCTACCTGCGCGTGCTCGGCGCGTACACCGAGCCGCATGCTCGGGCATCGGACGTGGCCCCTGCTCTCGCGCACGAGCTCGCAACGATGGCGCGCTGGCTCGATCTGGATGCGGTGTCGGTCGCGCGACGTGGTACGCTGGCGCGCGAGCTCGCCGGAGCCGTGCGAACGGCGGCTGGTTGAGCACGCTGCTCGAGAGCGTGACCCGGGTCAGTCTACGCTGGACGAGTGCGATCTCGTGTCGTACCCTTGCGATGGGACTCGTCGCAGGGGCCATGGCCACGGTATCGGAGAAGTACGAGATCGGATACGAGCAGCAGCCAGCCGCTGAGCCCACGCTCGGTACGTTGGCGACGCGCCTCGTCCGGACGACGGTGCCGCGGCGGCTGTACCAGGTCCTGCATCTCGCGCTGCCGGTGGCGATCGATTTCGCGATGCGCGGCTGGTGGCGTGGCGCGGGATGGTCGCTGGCAATCGCGTCCTTCGGTGCGTGGGGGCTGGCGGACCACTGGTTGGCGGAGTGCGGTGCGGACAACCCATCGCGGGCCCGGTGGGTGCGGGTGGTTCGGGTGATTGCCGGCGGGCTCACAATCATTCCGCCGGTCGTGCTGGTGCTGGAGGCGTTTCTGCGCTTGTTAGGCAGTGCCCCGATATCATGAACACTGGTAACAGGTAACTGGTGACTCGCAGTTGCACACCCTCGGGACGCTTCACCTGCCGAGTGCGGCATCCCCGCGGGGGCCAAATAACCAGTAACCAGCTCCAGTAACCAATTACCAATCCCAGTAACCAATTACTCGTCCCAGTAACCAATACGTACTGATCTGATGCCCGCCTACGTCGTCGTCGAAGTCGACATCCACGATCCCGAGCGCTACTCCAACTACAAGGACCTCGCGCCGCCATCGATCTACCAATACGGCGGCCGCTACATCGCCCGCGGCGGCAAGACCGAGTGCCTCGAGGGTGACTGGAGCCCGCCGCGCTTCGTGATCCTCGAGTTCGAGAACGCCGACCGCGCCCGCGCGTGGTGGTCGTCGCCCGAGTACGCGGATGCCAAGAAGCTCCGTCACGCGACGGCGAAAACCCGCATGCTCCTCGTCGAAGGACTGCCGCCCGGCTGGAGGCCCTAACGATTGCAGCGGGGTGGCGACGCAAGCGGCGTCAATCGATCGTCACCATCTCGGCAAGCTTCTCGATGGCGTCTGGCCCAGTGGCCCACCGCGCGAGGCTCGGCAGCGCCTTGAGCAGCGCCTCGCTCGAGAAGAATCGGCAGCGTCGGTCGAGGGCGAGCGCGCGAAACGCCGGACGCATGAGCTCACGCCGCACCCTCGGCAGGCGTGAGGCCGGGGCGACCACGTAGAGCGGAAAGCTCAAGTTCGGCGACAGCGTGGCCAGATCCGCCATCCGAAGCAGTCCGGAGTAGATCGAGGTGGTATGCTCGACCTCGAACGCGGCGACCACCTGGTTGACACCCGTCAGCCAGACGACATCGATCAATGACACGATGCGCTGCGAGTCGGGACTCAGGCCGAGAGACGGAAGCGCTGGCACACTCAGCGACCCAAGTTGCTCACCGCCCCACCGGCGCCGCTGGTCGTTCGCCGCAATCCACACGCGGCATCCGAGCTGCCTGCCGACTTTCGCCAGCAGCCACTGGACGTGCGTATGGTCAAGCGTCGGAGGCTCGGTAAACGGCACGTAAGGCGGAGGAGTTTCGCGAACAAGCCTGTCATTCCGAGCGCAGCGGCCGTCAGGCCGCGAAGGCGAGGAATCGCGATTCGACCGATAGAGGGGGTTGCCCACCGAGTGCCTTCTCCGTCGGCTGTGACTCGGCGCCTCCTCGAAGCCGAACAGCGGCTCGTCCTTTTCGTGCAGCCGTCGCGATTGCCACCAACACAGGTGCTCGAGCTGCCACGTCGTGAGCGAGAGTACCGCGGCGAGCGACAGGAACGACTCGCGGAAGAGCAGATAGTCGTGCACCGGGTCGCCGGTCGCCGTAAAAAGCTCTTCTTCGTCGTGCAGCACGTGGCGCGAGGACGGTTGGAACGCGGGCCACTGATCGGGCGCCTGGAGATGCCAGCACATCGTCGTGAAGAAGACGGCGTTTGTCGGAGCGACGGGCGACCGTGCGGCCGAGCCCTCACCCTGGTCAATGCCATCGAGCGGCAGGGCCGGCGGTGCGACCGCGCCGACGAGATCGGCCAGCTGTCCCGCGGCAACGTCCACGCTGCCGGGTCCGCGAAACGCGGCGCGCAGCTGCCGCGCGAGCACCACCCGATGTTCCGTGTGCTTGACGAGCGCGTTCAGGAACATCGCGCCGGAGGCACCCTTGAGCGCGAAGGTGTCCCAGTCGGTTCGCGTACGACGATCGAACGTGGATCGAAACTGCTCGAGGCCGATGGCTCCGCGGAGAAACCGCTGGAGCAAGGCGACCATCTCGGGTCGCACGCGAGCCCGGTCGCGCACCCACGTCTCACACTCTGTGACGGCCGCCGCGTCGGCCGTCCACTCTTCGCGCAGCATGCGCCACGACTCTGTTTGCAGGTCGGTGCGCGGACGCGGCGTCACGATGTCCGCGACACGCGTTAACTGTACTACCACAGCAACTGCCCTCTCCAGAGACTACAGGGCCAAGTCTAGACCGTGGGCCGAGCGAGCGCGAGCCACGCAGCCAGTCGATCGTTCCACTAGCCGATCACACGGCGCCACGTAATGCTTAGAGCCTCGCTCGAGCATCCTCCCCGCGCACCTCGAACCGCGCCCCGTCTCATGCGCCACCTTCGTCTTTCTCTCGTCCTGGCGGTCGTATCCGCCGTACCCGCCGCCGCGCAGACCCGAATGCTGCGCAGCCCCACCGTCAGCGAAAAGCACATCGCGTTCGCCTACGCGAACAACATCTGGATAGTCGACCGCGCCGGCGGCCCAGCGCGCCGCCTGACGAGCTTCCAGGGCGAAACGCAGAACCCGAAGTTTTCGCCCGACGGCAAGTGGATCGCCTTCAGCGCCGAGTACGGCGGTAACACCGACGTGTACGTCGTGCCGACGGACCCGGCGGCCGCGACCGACAACGGCGGCCAGCCGAAGCGACTGACCTGGCATCCCGGCGCCGACCTCGTCCAGGGATGGACCCCCGACGGCAAGCGGATCATGTTTTCGACCGGTCGGGCGGCCAACGCGCCTAACGCCGCACCGCGCTTCTATACCGTGCCGGTCGAAGGGGGCGTCGAGGAGCCGATGCCGCTGCCGCGTGCTTACCAGGGCAGGATCTCGCCGGACGGCAAGCGGATCGCCTATCGTATGAACAACTCCTGGGATGAGGAGCGCCGCAACTATCGCGGCGGCCAGAACCGTCCCATCTGGATCGTCGATCTCAAGACGTTCGAGCTCGAGTCGCCGCCCTGGAAGGACTCGAAGGACATGGACCCGGTCTGGTTAGGCGACGTCGTGTACTTCCTCTCCGATCGCGACGGTGTCTCCAACGTCTGGGCCTACGACACACGCACCAAGAAGCTCGGGCAGATCACGAACTACAGCGATTTCGACGTGAAGACGCTGGATGCCGGCGCCGGCGTGCTCGTGTTCGAGCAGGCCGGCTACATCCACGAGATCGACCCGGGCTCCGAGCGTGACCGTGTCGTGAACATCGCCGCCGCGGGCGACTTCCCCTGGATGATGCCGCAGTGGAAGGACGTGTCGAACCGCATGACGAACCTCGCGCTGTCCGCGACCGGCAAGCGCGCCGCGGTCGAGGCGCGCGGCGAGATCTTCACGATCCCGGCCGAGCATGGAGACGTCCGCAACCTCACGAGCGCGAGCGGATCGGCGGAGATCTGGCCGGCGTGGTCACCGGACGGCCGATCGATCTCCTACTTCAGCGACAAGTCCGGCGAGTACAAGCTCTACGTCGCACCGCAGGACGGCCTCACGCCGCCTCGCGAGATCACGCTCCCGGAGCCGAGCCGCCCCTACTCCCCGGCGTGGTCGCCTAACGGACGCAAGATCGCGTTCCAGGACAGCCACTTCCGGCTCTGGCTCGTGGACGTCGCGAGCGGCAGCGTGAAGGTCGCTGATGGGGACCTGGTCTACAACGGCGACCGGTCCATCGTGCCGGTGTGGAGTCCGGATTCGCGCTACATCGCGTACCCGAAGCATCTGCCCTCGCTGTTCCGCGCCATCACGCTCTACGACGTCGAGACCGGCGAAAAGCACCAGATCACGGACGGCCTTGCCGATGCGACGTCGCCGGCCTGGGATGCGAGTGGCAAGTACCTCTGGTTCTTCGGATCCACGAATTACGGTCTCAACTCGTCGGTGCTCGACATGTCGGCGTACGAGCGCGCGACGACCCGTGGTCTCTACCTCATGGTACTGTCCAAGGCAGACTCGTCGCCACTGCTGCCGGAGAGCGATGAGGAAGCCGCCCGCGCCGGTCGCCCGCCGCGTGAGCCGGGTCGGGAGATCCCGAATCGTCCCGACAGTGCTGCGCCCGCGGCGCGCGGCGCCGCTGCCAGCCGCGCACCGAACGCGGAGGCCCCGGACTCGATGCCTAACGCGCAGCGCTCGGCCTCGGGCAAGCCGGTTCGCGTCGACTTCGATGGGATCCAGCAACGGATCGTCGCCGTGCCCGATCTCGCCCTTCGTGATTACGCCCAGCTCCACGCCGGTCCGCCGGGGACGGTGTTCTTCCTCGAACCTGTGCCGGCCGCCGGCACGCAGGACCGCCCAGCTGGTGGGTTCGGCGGCGCCGCGAACAACACGCTGCACCGATACCAGCTGAGCACGCGCAAAGCGGTTCCGTTCGTCGCGCAGGGTGTCGCGCAATACGTCGTGAGCGCGGACGGAAAGAAGCTTCTCTATCGCACGGCTGCCGGCGGTGGCGGCCAGGGCGGTGGCGGTGCGCCGGGCGCGGGTGGCGGTGCCGCGCTCTACCTCGTGGACACGGACAAGCAGCCGCCGCAGACCGGGCAGGGGCGCCTAACGGCGCAGCTCCGCGCGTACATCGATCCGAAAGCGGAGTTCCAGCAGATCTTCAACGAGGGATGGCGCAACGAGCGCAACAACCTCTACGTGCGGAACATGCACGGCTCCGACTGGCCGAAGATGAAGCAGATGTACGGCCAGCTCCTGCCGTACGTGAACCACCGCGCCGATCTGAACTACCTGCTGGACATGATGGGCGCGGAGATCGCCATCGGACACTCGTACGTGCGCGGCGGCGACATGCCGGAAGTGCCTCCGGCCAATGGTGGCTTGTTAGGCGCGGACTTCACCGTCGAGAACGGGCGGTATCGGATCGCCCGCATCTACGACACCGAAGCGTGGAACCCCGAGCTGCGCGCCCCACTCGCCATGCCGGGCGTCAACGTGAGCAAGGGCGACTACATCGTCGCCATCAATGGCGTCGAGCTCAAGGCGCCCGACAACATCTACCGCCTCCTCGACGGCACGGCCAACAAGCAGACCGTCATCTCGGTGAACGCTCGGCCAGCGCTGGAGGGTGCGCGGCAGGAGACCGTGATCCCGGTCGCCAACGAGCAGGGCCTCCGCACGCGTGCCTGGGTCGAGCGCAACCGTCACATCGTCGATTCGCTCTCCAACGGCAAGCTCGCGTACGTGTACATCCCGAACACGGGTCAGCCAGGCTACACGAGCTTCAACCGCTACTACTTCGCGCAGCAGGACCGCAAAGGCGCCGTGATCGACGAGCGCTACAACGGCGGCGGATCCGCGGCCGACTACATCGTCGACATCCTCGGCCGCGACTACGATGGGTACTTCAACAATCCGGCCGGCGACCGCGTGCCGTTCACGAGCCCCGCGTCAGGCATCTGGGGGCCGAAGGTGATGATCATCAACGAGATGGCCGGCTCGGGTGGTGATCTCATGCCGTACATGTTCAAGCGCCGGAAGATTGGGCCGCTCGTGGGCAAGCGGACATGGGGCGGTCTCGTCGCCACGAGCGACACGCCGCCGTTCGTTGACGGCGGGTCGATGATCGCGCCGCGGTTCGGGTTCTTCGCGCGCGACGACAAGTGGGCGGTCGAGAACGAGGGGGTAGCGCCGGACGTCGACGTGGAGAACTGGCCGAAGGACGTAATCGCCGGGCGAGATCCGCAGCTCGAGCGCTCAGTCCAGGAGGCGATGCGGCTCCTCGCGGCGAATCCCGGGGATCGCCTGATGGCGGAACCCCCGCCGCCGACGTGGGGCAAGCGAGTCAAGCCCTTCTGATTCCAGAGCTGATGACCGAAAACAGATAACCCATTCGGTTTTCGGTCATCAGCTTTGATGCGCCGTTGGCTCTTGCGGCCTCCGCAACGCTGTTCTATCGTGTCCCATAGTCTTGCCAAGGGACGGAACAGTCATGGCCAGCGATACCGGCGATCTGCTTCAAGGCACGCTTGCCATTCTCATCCTCAAGGCGCTGGTCACCGGCCCATCGCACGGCTACGGCATCGCGCGTTGGGTCGAGTCCACGACCGATGATGTCCTGCGAATAGAGGAAGGCTCGCTCTACCCGGCGCTGCGCCGCCTCGAGGACAACGGCTGGGTGACGTCGGAGTGGGGACTCTCAGACAACAACCGGCGCGCGCGCTTCTACACGATCACGCGCGCTGGCCGCTCGCACCTGCGGACCGAAGCGACGGTGTGGTTCCGCTACGCCGGAGCCGTAAGCCAGGTCCTTCGCTCGGCACCGTCGCTGGCATGACGAACAAGTCACCCGGACAGCCGCCCGTGTGGCGGCGCTACCTCCGCTTCTGGGGTTCCAACGTTGAAGCGGACGTCGACGACGAGCTGCGGTTTCACCTCGACATGCGCGCGCGCGATTACGAGGCGCGCGGACTTGACTTTGACGACGCCCGCCGCGCCGCCGTCGAGCGGTTTGGTGACGTCCAGGGCATTGGTGGGGCACTGCGCACACACGACAGGCGCCGCGAGCGCGGCCGCCGGAGGCACGAGTACATGAGCGACCTCACGAACGACATCCGCTACGGCCTCCGCGCGTTCGTCCGCGCGCCGGC
>DATCGG010000561.1:0-12103 GCA_036509075.1 Gemmatimonadaceae bacterium
TAGCGCCGCGGGACGATCGTCGGGACGTAGTTTCCCCACGCTTCGTTGCGCGGGTCGTACACGACGCCGATCGCGCGGTGCCCAATCGGTTCCTCCAGCCCTTCGATGCCGCCGTCATCACTGCCGTCGAAGAGCAGAAGCGCGTCGCCAACATCGGCCTCGCGCAATGCATGCTCGACGCTGTTCTCTTTCGCGGGCGGCACGCGCATGTGGCGCATCGGCGCTCCCCATTCCTCGCCGGCGATCACCGTCCCGTGGTGCGTACCGAAGCCAACGAGCACCACATCATCCTCGTGGTGCGACTGTCGAACGAGTTGGCCGACGTTGAACATCCCGGCGCGCGCCATGTCGGTGAACCGTGCGTCGCCGATGTGCGTGTTGTGCTCCCACACGATCGCCTTCGCCTCCGGGCCATGGTGCTGCATGAGCCGCTCGAGCGTCTCGACCATGTGCGTGTCGCGAACGTTCCACGAGGTCGGACCACCGCGGACCATCGTGCGGTAATAGCGTTCCGCGTTCCGCGCGACGAGCGCGTTCTGCTCCGCATTGAAGAACGCGTCACGACCATCGTGCCGGAACTCCTCGGCCTTGTTGCGGACGGCGGCGAGGACGGCAACCGCTTCGCGCTCACAGGTCGTGGGGACCAGCGCTGTCGCGCGGGCGTACTCCTGCACGTCTTCGGCATATGGCTCGAAGCAGCGGTACGCGGCGCGAGCGGCGCGGGCGAGCGCCGGGTCGATCGCCTCGAGGTAGCCGACGACGGCGTGCATGGACTCCCATAACGAGTAGACGTCGAGCCCGTAGAACCCGGCCTGGCGCTCCGGCGCCCGGCGGTGGTTGTAGTCGCGCATCCACTCGGCGAGCTCGGTGACCTCCCGGTTGGCCCACATCCAGGTGGGCCATCGCTCGAAGGCGTGCAGGACGTCGCGGGCGGTGTTTCCGGAGTCGGCGTATCGTTTTGCAAAACGATTGACGCGGTAGCAATCGGGCCAATCGCCCTCGACGGCGATGAACGCGAATCCGTGATCTTCGACTAGTCGACGCGAAAGGGTCGCGCGCCACTGGTAGAACTCGGATGTGCCGTGAGTGGCTTCGCCGAGGAGGACGTAGCGGGCTTTGCCGATGCGGTCGATGAGCGGGTTGAGGTCGGCGTCGCTCTCGAGTGGCCGGGCCTGCTTTTTCAGGGCGTTGCTGATCACGGATCGATTGGCGGGGCGTGTTTGCTTCGTGAATTTCATCGTTGCTCCTGCACTCACTGTCCGGCATCTGTGCAAGTGAGAGGCGAGCTCATTCTCGGACGGCGGAGCTCGTAGACATCATCGCGCCGGGAGCGCGGGGCGCGGCCTCGTCGGTGCGGCGCGCTCGCAGCCGGCGCCGCCGGACCCGACATCCCCGCCGACCAGCCCGCGATGCCGACCGTAAAGCCGTCAGCAGCAACCAGCAGCCAGCAGCCAGCCCACTAGTGACCGACGCCCGCGTCGTCGATATTCGCGAGCATGGTCACCGACGCCCCCCGATTCGACGCTGTAAGCGCGGCGCGGATCGCGCGACAACTATATGGTATCGACGCGACCGCGCTTCCTCTGACGAGCGAGCGCGACCAGAACTTCCTCCTGACCACCACCGCGGGCGAGCGCCGCATTCTCAAGATCGCGAACGCCCTCGAGCGACCGGAACTGCTCGAAGCCCAGCAGGCGGCCATGGCTCACGTTGCGCCGCATCTGCCGGCGTGTCCTCGCCCGCTGCCCACGCTCAGCGGCGACATTGTCACGCGGATTGCGGGCGACGACGGGCGGCCGCACCTCGTTTGGGCCATCACGCATGTGCCCGGCGCTCCGCTCGGCACTGTACGACATCGCACCCGCGCGCTGCTCGAGGACTTCGGGCGCACGATCGCGTCGCTCGAATGCGCGCTCGCCGGTTTCGACCACCCGGCCATTCACCGCGACTTCCATTGGGATCTCGCCAACGCGCGCCGAGTCATCGACGAACATCGACCGCTCCTGAGCGACGCCGACCTTGGCCGTGCGATCGACGCGATCGTCGAGCGATTCGATGTCCACGTTAGGCCTCTGCTGGCGGGGCTGCCGCGGCGCGCCATACACAACGACCTCAACGACTACAACATCCTCGTCACCGGCAACCTCGCCAGCGGCGACGGTGCGCGCGTCACCGGGATCGTCGACTTCGGCGACATCGTGCACAGCTTTCGAATCGCCGACCTCGCCATCGCCGGCGCGTACATGATGCTGGGCGCCGACGATCCGCTGGCGGCGATGGTCGACCTCACGCGCGGTTACGCGAGCATCAGCGTCCCTCGCGACGACGAGCTGGAGGCGCTCTTCGGCCTGAGCGCCATGCGGCTCGCCGTGAGCGCGTGCATCGCGGCGCATCAGCGGAGGCTCCGACCCGACAACGAGTATCTCGATGTCAGCCAGGCTGCCATACGACGCACCCTTCCGGTTCTCGCTTCCCTGCCATTCGGCCTTGCGACCGCGGCGCTCCGCGACGCCGCTGGACTCGAACCGTCGCCTGCGGCAGAACGCGTCAGGACCTGGCTCGCGCAACAGCAAGGCACGTTCGCGCCGGTCATGCCGTTCGATTCGCGCGAGGACCCAGTCCTCGTGCTTGACCTGGGCGTGACGAGCCCGCTCGTGCGCGTGGACGCGAGCGAGAACTCCGAGCCGCTCATCACCGCACGCATTGACGCAGCCATGCGCGAGGCAGGCGTGCGCGTCTCGATCGGTCGGTACGATGAGCCGCGGCTGCTCTATAGCTCTCCGCTATTCGCTGGCGCGGAAAATCCGCTCGATGAGCGTCGGACGATCCACCTTGGCCTCGACATCTTCTGCGACGCGAGAACGCCAGTCCATGCGCCGCTGCGCGGAACCGTTCACGCGTTTGCGTACAATCCCGCCTCGCTCGACTATGGTGGCGTCATCATCCTCCGACACACGACGGATGACGGAACCGAGTTCTTCGCGCTGTACGGACATCTCAGTCGTGCGTCGCTGACTGAGATGGCACCCGGCCGCGTGATCGAACGCGGTGTACGGTTCGCCGCGTTAGGCGCCCCCGACGAGAACGGCGGGTGGACGCCCCATCTGCATCTCCAGCTGTTCACCGACCTGCTCGGCCTGGGCACCGACGTGCCTGGCGTCGTGCGCCCGAGCCAGCGCTCGACATGGCGCAGCATCTGTCCCGACCCGAACCTCCTCGTGGGCATCCCGGCCGAACGGTTCCCGCCGCCTGCGCCCGACAGGTCGGAGACGCTCGCGACGCGCCGCCGACTTTTCGGACACAATCTGAGCATCGCCTATCGCGAACCGCTCAAGGCCGTTCGCGGCTGGCGTCAGTATCTCTTCGATGATGTCGGCCGCCGGTACATCGACGCGTACAACAACGTTCCGCACGTCGGTCACGCACATCCGCGCGTCGTCGCCGCCGCGCAGCGGCAAATGACGTTGCTCAACACGAATACGCGGTACTTGAGCGACCTGGTGAACGAATACGCCGAGCGTCTGACGGCAACGTTCCCGGCGCCACTGTCGGTGTGCTTTCTCGTGAACTCCGCCAGCGAGGCGAACGAGCTGGCGCTCCGGCTTGCTCGATCGTTCACTCGGCGACGCGACATGATCGTCCTCGAGGCGGCGTACCACGGCAACACCACGGGGCTCATCGACCTGAGTCCGTACAAGCACGCCGGCCCGGGCGGGGCTGGGGCACCGGATTGGGTTCACACGGTCCCGATTCCCGATGTGTACCGCGGCACGTACAAGGCGGCCGAGCCTAACGCGGGCGTGATGTATGCCCGTCATGTCGCGACCGTGATCGACCACCTGCGCGAGAGCCGTCGAGGCATCGCCGGGTTCATCGCCGAGACGTGCCCGAGCGTCGGCGGGCAGATCGTGTTTCCGCCGGGCTACCTTGCCGAGGTGTACGCGCATGTGCGCGCGGCCGGTGGGGTCACCATCGCCGATGAAGTACAGACCGGGCTCGGGCGAATGGGCACGAGCTTCTGGGCGTTCGAGGACCAGGGCGTCGTCCCGGACATCGTCGTCATGGGCAAACCGCTCGGCAACGGTCATCCGATTGGGGCAGTCGTCACGACGAGCGAGATCGCCGCGTCGTTCGACAACGGCATGGAGTTCTTCAGTACGTTCGGCGGCAACACGGTGTCGTGTGCGATCGGCCTCGCCGTCCTGGACGTGCTTCGCGACGAGCAGCTTCAGTCCCACGCGCTCCGCATCGGCCAGCGGATGCTGGCGGGCCTTCGGCCGTTCGTGGACCGTCACCCGATCGTAGGCGATGTGCGCGGGTCGGGCCTGTTTCTCGGCGTCGAGCTGGTGCGGGATCGCGCGACGCTCGAGCCCGCAGGCTCGGAGGCTTCGTACGTCGCGAACCGGCTCCGCGAGCTGGGCATCCTCCTCGGAACCGACGGCCCGTACCACAATGTGGTGAAGATCCGGCCGCCGATGCCGTTCAACGCCGAGGATGCGGACCTACTCGTCAGCACGCTCGATAGAGTGATCGGCGAGCTGACTCGCTGACGCCCGCGAACGCCTCCCGTACACCGCGCGCGGCAGGCCGGATACCGAACCTGCTGGACGGGTCGTCCCCGGAGGATTTCGTCCGCCCTGCCGGGCGGCGACCTTCGCTCATGCGCTATCTCATCGACCAGCTAGGCCGCGACGTACGACTCGGCGTGCGGGCGCTTCTCAGGCATCGAACGTTCACGACGATCACGACGCTGACGCTCGCACTCGGCGTCGCCCTCAACACGACGGTGTTCAGCGTCGTGAACGCAGTGCTTCTCAAGCCGCTTCCCTACGCGACGCCTGGCGAGCTCGTGACGATCGGGAACCTGCCGCCTAACGGCGAGATCGGGCAGGTCGGACCCGCTGAGTTCTTCGACTACAAGCGGATGTCCACGACGATCGCCGACCTCGCATTCACTCAGACGTTCAACGCGAACGTTACGGGTGGCGATCGGCCCGATCGCGCCGACGCGGCCGCGGTGTCGGACAATTTTTTCGCGATGCTCGGTGTTCGGCCGCTCATCGGACGGACGTCATTGCCGTCGGATGCCCGGCCGGGCTTTCACGAGACGGCGATTTTGAGCTACGGCCTGTGGCAGCGCGCGTTCGGCGGGAAGCGGGATGCGATCGGGAAGAAGATGCGGCTCGATGACGATGACTACGTGATCATTGGCATCATGCCGCCAGGGTTCAAGCATCCAGCTGTGACACCAGGCGCGCCGATCGAGATGTGGCTTCCCGCTAGCTTCGTCGGCGCACCCTGGCCGACAACGCCGCCGCGTGGTGCCCGTTTCGGCGACGTGATCGCGCGACTCAAGCCCGGTGTCACCGCCGCCGCAGCTCAGCGCGACTTCGACCGTATCAACGGCGAGCTCGTGGCAACGTATCCCGACGACTACGCCGTCGGCGGCAAGACTGGCGCGTGGCGCATCGCGCTGCGCCAGATCGAGCCGGTCATGATCGGCAACAGCGGCCAGTCGCTGCATCTGCTCCTTGGCGCGGTCGGGTTTGTCCTGCTGATCGCCTGCACCAATGTCTCGAGCCTCGCTGTCGCGCGCGGCGCCGCCCGCCGGTCCGAGATCGCCGTTCGCGCAGCGTTAGGTGCCGTGCCTGGCCGACTCGCGCGTGGTCTGCTCGTCGAGCATCTGATGCTTGCGGTATTCGCTGGCGGCATCGGCGTGCTGTTGGCGGTCGCCGGCGTGAAGACCGCGCGGGCGCTGGCACCTGAGACTCTGCCGCGACGCGACGACATTGCCGTGGACTGGCGCGTGCTTGCGTTCGCGCTCGCTGCGACGGTCGTGACAGGACTTCTGGTTGGTGCACTGCCGGCGATCTCCGGCGCGCGAACACAGTTGGCCGAGGTCATGAAGGCAGGCGGCAGGGCATCGACGAGTGGCCCGTCGAGTCGTCGAGCGCGGAGCGCGCTCATCGCGATCGAGCTTGCGCTGTCGGTCGTCCTGCTGGCAGGCGCGGGACTCGTGGCGCGGAGCTTCTGGTCGCTGCAGCAGGTATCACTCGGCTTCGAGCCGGATCATCTCGCGCTGGCCGAGGTCACGGTGTCGCTGCCTAACGATCGCACGCGTGGGAAGTACGTGCAGGCCGAACCGCGCGCTCGATTCTTCGATCAGATCCTGCAACGCGTCGCGACCATACCCGGAGTGGAACAGGTCGGTGGGTCGCGAACCATCCCGTTGCGCGACGCCAGTCTCGAGACTCCGGTGTCCGTCGACGGCCGCCCGCCACTCGCGCCGACAGATCTGCCGCGCGCCAGCTTCCGCGCGGTCAGCTCCGGCTATTTCGCGACAATGCGCATGCCGCTCGTGAGAGGCCGGTCGTTTACTGATCAGGACCGCGCCGGCGCACCGCCGGTCGCAATCATCAGTGAAACGATGGCCGAGCGTCTGTTCGGGAAATCGGATCCGATCGGCCAGCGCATCAAGCGCGGTCCGGTCGGCAGTCCCGCACCGTGGGCGACGATTGTCGGTGTGCTGCGCGACGCGCGGCTCACGTCGATCGACCAGCCGCCGACGAGTGAGCTCTACGTGCCAATGCTCCAATCGCCGCCCGTGACGATGGCCGTGGTGCTGCGCACTCGCCAGGATCCCGCAACGTTAGGCCCGGCGGTCATCAAGGCGATCCAGGAGATCGACGCGGATCAACCCGTGTATCACACGCAGACGATGAACGACGTCGTGAGCGCGTCGGTCGGGCAGCGCCGGTTCGCCGCGCTGCTGCTCGTGGTATTTGCGGTGTTCTCCCTCGGGCTTGCCGCGGTTGGCGTGTACGGGCTCGTGGCACAATCGGTGGTGCAGCGGCGGCGTGAGCTCGGACTTCGCATGGCGATCGGCGCGAGCCCTGGCTCGGTGCTCGCGATGGTGGTTCGCGAATCGTTGGCGCTGGCGGTTGGCGGGATCGTCGTGGGCCTCGTCCTCGCGGCCCTGCTTACGCGGTTCCTGCAGGGTCAGCTCTTCGACGTCTCGGCACACGATCCGCTGGTCTTCGCCGTGGTGGGGCCGGCGCTGCTACTCGTCGTGGCGGCAGCGAGCTACCTCCCGGCGCGCGTGGCCTCCAGGACCGACCCGATTACCGTGTTGCAGCCCGAGTAGCGGTTCGCGCAATCGGGCAGGCCACTCAGACGAAGGGGTGTTCGGATTCTTCAGGATCGAGCGGATCAATCGGATCGCCCCGTGAACGTTCCGGGATGCGGTTCACAGCTGCGCGTCGAGGAATCACGATCCTCTTTTCGGGACAGGAGCGTCCCGAGCGGCAGTTCCCCCTTTCATTGCGGCTCGTGGTGAGAGAGCGCGTCCCGGTAGAGCGCGATGCCCAGTATGCTGCTCATGTCTGCCGGGACATCGCGATCCCTCGCGTCGCTCGGGATGACAACCGGCTCGGAAGAATTGCCTGGTAGCGGTGGCGCAACCGACACACGATCTGCCGCATCCGAGTAATCCGATCGATCCGAACACCCCTTCGTCTGAGAGGCCGGCCGGTAAGCTCAGTCGTGCCGCAGCGCCACTATGGGCGGAACGCCAGCCGCTCGCCTCGCCGGAACGTAGCTCGCCACGAGCGCCACGATTCCGAGCAACACCGCCAGCAAGGCGTACGTCACGGCGTCCGTCGCACCCACGCCAAACAGCAAGCTCGCCATCACGCGCGTCAGCCCTAACGCGGCGAGCAGCCCAACCGCGATGCCGACTCCGACGAGCACCACCGCCTGACGAATCACGAGACGCATGATGTCGGCCTGCCGCGCTCCGAGTGCTGCCCGGATCCCCAGCTCGCGTGTGCGCTGACTAACCCAGAAGCTCACCACGCCGTAGATGCCGATCGCCGCGAGCAGCGATGCGCAGGCTGCGAAGACGCCCAGGAGGAACATCGAGAACCGTCGTCGCGCGAACGAGTCGCCAAGACGCTCCTCCATCGTCGCCACATCGTACACCGGCAAGTCGGCGTCGAGCGCCTGGACTTCCCGGGTCACGGCCGTGACCAGACTGCGCGGGTCGGAGTTCGTTTTGACGACGAGATACCGCGTTCCGACACCAAGTTGCCGATTCGGATAGAACGCGGTGATCGGCGGCTCGCCGTCCACCGCGTACTGCTTCGTGTCGGCGACGAGCCCGACCACCGTCCGCCACGGGCCCGAGTCGCCACGCCGCATCCGCTTTCCGATCGGATCCTGGCCGGGCCAGAATCGCTCCGCCAGCTTGTCGTCGACGATCGCCGCGTCCGGTGCGTCTCGCACGTCGCGGTCGTCGAAGAATCTGCCCTTGAGCAGCGGAATCCCCATGGCCCGGAAGTAGTCCGGGCTCACGTAGCCGCTGCTCGCGATGATGAGATCCTCGCCCGCCGCCTTGGGTACATACCCGTCCACCGTGATCGGCTCCCAGCCTAACGCCACGGAGCTCAGCGGCAGCAGGTAGTTCGACCCGACGTGCTGCACGCCGGGCAGCGCCGAGAGACGATCCTCGAGCTGTTTGTAGAACGCGATCACGGCCTCCGGCGTCTTGTACTTGAAGCCCGGTAACGCCAGTCGGAACGACAGCACGTTCGTTGGATCGAAGCCAGGGTTGGCACTCGTGATCCGCTGATAGCTGCGGACCAGCAGCCCTGCCCCGATGAGCAGCACCAGCGACAGCGCGATCTCCGCGGCGATGAGGAGCTTGCGCAGCTGCTGGTGCCCCAGGCCGAACGCGCTCGTCCCCACACCACCTCGGCCGCCTTCGCGCAGCACATCGTTCAGGTCGAGCCGCGAAGCACGGAGCGCTGGCACAAGTCCAAATACGACGCCCGTGATGAGCGCGATCACGAACGTGAAGGCCAGCACTCGACCATCGATGCCGACCTCGGTGAGTCTTGGGATGTTCGCCGGGCCAAACGTGCTCAGGCTCTTGACGGCGGCGATGGCGAGCGCGAGCCCCAACACGCCACCTAACGCGGCCAGCAGCACGGCTTCTGTGAGGAGCTGGCGGATGATCCGCCCCCGGCTCGCGCCCACCGCAGCGCGCACCGCCATCTCCTTCTGCCGGATGGCCGCCCGCGACAACAGGAGGTTCGCCACGTTCCCGCACGCGATCAGCAGCACCAGACCGACGGCGCCGAGCAGGACGTACAGTGCGAGCCGCACGTCGCCCACGACCTGGCTGATCAACGGGACCACACTGATCGTGAGGCCGCCGTTAGGCGGGTAGTTTTGCGGATAGTCGCGCTTCATCCGCGCCGCCAGGACGTTCATGTCCGCCTGCGCCTTCTCGACCGTGATACCCGGCTTGAGCCTGGCGAAGACGTTGTAGTCCTCGCCGCCCCGGTTGCTGCGGGCCGTTTCGTTGAGCGGAAGCGGCAACAGGAGATCGACGTTCTGAATGCCGTTCACCGCCGGCATGATCTCCTTGTTGAACACGAAGTCGGCGGCCATGACGCCGACGATCGTGAACGCGTTGCCGTTGAGCGTGAGGCTCCGGCCGACGACCGATGGGTCGGATCCAAAGCGCCGCTTCCAGAATCCGTTGCTGAGAATGACGACCGGTGCCTTGCCCGGCTGGTCCTCGTCGGCGGTGAAGACTCGGCCCGCGGCCGCCTTCGCGCCGAAGAGCCGAAACAGCGATGCCGAAACCCGTGCTCCATCAATGCGCTCGGGGGCGCCGCGTCCGGTGAGATTGAAGCTGGCGCCGATCGTTGCGGCGACGTCGCTGAAGACCTGGTTGTCGGTCCGGATGTCGAGGTACTGCCCGGTCGAGAACCAGTCCTGCTGCACACCCAGCCCGGGCGAGCGCTGCCAGAGGATGGCTATTCCGTCGGCGTCCTCGTAAGGCAGCGGACGGAGTAGAAGCGCGTTGGTGACGCTGAAGATCGCCGTGTTCGCACCAATCCCGAGCGCGAGCGACGCGACAGCCACTGCGGTGAAGGCCGGTTGCGACGCGAGGACGCGAAGTCCGTGACGAACGTCATGCCACCACGTTTCCACGATTCACCCGTCGAGGCAGAGGGGAAAGAAAGTCGTAGCACGATACACATGCGCCGCGACACCGAAGGCAATCCGGTTCCGCCACGGAGGTCCGACCGGTCTCGGTGGATTCAGACGTTGAACTCGAGCCGAACCATCACCGTGTCGCCATTCCCTTTCTCGCCACGTGCAGCTTTCGGAACCGGGAGCAGCGTCCGACCCGACTTTTCCCGCCAGACGCTGGTCTTCCACTTGTACCCATCGACCGACGCCACGACGCTGGAGCGTCCCCATCCGTGCATCACTGGCGGCGCATGACGCTTCGGCACCGGCGCGAAGGTCCACCCACCTGTACCCGGCATGCGGAAGAGTTTTGCCCGGAATCGCGTCGTGATCGATGGCATCAGGAGGGATTGCGAGTGACACAATACTAACCGCGTTCTGACGACCTGAGGCACCCGCCGCGTTGACCACTCGATGATCGCTCACGACTATATCAATGTTGGACTATTCACGGAGGTCGCCACGATTCCTGGTCGGAACGTCACGCGCTCGCTGAGCCTGAGCGTTTGCATTGCCGCGTCGTTTTCCGCGTCGCACGAGCCGCGAGCGTCGTTCTGCGAAGGCCCGGAGTCACCGCTTTCGCCGAGTCGCGATCTCTACTGCATCGAGCTCGTTCGCGCTGTCGGCGTTCGGTCAGGATCGGGACGCGTCGAGCTGGGTCGGGCGCCCGGACCGTTCACCGTCGACGTGAGCCCCGATGGCCATCTTCGCTACACACCCGCGGTGACGCTCAGTGGTCTCCCACGCCCCGCATCGCTCGGGCGTTACGCGGCCTTTGTCGCGTGGGTCGCGTCGCCGACCATGGACGTCATCCAGCGGCTCGGTGCGGTCGACAACGGACGCAATGTGCTGCCTGCCATCTCGCTCGACAAATTCATCGTCCTCGTCACGGCGGAGGAGTCAGCCCGCGCGACGGATATGCGTGGTCGTCTGCTGCTTCGCGGCATGTCGCCCAGCACGCGTCTCCAGCCGCCCGACTTCATGCAGTTCCTGATCGGGGCAACCCGTGAGGACTCTGACCATCACGAGCACCACGAGCACGACGGCATGGATTCGCTCGGCTGGTCCATGGTGCCGATGCCAGCGGGGATCTCCATGCTCCCCGCCGAGATGACGCTCCGGCCTAACGCTGCACCGTATCTGCCGCGACCTGCGAATGCCGACAGCCTTCCGCTTGCGCGGCCGCGAACGCTGGTTCGCCTGACGAGCGGTGACACCCTGCGAATCACCGCTGGCATCGTTCGGCGTCCATTCAAGGGACGGACGCTCACAATGTTCGCGTTCAACGGCCAATATCCGGGCCCGCTGCTGCAGGTCGCTCAGGGCGCGGCGATCACGGTCGAGCTCACGAACGCCATCGACCAGCCCACGACGGTGCACTGGCACGGCGTCCGCCTCGACAACGCGAACGACGGCGTGCCCGACATGACCCAGCGCGCCGTCGCTCCGGGCGAGCGCTTCACCTATCACCTTCGCTTCCCGGACGCCGGCATCTACTGGTATCACCCGCACGTGCGCGAGGACGTCCAGCAGGACCTCGGTCTCTACGGCAACATCATGGTGCGCTCGCCACGAGCCGACTATTTCTCGCCGGCCGATCGCGAGGAGGTGCTCATGCTCGACGACCTCCTCCTTGGCGATGACGGCATCGTGCCGTTCGGCGCCTCCACCACCACGCACGCCCTCATGGGTCGGTTCGGCAACGTGATGCTCGTGAACGGAGAGCCGCGTTATGCGCTCTCGGTCGACCGCGGCGAGGTCGTGCGCTTCTTCTTCACGAACGTCTCGAACACCCGGGCGTTCAACCTCTCGTTCCCCGGCGCTCGCATCAAGGTCGTGGCCGGAGACGTCGGGAACTACGAGCGGGAGCAGTGGGTCGAGAGCGTCGTGATCGGGCCGGCCGAGCGGTACGTCGTGCACGTGCGGTTCGATCGGCCGGGCGACGTCGCGCTCGTGAATCGCGTACGCGGGCTCGACCATCTCTACGGGCGGTTCTTCTCCGAGGAGGACACGCTGGGCATCGTGCATGTCTCGGCCAGTGCGACGAGATCGAGCACCA
>DATCGG010000562.1:0-11511 GCA_036509075.1 Gemmatimonadaceae bacterium
GCGCGGCGATCGACTCGCCGGAAACACCTCGCTGGTCGTCGCGTCACTGCCGGAGTTCTGGCTGGCCGCCATGCTCCTGCTCGTGTTCGCGTATCGATTCCGCGTGTTCCCGGCGGCGGGCGTCGTGGACCTCGTCATGCACGACTCCCTATCGTTCACGGGGCGCGTGATCGACCGTCTTCGCCACCTCGCCCTGCCCGCTCTGACGCTGGGGCTTCTGGGCAGCGCGTCGATCGCGCGGTACCAGCGCGCCGCCCTTCTCGACGTCCTTCCACAGGATTTCATTCGCACCGCCCGCGCGAAGGGCGTCACCGATCGGTTCGTGCTGTGGCGACATGCGCTGCGTAACGCGCTCGTTCCCACGATCGTGCTGGCCGGGCTCTCGCTCCCCACGTTGCTCGGCGGGGCGGTATTCGTGGAGCAGGTGTTCTCGTGGCCCGGCCTCGGGCGGCTCGCCGCGGCGGCATTCCACGCGCGGGACTACCAGGTCGTGATCGGAGCGACGATCATGGGGGCCGTGCTCGTCGTCGCAGGCGGGATTCTGGCGGACCTGCTGCACGCCGTGGTCGACCCACGGGTACGCGCACAGTGACGACGGGCGTTAGGCAGGACGTGGTGATGGCGAGCAGCACACCGGATGGTGACAGAGCGTTCGATCGGTCCGTTTCCGCATCGCCATGGCGCTCTGCGCTCGGCACGCTCGCGCGAGACCGATCGGCGGTGGCCGGGCTGGTGATCCTGGCGGCCCTCGCTCTCATCGCGCTCGCGGCGCCGTACGTCGCACCATACGACCCCAGAGCGCAGCCGGACATCGTTGCTCTCAAATATCTGTCGCCCACGCTCGCACATCCGTTCGGCACGGACCATCTGAGCCGCGACGTTCTCTCGCGCATCATCTTCGGAAGTCGAGTGTCGCTGAGCGTCGCGTTCCTGTCGGTCGTCGTCGCGGCGACCGTTGGCACGGGCTACGGCGCGGTCGCCGGCTATGTCGGCGGAAAGCTGGATAGCCTCATGATGCGGATCGTGGATGCGCTGCTCTCCATTCCTCGTGTGCTGCTGCTCATCGCAGTCGCCACGCTGTGGAACGGATTCGAGCTTACTGGCCTCGTGCTGCTCCTTGGCCTGACTGGATGGTTCGGCGTGAGTCGCCTCGTCCGCACGCTGGTGCTGGGCGCACGAGAGGACGAGTTCGTGACGGCGGCGCGCGCGCTCGGGGCCACGCACGCGAGAATCTTCATCCACCACATTCTGCCACAGGTGATCTCACCGGTGCTCGTAGCGGCGACGCTGGCGATCGGCAACGTGATCGTCATCGAAGCCGGCCTCACGTTTCTCGGAATGGGTGTTCGGCCGCCGAACGCGAGCTGGGGGAGCATCTTCTACGATGGCATGCGTGATGTCGCAGGCGCATGGTGGATTTCCATATCGGCCGGCGCCGCGCTCGTCACTACCGTCCTCGCAGTGAATCTCGTCGCGGACGGCTTGCGCGAGGCGCTGAACGCGCGCCAGCTTCCCGCCCGATGACGCAACCCGCCCTTCTCACCGTCTCCGATCTCCGCACGTACTTCTACACCAGCGCGGGCGTGGCCCGCGCCGTGGATGGCGTGTCATTCACGATCGGCGCCGGTGAGA
The DNA here is from genome assembly GCA_036509075.1 of Gemmatimonadaceae bacterium. Lineage (GTDB taxonomy): Bacteria > Gemmatimonadota > Gemmatimonadetes > Gemmatimonadales > Gemmatimonadaceae > JAJKIV01. The sequence goes on from DATCGG010000562.1 coordinate 1,633, forward strand.
CGCTCGGTATCGTCGGCGAATCGGGGTGCGGCAAGTCGGTCACCGCGCTTTCGATTCTCCGACTCGTCCAGCGGCCGGGTCGCATCGAGCCCGGAAGCCGCATCATGTTCGAGAACCAGGATCTCCTCCAGCTCGACGATGCCGGCATCCGTCGCGTTCGCGGCAATCGCATCGCGATGATCTTCCAGGAGCCGATGACCGCGCTCAATCCGGTCTTCACCGTTGGAGATCAGATCGCCGAGGTCGCGCGCGTGCACGCCAGCGCATCACGCCGCGCGGCGTGGGATCGCGCGGTGGAGATGCTGACGATGGTCGGCATTCCTGCGCCGGCCGAGCGTGCGAGTCAGTACCCGCATCAGCTGTCGGGCGGAATGCGCCAACGCGTGTTGATCGCGATGGCGCTCATCATGAACCCCGCGCTCGTCATCGCCGATGAACCGACGACCGCGCTCGACGTCACGATTCAAGCGCAGATCCTGGAGCTTCTCGCAGATCTGCAGCAGCGGCTCGGGACGTCGATCGCGATGATCACCCACGACCTTGGCGTCATTGCCGAGGTCGCGTCGCGAGTAGTCGTGATGTATGGCGGCGAGGTGGTGGAGGAGGCACGCGTCGAGACGCTGTTCACGGAACCCCATCATCCGTATACGGAAGGCCTGCTGCACGCGATGCCAAGGGTTGGGCGTCGTCGCGAGCGCCTCGCGGTGATTCCAGGCAGTGTTCCGCCTCCCACTGCCTGGCCGACCGGGTGCCGGTTCCGCGATCGGTGCTCGTACGCCTGGGACCGATGTGCGCGGGAGCATCCGCCGCTCTATCAGATCGGCGTTGGACACGTGTCGCGATGTCACCTGGCCGACGAGCCCGAGCGGCGAGCCGCTGCGCGCGCGACGACACGGTCGTCACCGGCCGGCACCGTTGCCGCGCCGGGCGGAGGCGCATGACGGACGCACTGCGCGCACCTCACGCAGCACCGGACCGCAACGTGGCGGGCGGCGCGTCAGCTGGGGTACCGCTGCTCTCGGTTTCGCAGCTCACGAAGCACTTCCCGATTCGCCGGGGCGTATTTGGGCGTGAGGCCGGCGCGGTGCGGGCGGTGGATGGCGTGTCCCTCCAGGTCGCGCGCGGCGAGACGTTAGGCATCGTGGGCGAATCGGGATGCGGCAAGACGACGCTCGGCCGCTGCATCCTCCGCCTCCTCGAGCCGACGTCGGGACAGATTCACTTCGACGGCATCGACGTTCGGGCGCTGGACTCCGCTTCGATGCGCCGGCTGCGCCGTCGCATGCAGATCATTTTCCAGGACCCGTTTTCGAGCCTCAACCCGCGCATGACCGTCGGCGCCATCGTGCGCGAAGGGCTCACGATCCACAAGCTCGCCGCCGGGGCAGAGGCCGACAAGCGCGTTAGGCAGCTCCTCGAGGAGGTCGGGTTGCGGCCCGAATACGCCTCCCGGTATCCGCACGAGTTCTCCGGAGGCCAGCGTCAGCGCATCGGGATCGCGCGCGCGCTCGCCGTTGAACCGGAGCTCATCGTTTGCGACGAGCCTGTATCCGCGCTGGATGTATCGGTCCAGGCGCAGGTGATCAACCTGTTGCAGGACCTCCAGCGCGACCGCGGGCTCACCTATCTGTTCATCGCGCACGATCTCTCGGTGGTGGAGCACATCGCCACGCGCGTGGCGGTGATGTACCTCGGCAAGATCGTCGAGCTGGCCTCCGCGATCGACGTGTACCGCGAGCCGATCATGCCGTATACGCAGGCATTGTTATCCGCCGTTCCTGTGCCTGATCCCGCGGCGTCACGCGAGCGGATCGTTCTCACCGGCGATGTCCCATCGCCGGCCAATCCGCCATCGGGATGCGTGTTTCACCCGCGATGCCCTCATCCGGGCAAGGACGCAGCCTGCGCCGCGATCGTCCCGCCGCTCGAGGAGAAGGCACCTGGCCACGTTGCGGCGTGTATCAAGCAGCCTCCCACGACCGTCCCGTGGCACGCCCAGCAACAGGCTGGCGCGACGCACCAACCGGAACGACATCTGCCGTTGGCAGCGATCACCCACGGTGTGTCGCCCTGATGCGGCGGCGACGCGTTCGAGCCGGATTCGCCCCCTTTACGTACTGAGGACCAAGTGACGTCCACTCTTCCGCCGAAGAGAGTTCAGGAAGCCGCCGTAACGGTCGATGCGCCTCCGAGTGCCGCGTCGGATCGAAGTGGGCCCTTCGGACAGCCACGTGGGCTTCCCACGCTCTTCTTCACCGAGATGTGGGAGCGGTTTTCGTACTATGGCATTCGACCACTCCTGATCTTGTTCATGACCGCGGCGCTAGCGGAGGGCGGCTTTGGATTCGCACCGCTCAAAGCGTCAGCGATCGTCGGGATCTACGCGTCGTCCGTCTACCTCGCGTCCTTGCCCGGTGGCTGGATCGCGGATCGGCTCCTCGGACTTCGCCGATCGATTTTCCTCGGCGGCGTGCTCATCGCGTGCGGACATCTGTCGATCGGGTTGTCCGGGTTTTTCTCGGGCAAGACCATGTTCTTCCTCGGGCTCGTGTTGATCGTGCTTGGAACGGGTCTTCTCAAACCGAACATTTCGGCGCTTGTCGGCGATCTCTACCCGGAAGGTGGTGCGCGTCGCGACGCGGGCTTCTCGATTTTCTACATGGGCATCAACACCGGGTCGTTCCTTGGCCAATTCGTGACGCCCATTCTCGCTGCGAGCGCCGGCTGGCACTGGGGTTTCGGCGCCGCGGGGTTCGGCATGCTGCTGGGCCTCGTGTACTTCGGGACGTACGCCAAGCGAACGTTAGGCACCCTTGGGCTCGAGACGTCGAAACACTCCGATCCCGACGTGCAAGCCCGGCAGGTGAGCCGGGCGAAGATCGGCATCGCCGTTGGTCTCGGCGCGCTCGCGCTCGTCATCCTGCTGGCAGCCACCGGAGCCATCACGCTCGACCCGCAAGCCATCGGACGCAGCATGACGTTCGTGCTCGTCGGGCTCAGTGTGGCTTACTTCGGCTACATCTTTCTTGCGGGAGGCCTAACGGGCGACGAACGCAAGCGGATGGTTGTCATTCTCGTCCTGTTCGTTTTCTCCGCCATCTTCTGGTCAGCGTTCGAGCAGGCGCCTACATCGCTCAATCTGTTCGCGCGCGATTTCACGGATCGACAGCTCGGCAGCTTCCAGATTCCGGCAGGTTTGTTTCAGTCGATCAACGCGCTGTTCATCATCATCTTCGCGCCGGTATTCGCATGGATCTGGAGCGCGCTCGCGACGCGCGGTTTGAATCTGTCGAGTCCAACGAAGTTCTCCATTGGTCTTTTCGTGACGGCGGTGGCGTTCTTTCTCATGTTGGTGGCCGCTAACATCGTGGTCGCCAGCAATGGGACGGTGAAGGTCTCGCCGTGGTGGTTGGTGGGGTGTTATCTGCTTCAGACAGCCGGAGAGCTGTCCATCAGTCCGGTCGGCCTATCGTCGATGACGAAGCTCTCGCCGCGCCGCTACGTCGGTCAGATGATGGGCGTGTGGTTCCTGGCCACCTCGTTAGGCAACCTCATTGCCGGCCTCGTCGGTGGCAACGTGAACCCTCAGGACCTCGCGGAGACACCGAAACTGTTTACGTTGACGGCGGCGTCGCTGCTAGTCGCCGGCGTGGTGCTAGCCGCCCTGATCGTCCCGATCCGTAACATGATGGCCCGGCAGACTGACGCTTCAGGCACCGTTTGAGCTGATGGCCGATGGCTGATAGCTGATAGCTGTCGCCCGAAGGGCGGCTACGGCCACTGGAAGATCCGCTGCGGCAACGATCGCTCGCGGCTCCGCTCGACATCGCGCGGCTCGCGCCAGAAGATCCGGGTGTTGTTCTCGCTGCGCAGTCGAAGCTCCCAATTCGCACCGGTCGATCGATCGAGCGGGAACATGAGATCGAGCCGCCAGAGACGCTGTGAGCCGGGCGGCAAAGCGGCGAAGAGGCTCGTGCCGACGGAGTACTTCATTGGCATCGTCTGGCCGAACGGCACATCACCCGCCCACATGCGACCCGCTTCTCCCACGAGCCCTGCCGCGGCGTCCGCGTTGCCCCGAACGTTGCCGAATACCCATCGCTGCTCGAGCCGAAAGAGCAGGCGTTGACCGCCCGGCAGCTCAGCGCCGGAATACCCACGCATCCCTCCGCGTGGCTCGCCGAGGTTGAGCTGAAACGGCGCGCGCTGTCGCCAGCCGCCGCTCCACTCCGTGCTCGCGACCGTGGTGTACGGGGCACTGGCCTTGAAGTACCAGGCAGCGCGGCCACTCGTGAGGATGTCGTCCCAGCGATTGGCGTCGTAGCTCTGGCGGCCGGCGCCTAACAACTGGATCGCGGCGAACGATCGCGCCGTCCCGACCCCGGCGTAGACGTCGGAGGACACGAGAATGTCGTCGTCGTGCGTTCCCAACACCGACAGGCTGCGCCCGAACAGGACGGCGAGTTGGAACCCGGTTCGGACGTCCTGCGCGCCAGTGAGCGCGTCGAAACCGACCACGCGCTTGAACCCGATATTGCGAACGCCCCACAGAAAGTTGAGGCGTGCGGCGCGGCTGCTCGAATATCGGTCGTCCAGACTCGTGCCGGGCGCCGGCACGATTCCGGTATCGGTGACGACGATGATGTCCGGCGACGGACTGGATACCTCGCGCGAGAGCGATGCCCCGAAGAGGCTCAGTCGCCCGGGCTCTCCGACCCTGATTACGAACCCGATATCGGCGAACGAGCGCGTCTGCGAGACGGACGGATCGAGCCCGTCGGGACGCAAAAACGGGAAGGCATCGAGACTCGATCCGATCGCCGCACGCCACGCGATGCGCTGAACGTCCGTGAAGAATGGATGTCGAAGCTCCCCCGACCAGTCACCGCCGATCGGTCGGCGCTCGACTTCGGCGCCGAACTGAAACGGACGGCCGAAGAGCTGGTAATCGATCGCCGTCGCGCGCCATCCGTCGCGGTAGAACCCACCGTCCTGCCACTCGCCAGCGGCGTAGATGCCCATCCCATTGATGTTCGAGCTCCCGAGGCGCACGCCCGTCACGTACGGCGATTCCTGCGACACGGCACCGCTCACCACGAGTGAGATTTCGTCGGTGGTCACGACCTCCACGCGCACGCCACCGCGGCCGTCGTCATAGGTCTCCACGCTCGCGCCCGCGAGAAATGGCTGGCCGCGCAGGATACGCTCCGAGTCGGCCCGCAACGTGGACGTGCACGGCTTCCCCTGCTCCAGTAGCAGGAATCTTCGCACGAGATCCGGCGACGTGGTCACGTGCGCGCCACTCACGAGCGCCGACAGGAGGTTCGATCGCTCGAACAGACCACCGAACGACGGGCCCTGCGTGCGGATCACGATGTCGGATACGACGCGACCATCACAGGCCACGCGGCGCGGCGGTGTGTCCTGCGCGGTCACCGACGAAGCCGAGCCAAGCGCGCCGAGGACCGCCAGGCGCGCGACACACCGCACGATCGCTACTTCCCCATGCGGCGCTTGAGCGCCGCAAGCTTTTCGTCGGCCGTGGATTCCGCGTCAGCACGACGCCGAGCGCGCGCAAGGCCATCGATCTCGTCACGAAGACCAGCCTTGTCGGTCGCCACGTCGTCTTCCGATCCGCCGGCGGACGGGCCCCCCGTGGCTGATCCGGCGGACACTCCCGGGTTCGCACCAGCCGCGGCCAGCTTGAACTCGGCGTTCATCTCACCGACTTCGCGCTCGACCATCGCGAGCTCCGCCTCCTGCGTCTCCAGCTTCCGCTCGAGCAACCCGGCTCGCTCCGCATGCTGTTTCTCGTAGCGCTCGGCGATCGCAACGGTTTGGGCGTCGTTGATGCCTTGGGCAAGCTGCTTGCGCCGCCTAACGGTTTCGAGCTCGGACCGCTCGCGCTGGAGGCGCGCGCGGGTCTCCTCGATGCCCTTTCGGAGGTCGTCGAGGCCCATTCGCGCCTGCACGAGCGTCTCGCGCATTTGTGCCACGATGGAACGCCGGGCATCGCCGCTTGGCGGCGTGCCGCGCAACAAATCGCGAAAGGCCTGGCGAACGTCGTCGAACATGCAGGAAAGAAGGCTCGAGAGCGGGACAGGTGGGATGTCTACGATATAGATTTGGCCGCGACCCTCGCAACCGCGTTTCGACGTCTATGAGCACGGCCGTGTCCGAAGTCCCCGCGTTCTCGCCGCTCGTCGCCATTACGGCGACGGCTCGCGTGGTCGAAGGCGTCGAGCGCGTTCGCCTGAATTTCGCCTATGTGCGAGCGCTGGAGTCGGCGGGTCTCGTTCCGGTTGTGGTGCCGCCGCTTGCCACGGCAGGTGCCGCGGTGCGCGTGCTCGACGCGGTAGCGGGGCTGGTGCTCTCGGGTGGCGAAGACGTGGATCCGGCACGATACGGCGCGACGCCACACCCGGAGCTCGGTCAGATCAACTGCGCACGCGATGAAACGGAGCTCGCGTTGCTGGCGCGCGCACGTGAGCTCGGGATGCCCACACTAGCCATCTGTCGCGGTATCCAGGTGGTGAACGTCGGGCTCGGAGGATCGCTCGTACAGGACCTGCCCTCAGAGCGTCAGGACGTCGCGGCTCACGACGTGGATGACGAACGCGACGCGCGTGTGCACGGCGTACGCCTGGATCCTGCGTCGCGCCTCGCCACCATTCTCGGCGTGCAATCGCTCAGCGTGAACTCGATCCATCACCAGGCGGTCGACCGGCTCGGCGACGCGATGCGCGTCAGCGCGCGCGCGGACGACGGGACGATCGAGGGCGTCGAGAGTGATGACCCGACCTGGTGGATGGTCGGCGTCCAATGGCACCCCGAAGAGCTGACGACTACTCCGGAGCCGTGGGACCGACGGTTGTTCGAGGCCTTTGCCGACGCGTGTCGCGGGCGGGTCAGCTCAGCATCCACTTCCCTTCCATCCGCACCTGCCGCATCAGCTTCTCCGGCGAATGGTGGCGCGGAAAGAGCAGCGCGTCGCTGACGTTGTTGAGGGCCTGGCGGAGCACGGGGAACCGCGCCGCAGCCGCCTCGAAGAGGGTGGTCAGTCCGTGTTGAGCAGCGAGCCGATGGTCGGCGGCAAGGGTGAAGCCGCGCCGGCCCATCGCCTCGTAGTAGTCCAGGTCGGGGCCGCCTTTACGCCAGCGGCGAAGCGTGATGTAGTCCGGGAACACGCCGCTCAACCACAACGCGTAGTTGCCAAGGTGGGCGCGCACGAGGAAGCTGCGCTGCGCGTCGGCGCTCTCGAGGGCGCCAGCTAGCTCGGCGAGGGTGGTGTAGATCTCGTCGTCGGATTCGGCGACGCGACCGGCCCGGGTGCCGAGGCCGAAATGGAGGAGAATCGACGCCACGTAGTCGGCGAGCATCCGGTCGCCCTCGCCCACGTCGCGCAGGGCGTGCCTAACGACTACGTAGGCGAACAACGGGAACGACGCGTGCGCGCCCTGGCCGGCGACGATGAGCCCGGTGTAGAGCCGCGGATCGTCGAGCAGCGCATCGATGCCCTGTTCGCGCAGGGTCACCTCGCCCTCTTCGATGACGTCGCTCGAGCCGCGCGCGATCAGCCTGAGGGCCAGCTGCGCATCGTCGCGCGTTAGGTGCTGTCGCACGTTTGCCAGGATCATCCCGTCCTCCGGTTGCGGGGCTTGTCCGGCGCGCCGGGTCAGCGGGCAGCCGTGTGCACTCCCTTACCCTCTGACGAAGGAATCGTGCGCGTGGTACGATGTTCGTCAATCTGCCCGGCGCGGCACTCGTCGAGGAGGAGTGCTAACACGATGGGATGGCACGACCCTCGCCACGTTAGGCCCACTTGGTTGCGGTTCCAACCACCAGCTCGCGTTGCGGCTGCCGGCCGGGCAGGACATTCTTCGGAGGTGACGACCCCTCCCTCGTTGCGTCTGTTGCACCTCGACTCCGGCCGCGAATGGCGCGGCGGGCAGCGCCAGGTGTATCTCCTCGCACGCGGCCAGCGTGAGATGGGACACGAACCGCTGGTCATCGCTGCGCCGGACGCTCCGCTCATCCGCCGCCTCCGCTCCGCCGGAATCGCGGCCGCGGCGGTCCGAATGCGCGGCGACTGGGACCTCGCCGCCGCGAGCCGCGTCCGCGCGGTGCTTCGGACCTGGAACGCAGACTTGATCCACGCGCATGACGCCCGCGCGCACGCCATCGCGCTGGCCGCCGTGATCGGCCGAAGGACGCTGCCGCTCGTCGTCACCCGTCGCGTGCCATTCATTCCGAGAGGCCGCCTGAAATACGGGCGGCGTGTCGGGCGCTTCATCGCCATCTCCGGCGCGGTCCGCGACGCGCTCGTGACCGGCGGTGTCGACCCGGACCGCATCGACCTCGTTTACTCTGGCGTACCACGCCCGTCGGTAACGAGGCCACGAGACTGGCGGCTCGAATGCCGCTGGCCGAGCAACTCCGTCATCTGCGGTATCGTGGGTGCGATGACCGCGGAAAAAGGGGTCGCGACGCTCGCCGAGATCGGCGAACGCCTGCCCGAGGCAACACGCGACCAGATTCGACTCGTCCTTCTTGGTGGGAAATCCGCCGGTGCACAGTCGGTCGGAGGTCTCACGGCGTTCCGAGCCGGGTTCGTCGACGAGATTCACGGGGCCATGGCGGGGCTCGACATCCTCTTGCATCCGTCGAGCGCGGAGGGACTTGGCACCGCAGTCATCGATGCGATGGCGCTCGGTGTCCCGCCCGTTGCGTTTCGGGTCGGAGGCCTGCCCGAGTTGATCGAGGACCACCGATGCGGGCTCCTGGTGCCTGCGGGTGACATTGCGGCGTTCGCCGCCGCTACAGACCGGCTCGTTCGGGACGCGACGATGAGAAGGGCGCTTGCGGCTGCCGGGCCGGGCCGGGCGGCACAGTTCAGCGTCGAGCGCATGGTTCGGGGCACCCAGGCAGTTTACGACGCAGTGCTGGTGTCGGCCAGCCAACCTGGCAGAAGCCTGTAGACCAACGCCCGCGAGTGTAGGTCTTCGGCTGTAACCTCTCCGTTAGACTCGGGGCCTAGCTTGTCACCGACTTCCCCGACGTCGCAGGGCGTGCCTAACGACGATGTAGGCGAGCAGCGGGACGGGGTGCCTGCGCGCGTTAGGTATCGGCGCGCGTTTGCCAGGACAACCGGTGACGACATCGACCCCGTTGCGCATACTGCACCTCGACTCCGGCCGCGAATGGCGCGGCGGGCAGCGCCAGGTGTATCTCCTCGCACGCGGCCAACGTGAGCTGGGACACGAACCGCTGGTCATCGGCGCGCCGGATGCTCCGCTCATCCGCCGCCTCCGCTCCGACGGAATCGCCGCGGCCGAGGTGGGGATGCGCGGCGACTGGGACATTGCCGCCGCGAGCCGGGTCCGCACAGCACTGCGGACCTGGAACGGTGACCTGATCCACGCGCACGACGCGCATGCGCACGCGATCGCGCTGGCGGCGCTCATCGGGCGGAGAAGCGTCCCGCTCATCGTGACGCGGCGCGTTGTGTTCGTGCCCCACGGACGCCTGAAGTACGGTCACCGCGTCTCCCGGTTCATTGCCGTATCGGGTGCCGTACGCGAGGCCCTCAAGAGGGGTGGTGTCGATGGCAGTCGCATTGAGCTCGTCTATGACGGCGTAAACCAGCCCAGGGTCGTAGGACGGCGCGATTGGCGCGCCGAGTGCGGCTGGCCAAGCGATTCGGTCGTGTGCGGGATCGTCGGCGCGATGAGCCCCGAGAAAGGCCTGGCGATGCTCTCGGCGATCCGCGACCAGCTGCAGGAGCCCTCGCGCAGCCGGATCCGACTGGTACTCCTGGGAGGCAAGCGGGAATGCGCCCAGTCCATCGGCGGCCTCACCGCGTTCAGCGCGGGATTCGTT
>DATCGG010000563.1:0-12685 GCA_036509075.1 Gemmatimonadaceae bacterium
AAGGGCTACTGGTATCTGATTGGTGCCGGGATCGGCGGTTCGTTCTTCCTGGTCAAGCGCTACTACGCAACCCCGGGTGGCAAGCTGCAGATCGACAAGGCCATGCTGAAGGTGCCGGTGCTCGGCGACGTGCTGCGCAAATCGGCCGTGTCGCGCTTCACGCGAACGTTAGGCACGCTGATCTCGTCCGGGGTCAGCATCCTCGACGGCCTCGAGATCACGGCAAAGACGGCGGGCAACCGGGTCATTCAGGACGCGATCATGGCGTCGCGCGCATCGATCGCGGGCGGTGACACGATTGCCGCGCCGCTGCAGAAGTCGGCCGTGTTCCCGCCGATGGTGATCTCGATGATCGCGGTCGGTGAGCAGACCGGTGGCCTGGACGAGATGCTCTCGAAGATCGCGGACTTCTACGACGAGGAAGTGGACGCCGCGGTGAGCGGGCTCCTTTCACTCCTCGAGCCGGTGATGATCGTGTTCCTCGGCATCGTGGTCGGCGGCATGGTCGTCGCGATGTATCTGCCGATCTTCGACATGATCAACGCCGTGCAATAGTCGGGAATCGGGAATAGGGAATCGGGAAGCGAAGCCCCCGGGATGCCTCGCCTCGAGCGAGGAGCATCCCGGGGGTTGTACTATTCCCGATTCCCGATTCCCGATTTCCGAGGCGTGCATGCGATCGAGAAACGCTCAAGTCACGGCATTCCTGCGTTTGCTCGCCATTATCGGCGCCGCGGGCTGCGCCACTCAGCCGACACCTCCCAAAATCGCCGGCGACTGGGACGCTTATTTCGCCAACGGTGTGACCGCTCGCCCCGGATTCGAGGGCTGGCGCCGTATGGGCTTCGCGCAGTTCTCGGCCACGAGCTCCGGCGTCACGGGATCCGTCAGGCGGCGGACCGGCGAGCCCATGGTCGAGGTCACGCGTGTCGACGGCCGAGGCGACTCGATCACGTTAGGCGGTGACGGGGGTCAGTCGATCGCCGGAGCCTGGCACGGCGATACGATCATCGGTGTCATGCTGGCGAACGGGAAACCGTCAGGGCGGCGGATCCGGCTCGTTCGACGCGCCAGGCCGTTCGTGGCGGAGCGGTTCTACGAGCTTTGGCCAGGCCCGGTGTCCGACTCGCAGTACGCAGTCACGGAAGACACGCTCGTCTTCATGGCGACGCGCGACGGCGCGAAGCTCGCGAGCTACATCGCGCGGCCAGTCGGCGCGGGACCGTTCGGTGTCGTTCTTCAACGCACGCCCTACACGCGCATCCTTCACCCCGCGGGGCGCTACTGGGCCTCACGCGGGTACATCTTCGTCGCGCAGCACGTTCGCGGGCGGGACGTCTCCGACGGCAAGGACTTCGGCGACTACGACACGGACGTTCGCGACGGCTACGATGCCGTCGAGTGGGCCGCCACCCTGCCCGGCGCGAACGGGCGCGTCGGGTTGATCGGCCACTCGGATGAAGGACGACTCGCCTGGTATGCCGCCGTAAGCGCTCCACCGCATCTCGCGGCCCTGGCGCCGTCGGCGGCGACGGGCGATCCATGGCGCATCGTCCCGTACGAGGACATGGTGTTCTCACCCATCAACGTTGCGTGGGTGTGTCTCATGCGCGCGCGCACGCTCCAGGACGTGAGTGATCTGGACATTGGCAGCGCCCTCACGCACCTCCCGCTCAGCGATTTGCCCCAACAGCTCGGGTGCGGACAGGTTCCCTTCTGGGATCGATGGATCGCGCACCCCACGCTCGACGCCTATTGGCGCGCTCACGCGGTTACGACGAACATCGCGAAGGTCAAGGCGCCCGTTCTGCAGATCTCGGGGTGGTACGACGATTCGCGAGGACCGATCGACTACACGAACGCGCTGAACAAGGTGTCGGGTCATCCGTTCGTGCGCCTCGTCATGGGTCCGGGCGCGCACAAGGGAGTCGACTACGTTGCCGGTGAGTTCGGCCCACAATCGCGCGTTGATACCCGGCGCCTGCAGCTCCGGTGGTTCGATCACTACTTGTTAGGCAGGGACAATGGCGTCGACCATGAGCCGCCGGTCGACCTCTTCGTCTTCGGCGACAATACGTGGCGGAAGGAATCGGCGTGGCCGCTCGCACGGGCCCTTCCGACGAACTGGTACCTGACCTCCGCCGGCCGCGCGAACACGAGCGCAGGCGACGGTGTGCTCGACACCGTTCCTCCCCATGCCGGCGTCGCGGGTGCTCCCTCGACTGCCGCGGTCGACACGTTCACCTACGATCCGGCGAATCCCACTCCCTACCTGATCGATTCCCGCGAGCTCGAGACATCGCTCAACGAGGACTTCACGTCGCTCAACGCGACGCGACGGGATGCGCTCGTGTTCACGTCGAAACCGCTCGCGACGCCTATCGAGGTGACGGGCCAGATGACTGCCACACTCTGGGCGGCGAGCGACGCGAAGGACACCGACTGGAACGTGATGCTGCTCGATGTCTTCCCGGACGGGCACGCGGAGCGCGTGCAGGACGGCGTCGCGCGAGCGCGATTCAGGCGTGGGTTCGACAAGGAGGTGCCGCTCACGCCCCGGAGCGTCGAGCGTTACGACATCGACCTGTGGTTCACGTCACGCGTGTTCGAGCCGGGACACCGGCTCCGCGTGACGGTATCGTCCGCGCTCTTCCCGAAGTACGATCGCAACCTGAACACCGGCGGCAACAACGAGCGCGATAGCACGTTCGTCGTGGCCCATCAGCGTCTCGTCCACGACGCGGCGCATCCATCGCACGTGACGCTGCCGATAGTTCCTCGGGAATAGGGAATCGGGAATCGGGCATCGGAGCCGCCGGGAAGCGGGAAACGGGAGACGGGAGACGAGCTAGGCGCGTGCCGGCGGCCATCCGGCTTACCGCGAGAGGCCTCCCGAAAATTCGAGCTACCTAGCTGTCGCCCGTCGCCCATCCCGGCCGTTACCGTCGTTCCGAACGGCTTCCGCACGAAGACGACCAGGTCGGACACTCCCTGGAGCGCCAGAAGGGCCACGAGCGGCGCCGCGGCGATCACCCGGCGGCGCACATCTGGCGACAACGACCGCCTGTAGATCACCCAACCTACGACGCACAGCGAGCTCTGAACGACGAAGTCCGGAACCGGTCGATCGATGAGCCACAGGCCAAGCGGCGGTCCGCCTGACCACAGCGGCTTGGAGCCCGTGACCAGATCGGCAAGTGGGTGCGACAGATAAACCGCGAACGCTGCCAGCGCGGCGCCCGATGATCGCATCCGGAGCCTAACGAGGATCGCTGCCGCCGCGGCCCCGAGCAATACGAACGGGAACGCGTGAGACCACAGCTGGGCGCTCGCGCGAGCACCCAGCCCGGCGCAAATCACCTCCACCCAATCGGGCGCCTGAGCAGCGAGGACGGCCACCCACAGTGGAAGATCGCGCCGGACGCCACGCGCGCCGAGCGCGATGGCGACGTGCCCGGTATACACCCTAGACGCGACGCAACCAGCGGTCGCACACGATCGCAACGATCGCCGGCGCGACCAGCGCGAGGAGGTGCCTGATCGGCCGCGGGATGTGAAGCGCGGCGCGCCAAATCTCCGTCAGAGTGTCCATCACCGTCGCGGGCAAGTAGGTGGATGGCGGGCGATCATCGGGCATCCCGATTGCCTGTTCGCAGGGCGCGCGCGATGGCCACGGTCCGGTACAACGCCGTGCCCAGCGCACCGAGACCGATGACCCAGACGGCCGAGAAGATCAGCGTCCCGTCGGCCCACCCGGCCGCGGAGATGACCGACCGGTCGAAGATCGACGCGAGGGCGAGAAGCACGAGTCGTTCGGCGCGCTGCATAACGCCACCGCGGCACGCCACGCCCACGGCGTCGCCTTTCGCTCGGGCATAGCTCACGAGCAGGGAGCTCCCGACAGCGAGCGTTACCGCGAGCGCACCGGCCGGCGTCACGGACAGGTATACGGCAAGCCCAACGAACGTGAACACCTCGGCAAACCTATCGAGCATCGAATCGAGGAATTCCCCGTAACGAGACGCGAGACCTCGCGCTCTCGCGACACGGCCATCCAGGATGTCCGCCATCCCGCCCAGCAGGATGAACCATCCCGCCAGGGCGGTAGACCCTCGGACATACGCGACGCCCGCCGCCAGCCCAAATACGGCGCCCAGCACGTTGAGTGCATCCGGCGTTATGCCGGACGCAACCAGCGAGCGCTCCAGAGGCGTGATCAACCACATCACCCAATCCCGGATCCACCGCCCGAGAATGACGGTTGTCGGGCGCGTCGCCACGTCCGGATCGCCGGCGCGCCCGCGTGAAACGATCGCAAAGACTGGCATCGTCAGCAGCACGACCCCGACAAGGAGTAGCGCGATGTTGGCCGTCACGATCACCCTTGGCGTTGCGGGCGGGAGCGAAGAAAGCGGATGGCTTTGGGCCAGAGGAAGATCAGTGGCCATCGTCGTTCCCGCGAGCTCAGCTCGATGGCAACGCCACTCCGCCGCGCGATCTTTCCCACAACGTAGTCGAGCCAATCATCGTAGAGTGCCACGTACTTCGTCCAACGAAGGGTCGCCCTCAATTTGCTCCGGCGCATGTAGACGGAGGATAAGAGCGCTTCCCAAGTTCCGTGGTCCACCACCGTGCGGTACAATGGTCCTTCCTGGCGCAGCGCTCCCGATCGTTGGAGCCACGCGAGCAGCGGCGTATACATCTGGTGAAGCGTCACGCGCTGTACGTCGAGAAGGCTCGCGATGCGGTCCGCGGTTTCGGGGCGAATCTCCGAGGCAAACGCCGTCGTTAGGAGTATCCGACAGTACGTCTCGACGTCGAACGGCGCGCGAAGGAAGGCCCGTCCCCACTCGAATGATCCAGCGCGAGCTTCCAGCGTTGCATTTACGACCGCCTGTCTGCTCTGCTCGTCGCGAGCCCACACGAGTCTTGCCACCTGAAAGAGCCGTCCGCGCACGAACAGATCGGCCGACCGCGGCGAGCACGCACGGCGAAATGCGCGGAGGGAGATGACGGCGATCTTTGCCTGCGCGGGTGGCGCGGCATCGGGGTCCGCTATTGCGATCACGTTCGGTGCAAGCACACGATTCAGCAGCGCCGCCACCCCGGGCCGATACCGTGTCCCAACCGTCGCCGCCAATGACTGATAGGCATCTCTGTAGCTGTCGACGATCGCGAAGAAATCGTGTGCGCTCTCCGCGGTGGCGCCCGCGCCGTGCGCATGGGACCCGTAGTGGATCAGTGCCACCGCAGTCGGGCCGAACGCGTTGGCCAGAAACGTGATGAATTGCTCGCGACCCGGCGGCGATGCCTCATCGAGCCCCGCCGCGAGTGCCTCTCGGACCGCAGCGTCAGTGAGCGGCGATCGCGGAGCCGTCGACATGTCCTTCGGGTTGCGTGGCAAGCCCGCGCATGCGGGCGAGCGCGTTCGTCATCGAGTCGCGAAGCATGTCGATGAAGACGTCCGCGGATTCCGCCGACGAATCGGTGGGCGGCGCGAACGGTCCGACTATCGCAACTGTTACGGTACTGCCGGCGACCTGACCAAGTGCCTCACGCGTCGTGCGTGCCGAGGTCATGCCGTCGGCGACAACGCAATACACGGGTCGCCGCGCACGCGTCACCGCGATGCGGAGGCCGCCGCGCATGAAACGCCCGATCTGCCCATCGCGCGTCCGATGGCCTTCGGGAAAGAGGAGGAGACACGCCTCGCCGCGATCGACGCGGCCGACCGCCTCGACCAGGGCCCGGAGTTCACCGCGCGCGACGCTTGCCCCTTGCGATACGAACGGAAATCGTGCAAGTCGCGCCAGCGGAGAAATGCCTGGAATTCCGCGCCGGTACCGGTCGCGGGTCGGAATGATCGTTTGGGGACCGGGAATCAACGAGATGCCAATCGGGATGTCGAGGACCGACTGATGGTTCATCACTACGATGCAGCTTTCCCGCGCGATGGCGCCGTGAATCGAGAACCGGACGCCAGCCACTACGCGAGCCATCCAAACCGTCGCCCGGGCGTGGAACCGCAGCCACGCGCGGACGATTGCTGTACGATAGCGTGGTAGCAGGACGATCGCCGGCCAGAGCAGAAGGCGTTGCCCGAGGCCGATCACGAGGACCGCGTAGCAGCCGAACAAAACGAAGAACGCCCCACTTCGGAGTCCCCGGCCCAGCTGTCGTGGCCGAGTGTCGACGAACGCGTTAGGTTCGGCTTGGAAGGGACTGCCGCCGCTCAACAGGAGGTCACCATACATGAGTGCGCCCACGGAAGCGCGGGTCGATCCCGTGCAATCGCAGGCAGCGAATGTTTCGGACTACGACTACAGTAACTTTTTCTATCACACGAGCGACGACCCGTTCGCCATCCTCGAGCCGTTCAATGACTGGCTCAACGATGCGCTGCCGCAGGGTTACTATCTGTTCTCTCAGGCGATGTCAACGCCGCCGCAGGGCGATATTCGCCTTACGGAAGGGCTTCGCGGTCGGCACCTGCGCCTCATCAACCTGTCGTCGTACAACTACCTGGGGTTGTCGGTTCGCCCAGAGGTTATCGCCGCGGCCAAGGAGGCACTCGACGCCTATGGCCTCGGCGCTGCCGGCTCGCCGCTCTTGAGCGGCATGATGGACGTCCATGTGCAGCTCGAAGAAGATCTCGCACGATTCAAGCGGAAAGAGGCGGCCATGGTCTTCCCGACGGGGTACAGCACGAACGTCGGGATGATTGCCGGGCTGATGCGGCCGGGTGACTGGGTCATCGCCGATCAGAGCGCGCACGCCAGCATTGTGGACGGCGCCATTCTGTCGAAGGCGAACGTCCGCTTCTTCCGCCACAACAACCCGGCTGATCTCGAGCGAAAGCTCAAGCAATGCACAGGGAAGAAGCTCGTCGCGATCGAGGGTGTGTACTCTATGGACGGCGACGTGTGCCCGCTTCCCGAGCTTGTCGGTGTCGCGAAGAAGTACGGCGCTCGCATCATGCTCGACGAAGCCCATTCGACGTTCGTCTACGGCCCGACCGGACGAGGCGTCGCCGAGTTGTACGGCCTCGAGAACGACGTCGACATTCACGTCGGTACCTTCTCGAAGGCGCTCGGCGGCCAGGGCGGCTACATCGCCGGGTCGCGGAACCTGTACAACTACCTCAAGGGTTTCGCGCGATCGCGCGTGTTCTCGTGCGCCCTGTCGCCTGTGGTGGCAGCCGGCGTCCGGAAGTCCCTCGAGATCGCGCAACGGGAACCCGAGCTACGTGATGCCCTGTGGGCGAACGTGCGACACATCCGCAGCCGGCTCGAGGAAGCTGGCGTGGACGTCGGCGACTCTACGTCGCAGATCGTGGCGATCATGGTCCGGAACGACCGACGAGTGTTCGAGATCTGTCACAAGCTGCTGGGCGCCGGCGTATATCTGCAGCCCGTGATTTACCCTGCCGTGGCGAAGCACCGCTCGCGGTTCCGTGTTTCCATCTCAGCGGCTCACACCCGCGAACAGCTCGACGAAGGCGCCGCGATACTGATCCGCGTTCTCCGCGAAGAGAGGATTCTCGTATGACGACCAGTAATCCGAGTGAGTTCGTGCAGTATCGGTTCCGCGATGCCATCGGCGGCTTCTTCGAGTTCCCCACCGAAAACGCCCGCGCGCTACTTCCGTCCGACCTGCAGCCCATCGAGCCGCACCACGGGTCGAGCGTGTTGTCGGTGATGGCGTTCGACTTCCACGATAGCCCGGTGGGCGAGTACGGCGAGCTCATTCTGTCGATTCTCGTTGCGCCACGTGTGGATGCCGGGCACATCTGGCCGCGCTCCGCGTTCTGGCCGTTCCGACTCGGGACGACGACGCCGGAGTCACGAGAGCACGCCATCGAGCGATGGCACTTGCCGCACTACATGCAGGACATCTCGATCGCGTGGGATCGGGGCGACGGCCACGTCACCATCAACGCCACCGATCGTGGCGAGCCGATCGTCGACATGACCATCACGGAGCACGAGTGGTCCAAGGTCGAGCACCCGTATCAGGCCTTCATGTACGACGACGAGGGTGCGTACAGCTCCACGATCGTGATGGCCGGACAGTTCAGCGAAAACGAGGAAGAGCGTGGCGGCATCGTCATCCACTCGCAGGCGATGACCGACCTGCTCTCGAACTGGGAGGTCGACGTCACGCCATTCCGCGAGCTGTGGATGCGTGATGGCGTGCAGACCTTCCACCCGCTTCGCCATCTCGCGGCGTTCGCGCCGCGCTGATGCCCGACGTTTGCGTCATCATCAACCCCGCCGCCGGGAGGGGGCAGGGGAAGAAGGTGGAGCGCGACGTCCGTCGGGCCTTTGCGGCGGTCGGCGTCACCGACATTCGCCTAACGCTCGCTGCGGGCGATGAGCGGCTGCTTGCCGGTCGTGCGATCGACGAAGGCGTACGGACCATCGTCGCCATTGGCGGTGATGGGACCTGGGGCAACGTGGCCAACGCGATCATTGCCTCGGGCGCTCGCGTGCGGCTGGCGCTGGGCGCGGCGGGCACCGGCAATGACTTCGCCAAGACCGTCGGCGCGCCGGCCACCGACTTCGACGCGACGGCACGCCTCGCCGTAGACGGACCTGACGTCGCAGTCGACGTCGGCCGCATCGAGGACAAGCATTTCCTCAACGTGACGGGGTTTGGCTTCGACATCGCGGTGATCGAGGACGTCGCGTCGATCCGGTGGCTCAAGGGCGATCTTCTGTACATGTATTCGGCCCTCCGCCAGCTGTTCGGCTACCCGGGCGTATCTGTCACGGTCTCGAGCGGCAACGGGGTGGGTGGCCTGACGTCGCATCTGATGGTGATCATTGCCAACGGCCGGAACTTCGGTGGCGCGTTTCGGATCGCACCTAACGCGAGCATCACGGACGGCCGTCTCGATGCCGTGGCGATTCGCACGGTGGCGCCACTCAAGCGCATCGCGTTGTTCAGCGCGGCGGCACGCGGCACACATCTCACGCATCCCGACGTCCGAACCGAGCAGGCGCCGCGCTTCACGTTGTCGTTCGCGGCGCCGCCCGCGTACGAAACCGATGGCGAGTACAACCGCGCCGCATCAGCCACGCTCGAGGTGGCGTGCGTTCCTGGCGCGCTGCGTGTCGTGACGCCGACCGCCACGCCGGCGCGCGCGTGAAGGCGATCAGCTTCGCCGCGCCGATCCCGACGTACCTGACGACACTCGCAGCCGGCCGGTTGTCCCGGCGTTTCTACATCGGTCCATACGCGTGCACGACGGTTGGGGAGGTCCCCGAGCCCGCGCTGCCGAGCGAGCGCTGGGTCCGCATCCGAACGCGGCTCGGAGGGATTTGCGGCAGCGATCTGAACGTCATCACGCTGAAAGCCAGTCCGACGACGTCGCCGTTCTCGTCCTTCCCGTTCGTCCTCGGGCATGAAAATGTCGGCGACGTCGTCGAGGTCGGGTCGGCCGTCACCAGCGTGCGTGTCGGTGAGCGCGTCGTGGCGAATCCGCTGCTCTGTTGCGAGCCGCGGGGTGTCGAGCCTCGGTGCACGGAGTGCGTCGCCGGCAACCATTCGCGCTGTGCGCACTTCACCGACGGAGCGCTTCCGCCCGGGATGCTGATTGGCACGACGCGCGGGACGGGCGGCAGCTGGGGCGAGCATTTCGTGGCGCACGAGTCGCAGCTTGTTCGCGTCCCGGACGCGATGAGCGATGAGGAGGCTGTGCTCGTGGAGCCGCTGGCCTGTTCGGTGCACGCCGTGCGGGCCAGTCTGCCAGCGGGAGGAGCTCGCGTGCTCGTCATCGGCGCGGGATCGATCGGGCTTCTGACCACGGCCGCCCTTTCCGCGCTCGCCCCTGAGGCGGCCGTGACGGTCCTGGCACGCCACGAGTTCCAGGCAGATCACGCGCGACGCCTTGGCGCCGCTCGTGTCATGGCGTCGCGCGGCGACTACCTCGGTGCGCTCGCCGAAGCGGGGCAGTCGCGGCTGCTCGACCCGATCATCGGACGTCCGATTGGCACGGGTGGCGGGTTCGACTTCACATTCATCTGCGTCGGCGGCACGCGTGCCGTGGACGATGCACTTCGCGTGGCCCGCCCGGGCGGAACCGTGGTGTTGTTAGGCAATGTGAGCACGCTGAATGGGCTGGACTGGACGCCAGTCTGGTTGAAGGAACTGACGGTGCGGGGAAGTCTGTGTTACGGCGCGCACGCGCACGACGGCGCCGAACGCGACGCGTTCGCGGAAGCGGCATCGTTGATTGCGAGTGGGCAGGCGCCTGTGCGATCCCTGGTGACCGCGACATTTCCGATAGCCGAGTATCGACGGGCGCTCGACGCGGCGCTGGATAAGGGATCTGCGAAGAGTGTGAAAGTCGCGTTCCGGTTTTAAGCGGGAGACGGGAGAAGGGAGACTCGAGACGGGAAGAAAGCGGTTAACCCTCGGGACGCAGATCTACACGAGATGAGCATCCCGCGGATTCTCGGTCTCCCGTCTCCCGCTTCCCTACAAAGGGCCAATAGTGTCGCGCTCGACACGGCAGATAGCCTCAAAGGTCCGGGCTACTGTCGAGGTGTCATGAGACCGCCCATCGATTGGCTTGCCGTCACGCTCCTGATCGGGCTGATTGGCCCTCCACGAATCGCTGCAAACGCGGCCGACTCGCTCCGCGTGACCGGATCGCGAGAGCCGGAGACGCAACCGTCCGCGATCGCTCAGCAGAGCCCGATCGACATCCGTGGCGATGACCTGCAGGTCGTGAAGAAACAGGCCGTTCCGCCGCTCACCTTCCATTACAGCACACACGCCACGGTCGACCTGGAGAATACGGGGTCACCTAACGAGGAAGCCACGGTGCGGGGAAACGTGGCAGCTGGCGACGCGGAGATTCGCGTTGGAGACCGCGTCTATCGGCTCGTGCAGTTCCATTTCCATACCCCGGCGGAGCATGAAGTGGACGAGCAGCAGTTCCCGATGGAGATGCATCTCGTGCACAAGGCCGCGGACGGTTCGACGCTGGTGGTCGGCGTCTTTCTCCGCGCCGGAGCCGCGAATGCCACACTGGCGCCGATGTTCAGCAAGCTTCCCAAACAGTCCGGCGCGCATGTGAAGGTGACGCCGGTCAACCTCAGCGCACTGATCCCGCCGCACGAGGAATCGGCGCGTTATACAGGGTCCCTGACGACGCCGCCCTACACCGAAGGCGTGCGCTGGGTCGTGATCGCCCCGCCGATCGACCTCCCGGAAACCCAGATCGCGGCGTTCGCCGCGCTTTTTCCCGAAGGGAATTCACGCCACGTGCAGCCCGTCAACGGGCGTCGCGTCGCGACGGACGACAGCCATTTCGAGCGCGACGAAGGCGTGCCGGCCAACCGAATTCACTGAGCTCGGCCGCGACTTGGACGAAAGTAGGATAGAGGGTTCTCCGCAAATCGCGATCGTTGAGTGAACCCATAGGGGGATAACATGACAAGGACGATGCTTAAGGGACTCGCCATGGTCGTCGCCTTGGGTGCGCCGACCAGCATTGCATTGGCCCAGAGAGAAACGGATTCGGGTGTCGAGATCGACAAGGACATCGCGTTGCTTCGACGCAACCTACGAACCGAAAAGAAGAAGCTCATCGCCGCGAACCTTCCCCTGACCGAGACGGAGGCGACCAAGTTCTGGCCCATCTACGATCAATACGCCGCGGAGATGGCCAAGAACAACGATGCGTTGGACGCGTTGATCAAGGAGTATGCGGCGAATCAAAAAACGCTGACGGACGCTCAGGCGGAAGACATGCTCAAGCGCTGGAGCACCTGGCAGATCTCGCTCGCCCAGACTCGGCAGAAATACATTCCGATCGTCGGAAAGGTGCTTCCGGGAAAGAAATCGGCGCTCTTCTTCCAGATCGACAAGCGACTGTACACCCTGATGGACGTCCAGATCGCGTCGGAAATCCCTCTCGTCATCCAGTAAGTCGTTCGGCGCGTCTGCCTAACGAGACCGACGAGCCGCGTGGGTAGGGATTGAGGCGACGGGCCGCTCAGCCGCATCGCGACTTGGACGAAAGTAGGATAGAGGGTTTTCCCCGCCAGTCGCGATCCTTTGGTGACCATACAGGGGGATCGCTTGACAACCAAGATGCTTACGTGCCTGACGGTGGTCGTCGCCCTGGCGGCGCCGGCCGCGAAGAGCTTCGCCCAGACGGAAACGGCGACCGGGGTCGAGGTCGAGAAGGACCTCGCGTTGGTGCGTCGCAACCTGCGGGCAGAGAAGAAGAAGATCCTGGCCGCGAACGTGCCGCTGACGGAAACGGAAGCGACCAAGTTCTGGCCGGTGTACGACCAGTACGCTGCCGAGATGAGCAAGCACTATGACGAGTTCTACGCCGTGATCAAGGACTATGCGGCGAACCAGAAGACGCTCACCGACGCGCAAGCCGTCAGCATGATCAAGAAGTGGAGCGACATTCAGGTCGAGGTGGCCCAGACGCGTCAGAAATGGGTCCCGGCGATCGAGAAGGTCATCCCCGGGAAGAAAGCGGCGCTCTTCTTCCAGATCGACCGTCGCCTCTACGCCCTGATGGACCTGCAGGTCGCGTCGGAGGTCCCGCTGGTCGTCCAGTGAGTTGGTCGATGCGTCCGACCTAACGAGATGCGACAGCGGGCGGGCGCGATTGGAGGCGGGGTGGGTCCAACAGCGGCGCCGGCGAGAGCCGGCG
>DATCGG010000564.1:0-7501 GCA_036509075.1 Gemmatimonadaceae bacterium
AACGGGGAACCGGGAACCGTGACTCCTCTTGGAGCCTCTGTTCCCGGTTCCCCGTTCCCATTCTCCTTACCCTTCCCACATCCCCCATCCCACTTCCTTATAACGAGTGCCCCTCTTCGGCAAATCTCGCCGCCGCGAGCGACTGCGCGCCGAGCCGTTTCCCGATCACTGGCGCCGCGTGGTGGAGACTCGCGTGCCCGTCTTCTCGCGCCTGAGTGAGGCAGACCAGCGCGAATTGCTCGGCCACACGCGCGTGCTCGTCGAGGAAAAGCACTTCGAGGGAGCCGGCGGCCTGCTCGTACGCGACGAGGTCCGCCTGACGATTACGGCGCAGGCGGCGCTCCTGCTGCTGCATCGGGAAACGGATTACTTCCCGCGCCTAACGTCCGTGATCGTGTACCCGAGCGGCTATGTGGCGACGAACCAGCGCGCCGAAGGAGGCATCTGGTCAGAGGATGACGAGCATCTGTCCGGCCACACGCAACGCAACCTCCGCGCGCTCGTGCTGGCGTGGGACGATGTGAAGGCGGGAGCCGCGGACCCGGACGACGGTCGCAATCTCGTCCTGCACGAGTTCGCGCATCAGCTGGACTTCGAGGATGGGAGCACGGACGGAACGCCGGCCCTCGAAAGCAGCGCACAGGCGCGGTCATGGGCAGCGGTGTTCGGGAATGAGCTCGAGACGCTACGGCGCGCGGCCGATGCCGGGGAACCGACCCTGCTCGACCCGTATGGCGCACAGGACCCCGCAGAGTTCTTCGCGGTCGCGACCGAGACGTTCTTCGAGCGAGGCCGCGATCTCTCTCTGCAGCATCCCAAACTCTATGTGGAGCTGCGGCGATTCTACCGGCAGGATCCCGCTGCCTGGTAATCGAACGGGCCGTCTCCCGTCTCCGTCAGTTCTCACGCCCAGATGATCGCGGAGCCGTAGGGCTCGAGCCTGCGGTCGTGCGAGATCAGCGTTAGGCGCTCCAGGCGCGCCTGCGCCAGCAGCATCCGATCGAACGGGTCACGATGATGAGGCGGTAGCTCTCCGGCCACCGCCGCATGATGAAGATTGATGGGCAGCGGAACGAAGCCGCTCTGTGCCACGCCATCGGCGAACGACGCTGTCAGCCGCAACTTTCCGATCGCCGCCTTGATTGAGACCTCCCACGCGGAGGCCGCGCTGACGAACACGTCGTCCGCCGTACGGATCGCATCCATCGCCTCGGCACGCATCTCCCGCCCCGCGCGCCACCAGAGAAAGACATGCGTGTCGAGCAGAAGCCTCACGCGCCGGCTCTGTCGTCGTCGCCGTCGAAGTCACGCTGGATGTCGGCAGTGAGCGGCTCGTCGAAGTCGTCCGAGATCCACACCATGCCTTCCCATCCGCCCGGCGTTCGATTCGGCTTCTCGGCCGGAATCGGTACGAGGCGAGCGAGCGGGCGGCCGTTCTTTGCGATCACGATCTCTTCACCGCCCGACGCCCGGTCCACGAGCTCGGAGAGTCGGGTTTTGGCGTCATAAAGGTTGTAGGTCTGAGTCATCGGGACATCCTGTTGGTCAACCTGACCAACATACAAGCCCAGCAGTGATTGGTCAAGTTGGTCAAGACGGGCGGCGGTCATAGCGCAAGTCTACGGGTTGGCGGCCCAACACCGAACCCAAATCATTGCAACACATTGCGGAACAACGCGAACTACATGGCCGGCCTCTCCGCCGCCCACGCGATCGCCGAGTCGAGCGCGTCGAAGGGAAAAGTCTTCACCTCCGCCTGGACGAAGTGCTCGCCGATGCGAGGCCCGAGCGCGGCCAGCTCGCCATCCGCCGCGAACGCAGCCCGCTTGATCTTCCGGTGGTGATCGCGGACAAACCGTATGTGGCGGATCAGCCCTCCGAGGTTCTCCCACCCCGGAAATCTGCGCGCGTGAATGACGAGCCCCTGAAGGTGCCCATGCGCTTCGATCCACGTATCGGCCGTGATCGCCAGCTCGTCGAAATCCCGCGCGCGCAGCGCCTGCTTCACCTCCAGGACGATCACCCCACTGTCGGCGAGTAATCGGTGCGAGACGCCAGCAGGCTCCGGCAGCGATTGGAGCCAGGTCACGGCATCGGCAAACTGCGGATTGCCGAAGTGCCTAACGGGCCCGGGCATGAAGAACGCGAGGAGTCGGCTGGAATCACGGATCCAGCTCATGTCGCTGACGATGGCGAGCCCCTCGATCAGCCGGAGCGATCGCAGTCCAACGGATACGTCTTCCCAGGCACCGCCGGCGGTGAAGCTCTCGAAGTCCGGCCCGAACTGGTAGACGAGCCGGAGGCGGCGGTCGGCCCGGCGCGCTTCGTCGATCAGCGGCTCGAGGACCTGCTGGTAGTCCTGCTGTGACACCTTGCCGACGGCCTTCACACCGTCGATACCTGCGGGCAGCGAAGCGATTCGCTCGAGCATGGACGTTCCTCCTCGACAGGATGTTGCAGTACGCTACCGGAATCGCATTCCGTTCGGGGCGATCGTTCCCGGCTTCGGGACAGTCGGCTTCGCCGCGGGTGGTTTCGTCTTATCTCGTTCTCGCGCATCCGGCCGCCGAACGGAGCCACTGTTCCCTGTTCCCGGTTCCCTCTTCCCGTCTTTCTGCTCCCTGTTCCCGCTCGCTGCTCCGCTTCGCATCGTCAGGGCAATCCGGCCCCGCTCCAGATCGACCGACATCACCGTGACCTTCACTCTTTGCCCGACCTTCACGACGTCGTTAGGGTCGCGCACGAACCGTTCGGCCATCTGCGACACGTGCACGAGCCCGTCCTGGTGCACGCCGACGTCCACGAACGCGCCAAAGGCCACGATGTTGGTGACCACACCTTCGAGCACCATGCCCTGTGTGAGGTCCTTCGGCTCCTTCACGTCATCGCGGAAAGCCGGCGGCTCGAACTGTTCACGCGGGTCTCGGCCCGGCCGTCGCAGCTCCGAGAGGATGTCCTGGAGCGTCGGCAAGCCGACTCCGTCCGCCACATACTTGTCGACGCTGATACGCCCGACGGCAGCCTCGTTGTTCAACAGCTCGCCTAACGGGACGCCGAGGTCACCGGCGATACGCTCGACGAGCGGGTAGCGTTCTGGATGCACTGCCGTGGCATCGAGCGGATGCGCCCCGCCGCGTACGCGGAGGAATCCCGCGGCCTGCTCGAACGCCTTGGCGCCGAGCCGAGGAACGTCGGTGAGGTCGCGACGCGATCGAAAGCCGCCGCGCTCGTCGCGAGTCTTCACGATGTTTGCGGCGAGCGTGGGTCCGATCCCTGCTACGTATGAAAGAAGCGACGCCGACGCCGTGTTGAGCTCGACCCCGACGCGGTTCACACAGCTCTCGACGATCTCGTCGAGGCGTTTCTTGAGGCGGGTCTGGTTCACGTCGTGCTGGTACTGCCCCACACCGATCGCCTTGGGGTCGATCTTCACCAGCTCGGCCAGCGGGTCCTGGAGACGCCGCGCGATCGACACCGCGCCGCGGAGGGACACGTCGAGGTCGGGCAGCTCCTCCCGCGCGAGGTCGGAGGCCGAGTACACGGACGCTCCCGCCTCGCTCACGACGACCACCTGTGGACTCGTTAGGCCTCGTTCGCGGAGTGCCTCGCGCACGAGGCTCTCTGTCTCGCGCGATGCCGTCCCGTTGCCGATCGCGATCAGCTCCGGCGTGAATCGCGCCACGAGGGCGAGGATCGTGGTCGTGAACCGGTCGGCCTGATGGAGATATACGGTATCCGTCGCGACGACTGCGCCGGTACGCGACACGACAGCCACCTTCACACCGGTGCGGTAGCCCGGGTCGAGCCCAATGACGAGTCGTTCTCCCGCGGGAGACGCGAGCAGGAGCTGTTCGAGGTTCTGCCCGAAGATGGCGATCGCCTCCTCGTCGGCGCGCGTCTTGAGCTCCAGCCGAAGGTCGAGCTCCACTGCGGGCGTGAGCAGCCGGCGGTACGCATCCTCGACGACGAGGCGTATTTGCACCGGCGCAGCGTGGCCGCGCACGAGCTCCTGCTCGAGCCCTGAAAGGATCCGCTCCGACGGCGCGTCGATCGAGGACAGCACGAATCCTTCAGCCTCGCCGCGGCGGATGGCGAGCACGCGGTGCGACGGGATCTCGACAAGCTTCTGTGAGAAGTCGTAGTAGTCCTGGAACTTCGAGACGTCCTTCTCCTTCCCAGTGGCGACGCGGGAGCGGAGGACTCCGTCGGTTCGCGTTAGGTCACGCACGCGGCCGCGAAGCCCCGCATCGTCCGCGATCCGCTCGGCCACGATGTCGCGTGCGCCGGCGAGCGCGGCCGCGACGTCGGGCACGCCCTTCTCGCCGTCGACGTAACGCGCCGCTTCGGATTCGAGCGCAGCGTCAGTCGTGGCGCGTGTGGAGAGCAGGTCGGCGAGCGGCTCCAGGCCGCGTTCGCGTGCGATCGTGGCGCGAGTGCGGCGCTTGGGCTTGTAGGGAAGGTAGAGATCTTCGAGGGCCTGTTTCGTCTCTACAGCGTTGATGGCGGCTCGGAGCGCATCGTCGAGCTTGCCCTGTTCCTCGATGCTCTTGAGGATCGCAGCGCGCCGCTCGTCGAGCTCCGTGAGGTACTGGGCACGATCGCGGACGTCGCGGAGCTGAACCTCGTCCAGTCCGCCGGTGACTTCCTTCCGGTAGCGGGCGATGAACGGGAGGGTATTGCCTTCGCCGAAGAGGGTAAGGGTGCTGGCGACCTGTGTCGTGGAGAGCGACAGCTCGCGGGCGACGGTGGAGATGATCTGCTGGGACGACATTCAGCGGGAGGCAGAGAGGCGAGAGGCGACGCGCGACGATGCAGCCTCCAGAATAACACCCGGCGCAAGCGGGTGAACGAGGTCGCGCTCGACCGAAGTCTGGTTACGGCAGAGGTAGTCGCGGAGGTGACGGAGCCGTCATCGGCGTTAGGCACTTTGCGCATGCAGCGTCCTCAGCGCCCGGCGCCGCCAGCGTGCTCAGCGTTCGTGGTTGAAGTGCCTGTGCGATCAACATCGATCCCGTAACCATGGCTGCGATCGCCTGAACGGCACGTCGTCTGCACCAGAAACGCCTTCCGCACCTAACGCGGCATCGCAGAGACACGGGCCCGGCAGTACCGCGGCCGGGAAGTCACTGCGTCTGGTTGATGTCGCGCAACTGTAGCCAAGGAGGCGTAATGGCCAATCGCGACGATCTTTCCACCAGCACCTCGGGAACCAGCAGGAACATCGACTGGACGACCGAAGACCAGTACTGGCGGACCAATTGGAGCACGCGGCCCTACGTGACCGCGGACCGCGGATACGACTACTATCGTCCCGGTTACGAATACGGGTACGAGGCAGCCAACCGTTATCGCGGGCGCGAATGGAACGACATAGAAAGTGATTTGCGGTCGGGATGGGACCGCTTCGAACACCGCGGCCAGAGCACCTGGGAGCACATGAAGGAGGCGGTGCGCGACGCCTGGAATCGCGTGCGGCACTAGCGCCGGTCGTTAGGCCGGAGCGTGTTGGATGACGAGCGGCGGCGCCGACAAGTCGGCGCCGCCGTTCGTTGGCTGTGTTCATCTGACACCGTTCGTGTCGCCAGATTGTGCGAAAACGTGGGACGGTGACCGTCCAACCATCGTGAGGCATGTTAGCTGACCGACCACCCGTAGACGGGGCGATGTGATGATGACCCTCCGACTCACCACGGTTGCGGCCCTCGTGGCCTCGAGCATGATCAGCCGTGTCACGGCGGGACAGGAGGCACCCAGAAACACGAATTGGGTCGACACGGTTGCCGTTGGCCGACTTCCGACCGGTGGCTGCGAGTGGTCGAAGGTGTCGGAACGGATGAGGCCCGGAAAGCCGGGAACCACGACCACGGCAGGAACGCCGAACGAGAAGACGTGCACGGTGATCGTGTATAACACCACCACGAGCTCCGGGCAGGAGCGAAACATCGGCGTTACTTCCGACACGGCGGTCTTTGTCCCGCCGCAGTTTCCAAACACGGGACCCGTCCCGTCGCCCACCGCTGCCGCCGATGCGGCTGACGCGGTGCTCAAGACCTTTGCCAGGCCAGACACCGTCCAAATCACGAAAACGCTGGTGAAGGGCGACTCGGTCTGGATGTGGGTCCATTTCACACCGACCACCTGGACGACCTACACGCTCGTGAATCGCGGCGGCGTGTGGCGCATCGTCGGTCAAGAGCCCGGACGTCGGTCGCCGTAAAGCACCTGCCAACCCGTTACTCCGAAATCACGCCGTCTCGATGCATCTGAGTGACGGCGGTCCTCGATCGTGGGCGCGTCTGCGTCGCCTCCGACGCCTCGTCGACCTCGAACCGAGGATGCCTACATGTCCAGCAACACACTGCTCCGCCTCCAAAGCCTCGCCGGCATCGCGCTCGCGGCGGTCGCCGCCGCGTGCTCACCCGATGCGATCGACAACCCTGACCCGCCGATGGTATCGACGCCGCAACTCGCGATCGCGACGCCCTCGAGCGTGTTCACGGTCCAGCTCCGAGCGGTGCCACCCAACCCCATCGTTCCGCCGAACCCGATTTTCGGTTTCGGCCATTTGCAGATCCGGTTGGGCGCTCAGCTCGACGTCGGCACGTCGTGTGTCCCACCCAACCCGGTCACCCCGCAGCCGGGAACCAGCGTCGTCTCGATCTGCGGCAAGATCTTCAACGAGGGTGGTGCGCTCTACACTGGTGGCGGGATCTACCTGACCGATCTGCTCGGCGATTCGTTCGCTACGCTGATCGCGTCCTTCAACGGCGCCGTCCCGAACGACTCGTGTCGCCGATACGAGATCGCGGGGGCGGTGGTAGTGCCGGACGCCGTTGCCGCCGACATGATCGCGAATACCACGAGCTACGCGGTGCGCTTCGACGGCGCGGTCGCAGGTGCAGCAACCAGGATCGGCGGTCGCTTCGATGGGACGGCGTGGGGTCCGGTTGGCTCGCGGCCCGAGACGGATCCCTTCTTCGCCGAGAAGGTCTGCAACGTCGCGGTCACGCCGTGATCGCGCGTCGGTTCCGCTGCTCGCCGTGGCTGCGCTTTGGATCGGCACGCCGCCAGTAGTGGCGTTGACTATTTGACGCTCGCCCCGTCACCCGGAAATCACGGCGCTCTTTCACAGCCGGGTGACGCGGCCCCGCGAAGATCGGTCCATCCGCGCCGCTCGGAAGTCACGGGCTCACCGAAATCGGGGTGCGGCTTTCCGATCACTTCATCCCGGAGGCACACATGTCACCGCATGTGCTGCGGCGAACCCCGCTACTCGTTCCCATGGTCCTGGCCGCCCTCGCTGCGTGTCAGGACTCCACCTCGCCATCGCGTGTGTCGAGCCCCAAGCCGCATTTCGCGCAGGGCGACAACGGCGTCTGGACTGTCAACACGCTTACCGATCCGCTCGACAGCGACGGGATCTGCGACGACGTCGAGTGCACGATTCGCGAGGCGATAGCGGCGGCGGGTGTGGACGACAAGATCGTGTTCGCGAACGGGC
>DATCGG010000565.1:0-5013 GCA_036509075.1 Gemmatimonadaceae bacterium
ACCTGTTCTGTTGCGCCGTTCATCGCCCTGCGTTTGCCGGACGCGGAGCTGGCGTGGGCGGGATGATTATGAGTCCGCTCATGTCCTGCCCGAGATCGACGGTTCGCAGCTTCTTGAAGGATTGCGCGTCGTAGACGTCGATCGTGGGACCGGCGGTGTGGATGTAGAGCTCCCGCCCGTTCGAGCTCGGCGTGAGTCCCATGCGCGGCCGGCCTTCGAACTGCGTGCGCTGGGAGACGCGTCGTCCCTCGAGGTCAAAGGTCCAGAACTCGTAGTTGCCCACCTGCTGGCGGAGGCCATAGCCGCGTTTCCGGCCGGGCGCGAGGCGGAAGTTCACCGGCTCGTTCGGGCCTAACGTGTAGAAGTCCACGCTTCGCTTCACCAGGTCCACGCGCGCGACTCCCATGAGCGTCCGGTGGTTCACCGGGTCGCTGACGCGGAACAGTCCCGTGTAGAAGCCGGGATCCTCATAGATGTCGTTCGGGAAGAAGAAGTTGAGCCGCCCCATGCCTTCCTCGAACAGCGTCCGCGACAGCTCCCACCGATCCACCTGCTTGAGCGAATCGGTGCTGTACACGAGGACGTCGTCGGTCGTGAAGAAGTACATGTACTCCCCATCCGGGGAGAAGATGATCTGCGCGAAGTCACGTTCCTCGCCTTTCGGCCACGGGATCGTGTCGGTCACAGCCTTCTTGACGAGGTCGTAGCGGAGGAGTGTCGGCTTTCCGATCTCGTAGCGATCGAGCTTCTTCGTGTAGGTCTTCACGAGCACAACGGCAAATCGCTCGCGCGGGTCGACGTTGATCCCCCAAAGCCGCACGCGCGTGTTGCCTGACGAGAGCGTGAACTTGTCGATCGCTTTCCGCGTGGCGATGTCGATGACCTCGACGTGCTCGAACTGCGGATCGAGCACGTAGAAGTGCTTTCGATTGAACGAGAGCACCATGCTGGTCGGGATTCCGACCGAGATCGGAATGGAATCGACGACCTTCAGGTTGGACTCGTTCAGAACGAGGATCTTCTTCGCGTACGTACCCACATAAATCGTCGCGTTTCCGCCGGATTGGGCTCGTAACGGCGACGACACGAGCGCAACGGCAAGGGCGCAAACCGTAGCGGCGCAAAATCCCAAACGGCGCAGCTGAATAACGGCGCCAATCCCGAACGGCGCCAATCCCAAACACCGCCAATCCCAAACACCGCCAATCCCAGACGGCGCCGATCCCGAAGAGCGAATCCCAGACGGCGAAGCGGCGCGCCCTTTTCGCCCTTGGCGGTTCCGACCTTCGGGATCGGCGCACTTCGGGATCGGCGTCGTTCGGGATTGGCGCCGTTCGGAATTTGGCGCCGCTTCGCTTTTGCGCCCCCTGACCAATTCCGGTGTCATGGAAAGATGAGGTCTATTTTTCGCCAATCTTTCTGGGCGGATGCGCACTTGCCGGTCCAGTCCGGCGCGTAGTTGTAGAGGTCCGGCACGTGGGCCGGCCAGAAGCACGTGATGTGACAGTCGAACAGGTCGCGCTCGACCGGCTGACAGAGTCCAGCCGTTCCACCGCTCGCGTCCGTCTCCCATCCCGGCGAGAACACGAATGTGCAGCCAAGCGGGATGTGTGGGCCCGACGGCGTCGTGAGCGGTCCGCCCTGGAGCGCCACCACATCCTGCTCCGTGGTCTCGGCAATGTGGCGCGCCTTCTTGTTGATCGGCGTTAGGTGTCGCACGTGAGTTTCCCTCGTCAGGCGTCGAACTGCGCCAGATATTCCGGTCGTCGCTCGGCGAGCGTGCCGTAGACCTGGAGACACGTGTCCGTCCAGCGGCGAATCCACTCGCAGTAATGCAGGTTCGGCCGCTCGCTCGAGCCGTACCGCGTGTGCGCCTCGTGATAGCACCCGCCGGCACAGAGTGGACGCGCCCAGCACGTCGAGCAGTCGGTCTTGTTCGCGATGTGGTGCTTCATCAGGAAGTCTTCCTGCTTCCCACGATCCACCCCTTCCGTCACTGATCCGATCTTGTGTGAATCGGAGCCGGCGAAGCGATGGCAGAGGGCAACGTCGCCGTCGGTCGCGACGCCCATGAGACCGAGGCCGGCACCACACGGGTACGCCTTGCTCATGCCCTTGTGGATCTCCTCGAGCGTGTCGCGCACGTTCGAGAAGCCGTGATGTTTTCCGGCGAGCGCGTACTGGAGGAACTCCTGAGCGAGACGCTGGAACTGGCCGAGCATCGCCTCGAAGCCGTCTTCCTGGATCGCGTAGTCACGCTGCCACGACGTCGTAACCGGCGCGAAGCCGACCTCCCAGAAGCCGATCTCGTCCCGCAGGTGACGATAGATCGATTCGACGTCGAGGTTCTGTTTCGTCAGCGTCACACGCGCGCCCACCGGCCGCCGGCGGTGCCGCTCGAGGAGCATGCGGATGTTCGGCAGGACGATGTCGTAGCTCCCCATCCCGTTGTTGAAGACGCGGAACTTGTCCTGCTGCTCGCGACCGCCATCCATCGACACGGTGACACCGACGTCGTTCTCGACGATCCAGTCGATGATCTCCTCCCGAAGGAGCGTTGCGTTCGTCGTGAGGCTCGTGTCGACTGTCTTGCCTAACGTTGCAGCCCGATCCTTCGCGTACGCCAGCGCCGACCGCAGCACCTTGAAGTTGAGAAGCGTCTCGCCGCCGAAGAACGTCAGATGCACCATCGGCGAGTCACCGGATTCGGCGAACATGAAGTCCACGCTCTGGCGCGCGGTCTCCTCGTTCATGAAGCGCGGTTTCCGGGACGCCTCGACGATCCGGTCCTCGCCGTACTCATAGCAGTACGTGCAGGCGAGATTGCACTTGCTCGTCACGTTCATGACGAGCGTCGTGAGCGGGATGCGCTTCCGCGGCGGCGCCGCGACAGGCGCCTCCACCGGGCGATCCACGAGCCGAAGCGCGCGGACGTTCAGCAGGTCCTCGACCGTCGCCCGAAGATCCGCGACCGGAAAGCGATCGCTCAACGTGCGCACGAGCTCGTTAGGCTCGAGGTCCTCCTGCCCCAACGCATCGAGCACCGCAACCGACGTGTCATCGAGCCGGAACACACCCGCCGACGGCACCAGATACACGTACGGAGCGCCATCCGCGTCGAACGCGTGGTATTCGCCCCGCCTGAGCAGCGTCATTGATCGCCCTTCCACGGCTCCCATCGCAGATAGAGTGGAACGGTGACGAGCAGGTGTCCCCTTGCCTTGAGCGGCCGCGAGCCATTGCCGTTGCCCTGCCCGCTCTCCCCCTCCTGATAGGTCGCGACCACCCACACATCGCCGATATTGTTGCGGTTGCGGCTGCGCTGCGGGTTGGGCCCATCGAGGTTCGGCGTGAACAGTCCCCGTTGATCGATCCGTCCGACGAATTTGATGTCGTCGTCATCGTATGTGACACCGTACTCCTCGAGACTCCACGACACGTCGACCGGGCCGATCTCCACATCGTCCTCGGTGTCTGGCTTCCCGTCGGCCCCGTTGTGGTACGCGATCGCCTCGAACTGCTGGTACTGTTTCGGGAACACGGCGCCGCCCACACGCGCCATGCCCGCGAGCGGCGTCACCTTGATGCGCGCGATCTTGTCGTAGACCACGGCCGCGCTTTTGAGCGACGCGCCGGCGACGAACAGGTCGCGCTGGCCCACCGGCGCTTTCGCATCGACCGCGACGCGCGCCACGATCGAGTCGCCGTCCGCGCGGACCACGTTGTCAACGTGCACGCCCGGTCCGAAGTCGAGCGCCGCGGCTTGCACGTCGCGCGGGAGATTCGCTCCGACAACCGTGACCTGCTGGTCCCGAGTGCCAGCCTTGAGCGCGCGCGGGTATACGCCGGCAATCACCGGACCGGCTCCGAGGCGCGTGAGCGAGACGTCCATCCCGAACTCGTCATACCCACCGCGGAACCACCGTCCGGAGATCTCCTGCCACCCGGGCTCGATGAACATCACCTCGCGCCACGCGCTGTCGGCCGACGTGCCGACTTCCGATGAGCGGCCGCGCCACTGGTAGCCGGTATAGACCACTGCCTTGCCGTCGCGCGTGACGGTGGCACCGCTGCGGGCGTAGCGATAGGTCGCCTTGGTGGTGAACTCGTCGTCGGCGTTAGGCGTCTTCGTGATCGTGAGGCGCCCACTGAAGGCGCCACGTCCGGGCTCCGTCCCGGACAACACCCATTCGCCCTCGATGCGGGCGGGCCGCATGGTCGCGGACCATGCCGTCCAGTCCGGCGTGCGCAACGGGAACACCTTGGACAGGTGCCCCACAGCGACATCCATGGGCTCTGGCGCCCCCGCGCTGTCGGGTGGCGGCGGACCGCCGCGCCGGAACGCCTGGAAATCCACCAGCGGGTAGTACGCGCGATGCGTCGCCAGCAGGAGGTCCCACTCGTCCTTCGTGCGCCGCTGCGAAATCACGCGTCCTAACGAGTGACACGCATGGCACGTCTGCTCCGTTCGTGTGTCCGCCGCGTACTTGTAGTCGATCGCGCGGCGCTCGGATTCGAAGCGCGCCGGTCGAGCTTCCGCCGGCGCGAGTCCTTGGGCGTTCGAGAGGTATTTGACAATGGCGCGCGCGGTCGCGGGATCCACTCGCACGCGTTGGAGGGCGACCATTCGCCGCAGGGAGATCTCCCATCCTTCCGGCGTCTTCCGCATGTACGACAGCCGTTCCATGACTCCGGCGGAGTCGCGGACGTGACAGCGCGAGCAGCTCTGGATGACCGTTTGGTCGTTGATCGCGAAGCCCGGCGTCGTGTCCTTGCGCGCGGGGGCAGCCGCTTTCTGCGCGGCGGATGCGGTCGCCGGCGGTGGATTCTGCGCCCAGACGCCGTTCGCGAGTGCGACCAGCGCGATCGCTGCGATGCGACTCATGGTCCGTGTCCTCTCTGGACTGAGGGACTGGGGACTTGGCGGTTTGGGGAACAGGGAACCGGGAACCGGGAACCGGGCCTCCGTGAGGAGTTTCAGTTCCCCGTTCCCTGTTCCCGGTTCCCGTACTG
>DATCGG010000566.1:0-3862 GCA_036509075.1 Gemmatimonadaceae bacterium
GATCCACTGCGCGATGGCGTATCCATGCATGGGCCGCCACGATATGGTCTTGAGAATGAGCAGCTCGATGGCGCCGCGCTTGAACGGCAGTTCCGCTGGCACGAACGGACTCCCCTTGATTTGACAAGGGAACGATGCCACTAGTCACCTAGATTTGCAAGGGGTCCACCGCCGCCTACCGCTGGCCCGCTCGCTGAGACGAGTCCCGGCTGGCCGTGAGACGCCCATCGGCCCCGATTCGAAAGCGCGTGCGAGACGGTCCGGAGACTATGATGTCGTAGCACCCCGGCTCGAGCGCGCGCGGACCGGTGCGGGTCACGAAGCCAGCCGGGGTGACGCCGTAGGCGATGCGACTCGGCGCTCCGCCAAGTTTTTCGTTGCTGATCGTCCACATGTCGCGCCCGCTGCAAGTCAACACGCTCAGCCCGTAGACGAGATCGCGGCTCTCGAGCGCGAACGTCACCGTGCTCGGCGCCGGCGCCGGCTCGATATGTACGAGGTTGGACACGTTGGTCTCACACGCCGCGCACGTTGCCACGGCCGCGAGCACACACCAACGCAGCAGGATCACAGCAACGTGCCACGGAGCACGAGAAAGGCGACCGTGAAGTAGATGATGAGGCCCGTGACATCGACCAACGTGGCGACGAATGGCGCCGACGCGCTCGCCGGATCGAAACGAAGTCGCCGAAGCAGGAAAGGCAGCATCGAGCCCGCGAGCGAACCGAACGTCACCACCCCGACGAGCGCCGTCCCCACTGTGAGCGCGACGAGCACAAAATGCGGCCCGTAGTTGTACCAGCCGATCTCCTGCCACAGGAGGATCCGGATCACCCCGACCGTCCCCAGGATCGTGCCTAACGCTATGCCGGATGGCAGCTCGCGCAGCGCGACGCGCCACCAGTCCTTGAGCGTGATCTCGCGCAACGCCATCGCCCGGATGATCAATGACGTCGCCTGCGACCCGGAGTTCCCGCCCGAGCTGATGATCAGCGGAACGAAGAGCGCCAGCACGACCGCTTTCTCGATCTCGTGCTCGAAGTGCCCCATCGCCGTCGCCGTCAGCATTTCGCCGAGGAAGAGCGCGGTGAGCCAGCCAGCGCGCTTCCTGATCATCGCCCAGAAACCGATCTCCGTGTACGGCTGATCGAGCGCTTCGACACCGCCGAACTTCTGGACGTCCTCCGTCTGCTCGCGAACGATCGCATCGATCACGTCATCCACCGTGACGATGCCGAGCACGTGGCCGCCTTCGTCGACGACGGGAACCGCCAGCAGGTTGTACTTCGAAATGAGGCGCGCGACTTCCTCACGGTCCGTTAGGGGCGTGACCACGATCGGCGTCCGATGCTCACTCACGTCTTCGACCGTCTGGTTCCGGTCGGCGAGCACCAGCTCGCGCAGCGACACGACGTGCACGAGCTGTTGCGTGTCCGGCGCGACTACGTAAATCGCGTACACGGTCTCTTTCGCGCCACCGACTTCGCCGATGTGGCGGAGTGCGCGTTCCACCGTCCACGTCGTGGGCATCGAGACGAACTCCGTCGTCATGATGCCACCGGCGGTGTCGGGTGGATATCGCAGCAGGAGTCGAAGTGCCTGCTGCGTCGGCGCGTCGAGCTGCTTCAGGAGTCTCGAGCGATCCTTGTCCGATAGCTCCCGGAAGAGGTCCGCCTGTTGGTCCGCGGACATCGCGTCGACGAGCGGACCGATCGAGCGCTCGTCCATGTGCTGGATGATCGCGCAGCGGTCGTGGACCAGCTCCGGCTCGTCGAACACCTGGACCGCCAGATCGAACGGCAGCGCGGCCAGCACCTTTGCTGCGGCGTCAGGCTTGAGCTGGCGCAACGCCTCGGCAATGTCCGCCGCGCGCATTCCGGACAACGCATCCGCGAGGTCCGCCGGGTCGCCGTGGAGCAGGTAAAGCAGCTCGGGCGTCGAGTTCGGTGGTGATGGCACGGCGCTGGTTGACATCGATCTCCCCTCCCAGAGCTGGTGGACCGCGTCAGAGGGACTTCGCTAGCCCGCGCCCGGCGGCAGTCTGAATATCGCCACTTGTGGACGTCGTGATGCCTCCAGCGCCGCGCCGGCTGGCGTCGCGAACCGCACCTGAACGGGTCCGCTCCCGGCAGGTGTGTCGATGCGATAGTACGCCACCGTACCGGGGAGTATCGAAGCACTCACCCCCTGATTCGCCGGAATGCTCTGCACCACGATTGGAAACGCGCGTGGCACATCGGCGCTCGGCCCCGCTGCCCGGAAGAGCGCCGCGTACATCTGGCGAAGGTTTCGCGTGACGAACCGGTCGCGCTGTGGAATGCTCGAGCGCGCAACGCCGGCGATACTGTCGGTGTAGAGCGCGATGCCGAAGTCTGCGAACAGCCCCTGAAACGACTCGCCGGCGGCGGCTTCGATGTTCGCCGTGCCCGTGAGCGTCGTCGCCTCCAGCCGCTTATAGATCTCTTCGCCTTTGAGATCGCCTAACCAGCGCACGAGAAGCCAGACGCTGCCGCGCCAGGCGAGGCCGTCGTCGGAATCGGAGTGGAGCGTCACGGTCGCCGTGTCCGGTTTCAGCAGGAACGCGTATGAGTTGGTGAGTAGCCCACCGATGAACCCCTGCGACGAGTCCGGGAACAGCTGCAGAGGGTTCGTGCGCCCCGTCGGTGGCGGGAATTTCTGCTCGTAGTACCGTGAGCCAAGCTCCTCGGCCACGATGCTCAGGCCTTCGTCCAGCCAGCCCTCCTCGGGCTCGCTCGCGTTATGCACGATGACATGCTGTGAGAAGTTGATGAGGTGCTGGACCTCGTGCAGGAAGGTCGCGGGGACCGTGAACTCGATGTCGTCAACGGTGTGCGCGCAGCTGGAGACGCCCGCCGGGTCGGGCGCAACGGTGTAGAACACCTCGCCCTGGTTCGAGTCGGCGGTCCTCGAGGCGAGATCGTACCCGGTGAAGAAGCCGGCGATGTATCCGTCCTTGTTGCAATCGGCGCTCGTGACCAGCGCGTTGACGACGGGCGTCATGAGCATGATGAGATGCTCGTTCTGGTCGATGTCGGATGGCTGCCCGAACGCATTGACGTCGATCGGGTACAGCGTCTGGTCGAACAGGTTGCCGATGCCACTCAGATCGCCGGTCGCAAAGCCGTTCGCCGCGGTGAGGGTGTCGACGTACAGCAGGATATTCGTGCCGACATATGCTAGCCGTGCGTTGACCGTCTTGAAGACCGTCGTCGCGGTGGTGTCGGTGGTGGCGATGACGCGAAACGGGCGAATACTGCCAACGTCCGGCGTGACTTGCGCCTTGGCCGGTCCTGTCATCGCTACCGAGCGCTGGGCCCGCCCAACGGGTCCGCGGGCGACCATGCGGCGATCGAGGGCGCGCAGCTGTGCGTCGAACAGCCGCTGGCGCGTGCCGGGTCGGTCTTGGGTCAGGCGTGCCACGGTGCCCGGCGCGATCGTTGCCGCGCGATCGAGCAGCGGAGCGGAGGCAAGAACCTGAGTCGAGTTCGCGTTAGGCGACCCGAGAGTGTAGGACGTCGCCTTTATCGGAACGTCTCCGGTCGCGAGCTCCGGCACCAGCAGGTAGCTCGCGCCGCCACCGGCGAGCTCGAACCCTGTTCCGCCCTGGGAGCAATCGACGGTGGTCGTCTGCATGGCACCGAGCGTGATCGTACCACTTCCGTTGGCGGTCTTGCAGGCGACGCCGGTGGTTGGCTTGATACCGGTGCTCGAGGAGTCGTGGCTGCACGCCATGAGGCAGGCGATGACCAGGATCGAGGGCGGTAGTCCGGGTCCGGGACGCTTGGGCGAATGATCGTTGGGCATGTTCGGAAGGAGGAGTGTCGACGGTATTCTCGAACGG
>DATCGG010000567.1:0-37984 GCA_036509075.1 Gemmatimonadaceae bacterium
CGCGATCCCTCGCCTGGCGGCTCGGGATGACACGCTTTCTTTCGCCGCCTGCCGCCTGCCCCCCGCCGGCACGAGCCTGCCGCCCGCCGCCTAGCGAACGAACACCCGATACCCATTCGCCGGTATGTCGATTCGCCCCGAATCCGCGAGCGTGACGCGCGTCTTGCCGAACCAATCCCGGTACGCGCCGGCACGCGTTAGGCCTCGATAGGTTGCGGTTGCGGGCTTGCCGTCGAAATTCACCGCCACCACCACCGTGTTCGTGTCCTGCGTGCGCGAGAACGCGTACACCGCCGTGCCACCCGTGGTCTCGAGCTTCGTTTGGCGGCCGCCCCAGGGACCGTTCGCGAGCGCGGGCTGCGCGTGCTTGAGATCGAACACGGACCGGTAGAAGTCCGCGAGCGACGGCCCGCGCCAATCGATGGTGTCCTTCTCGAAGAATCGCAGGCGCTTCTTCATGCTGACCTCCTGGCCGCTGTAGAGCAGCGGCATCGACCCCGCCGCCGTCGCGCTCAGGATGTAGGCTGGCTTGTGGTTCGCGCCCATGCGCTCGAACTCCGAGCCGTTCCAGCTATTCTCGTCGTGATTGGAGGTGAAGTACATGCGAAAGGCGCCGGGACCGTAGAGGCTATCGTTCTTCGCAAAATACGCGTCGAGCGCCGACACCTTCTGCTTCCCCTGTGCGATCGCGTTCAGCAGGTGGTGGAGGTCCCACCCGTACGTCAT
The DNA here is from genome assembly GCA_036509075.1 of Gemmatimonadaceae bacterium. GTDB lineage: Bacteria > Gemmatimonadota > Gemmatimonadetes > Gemmatimonadales > Gemmatimonadaceae > JAJKIV01. The sequence goes on from DATCGG010000567.1 coordinate 727, forward strand.
GTCGAACGCCGCGTGAATCCCGGGGTCTTCCGCCTCAGCGAGGAAGAACAGGTCGGGACGCACGGCCTTGAGCGCCGTTCGTGCGTCGACCCAGAAATCGGTGGGAACGCCGCCCGCGACGTCGCAGCGGAACCCGTCGATGCCCGTCGAGTCCACCCACCACTTCATCTCGCCGATCATCGCCTGGCGAAGCGCCTGGTTCGTGTACTGCAGCTCCGCCACGTCAGTCCAGTCGGTTTCGTGGCCTTCGTTGTCGCGCGCGTTCATGAGCGAGCCATCGGGCTTCCGCTCGTAGAAATCGGGATGCGCGGTGACCCACTCGTGATCGAAGGCGGTATGGTTCGCCACCCAGTCGAGGATGACCTTGAGCCCCTCGCTGTGCGCCGCATCCACGACCGCCTCGAAGTCGGCGAGCGTCCCGAACTCCGGGTTGACGGCCGTGTAGTCGGAGATCGCGTAGTAGCTGCCGAGCTTCCCCTTCCGGTTCTTCTGCCCAATAGGCTGCACCGGCATGAGCCACAGGATGTCGACGCCTAACGCCTTGAGGCGGGGAATGTGCGACCGCAGCGCCGACAGTGTGCCTTCGGGCGTGTACTGCCTGACATTGACCTCGTAGATCACCGCATGCTTCGACCACGCCGGGTGGAACGACGGGTCCGCACTCGGCTTCGTCGCGGTTGCGCGCGACAGACCCGCGGGCGCGGGAGTCGCGACGGCGGTGTCGGTCCTCGCGTTCTTCGCGCTCGGGCTACAGGCCAGAATAGCGAGGGCGGCGGTCACTGGCGGCAAGGCAGTACGCATTGAGGGATGAGGGATGCGGGATGGGGGATGAGGGTGGCGATGAGGGATCGGGGGATGATGGCGTCGTTCCAGCTCATCCCTCATCCCCCTTCCCCCAACGACAGTTGCACAATCCACGTCTCGAGCGGGCCAATCGAGGTGACCGGAACGTAGCCCCGAATCCGGCCATCCGCAGCAACGACGAGCTTCGGCGCCACGCCGGGTTGGAGCAATCGCGTCGCCGTGTACGTCCCGGGCGGCAACGCCGCGTCGGGCGACACGAGCGTCACATTCTCCGCCGCGGAAGTGCCCAGGTTCGCTACCACCAGCACGACGCGTTTTCCGTCACGTCGGAGATAGGCGGCGACAGCCGGGCCGGTAGATGTGAGCGGCATGAAGTCCCCGACACCTAACGCCGAGCGGTCGAGGCGAAGGTGGATGAGCCGGCGGTAGAGGTTGAGGAGCGAAGCCGGGTCGCGGTCCTGCCGTTCCACCGAGGTCGTCGCCGAGTCGGGTTGGAGCGACTCCCATGGCTTCCCGCGCGTGAACCCGGCTCCGCCGACACTGCTCCACTGCATCGGCGTGCGCAAACGTTCGTCCGGCTTGTCGCCCGTCATTCCGATCTCTTCGCCGTAATAGACGAACGGCAGCCCCGGCAGCGTCAGCAGGAGCGTCGCGGCGACCTTCGCGCGAGCGACGTCACCACCGAGCGCGCTGAGCGTTCGCGTCTGGTCGTGGTTCCTCAAGAAAGTCGAATAACGCGCGTCGGGAACGGACTGCTGGAACCGCGCGTACCGCTCGAGGAGCGGCTGCGCCGATCCGTCGCGCACCGCGGCGATCAGGAGGTCGGAGAGATCGAACGCGAAATATGACTCGAGCTGGTCGGGGTAATACGGCAGCATGCGGTCGAGACCATCCCATACTTCGCCGACCGTGAATGCATGAGGCGCGATCGCCCTGAGCGACGCGGCGTACTCGCGAAGCAACGCGTGCGTGGCCGAGGTGCCCACCTGGTGGCCCGGCTCCTCGACCAGATACGGCACGGCATCGAGGCGAAAGCCATCCACGCCCATGTCCGTGAGCCAGAACGCAGCGATCTTCTTCCCTTCTTCTCGCACAGCCGGCGTGCGGTAATCGAGGTCCGGCATACCGTGCCAGAACACGCCGTAGTAGTACTCGTCTCGCGATGGCGATTTGTGCCACACCTCCTGGCCCCACGGTCCCCGCTCCGCCGGGCGCGATGTTGCCCATCGGAACCATGCGCGATGCGGCGCGGCGGAGTCGCCTAACGCCTCCCGAAACCAGGGGTGCTCGCTCGACACGTGGTTGAGGACCATGTCCACGAGCACCGCGATGCCGCGCCGATGCGCCTCGACCACGAGCCGCTTGAAATCGTCGTTCGTCCCATAGTCCGGCTCGACCCGATAGTAGTCGGTCGCATCGTAACCGTGATAGCTCGAGGCCTCGTTCACTGGCATGAGCCAGATGCACCGCGCCCCCAGGTCGCGATCCGTGCTCGAGTTGCCGTCGTTGATGTAGTCGAGCTTCTCCGTGAGGCCGCGCAGGTCCCCGATGCCGTCCCCGTCGCTATCGGAGAAGGACCGGACGAAGATCTCGTAGCAGGTTGCGCCGCGCCTCCAGTCACCTACCGAAGCCGTCACACCATCCGCGGTCGGCACTGACGATCGCGGTGCAGATCGGCCGCCACCGCACCCAAGCGACAGGGCAGCCAGCGCCACGACGACACGACCGGTAGCCGGAACTCCACGCATGCGAAGCAAGATGCGCTTCCGGTCAACGCTCGCGCGAACACCCGGGTCGCTGTAGTCTCCTACGGCTCCGATCACGGACGTCCATACGAGGGCGTCCCGCTCTGCTTCCTCCCAACGACCATGACGCTTACCCGCGCAGCGGGCATTCTCCTACATCCCACGTCGCTGCCAGGGCCCAACGGCATCGGCGAGCTCGGTGACGAGGCGCATCGCTTTCTCGATTTTCTGGCGACCACCGGTATTACGATCTGGCAGGTGCTGCCGCTCGGTCCCACCGGCTACGGCGACTCGCCATACCAATGCTTCTCGGCCTTCGCGGGCAATCCGCTGCTGATCGCGGCGCCAAGCGACGGCAAGGCGTTTCCGGCTCACACCGTCGACTTCGAGACGGTGATCCCGCACAAACGCGCGCTGCTCGATCGAGCGATTGCATCGTTCACGCCCGACGACCGCTATCGCGCGTTCGCCAGCGCACACGCGTCATGGCTCGACGACTACGCGCTGTTCATGGCGCTCAAGGACGCACACGGCGGTGCCGCGTGGACCACGTGGGAGTCTGGAGCCGCACGTCGCGATGCAGGCGCGCTCGAACGGTGGCGACAGCAGCTCGCTGGCGAGATCGATCGCTATCGCACGGAACAGTATTTCTTTTACTCGCAGTTCGACGCGCTCCGGCGCGCCTGCAAGGCCCGCGGCATCCTCATCATGGGCGATCTACCCATCTACGTGGCGCACGACTCCGCCGACGTGTGGGCCGACCGGCACGACTTCAAGCTTCGCGAGGACGGTCGCCCGATCGTACAGGCAGGCGTTCCACCCGACTACTTCAGCGCGACGGGCCAGCTGTGGGGCAATCCCATCTACGACTGGAGCGCGATGCACGCCGATGGGTACGCGTGGTGGATCCGTCGCCTGCGCGCATCGTTCGAGCTGTTCGACATCGTTCGCATTGACCATTTCCGCGGCTTCGAGGCGTACTGGGAAGTGCCGGGTGACGCCTCCACCGCCGTCAACGGTCGCTGGGTCGAGGGTCCCGGCGAAGCGCTCTTCGAGGCGGTCACCGCCGCACTCGGTCCCGTGCCCATCGTGGCCGAAAATCTCGGCGTCATCACGCCTGCCGTCGAAGCGTTACGCGAGCAGTTCGGCTATCCGGGCATGAGCATCCTGCAATTCGCGTTCGGCACGGACGCCGAGGCGGACAAGTTCCGCCCGCACAATTTCCCTCGGTCGCGCGTGGTGTATACCGGCACGCACGACAACGACACGACCGTTGGCTGGTGGGAATCCAGCGGCCAGGGCGATTCAACGCGCGCCTCGGAGGAGGTGGCGCGCGAGAAGGCCTTCGCGCTACAGTATCTCGGGGCGGATGGTCGTGAGATGAACTGGACGCTCATCCGAGCGGCACTCGCGTCCGTCGCGAACACGGTGATCATCCCGCTGCAGGATGTGCTCGGACTCGGTAGCGAGGCGCGCATGAACCTTCCCGGTCGAGCATCGGGGAACTGGGGCTGGCGCTTCTCGTGGGATCAGATCACGCCCGAAATCGTCGAACGACTCCGCACGATGATCGCGGTCTACGAGCGCTAGCAGTACTCACCGAGGATCAGACGACCATGGCCGAAGCGCGAGCAAGCGGAACGATGCAGACGTCGCCCACGCGATTCCTGACGATCTGGAACATGAGCTTCGGGTTTCTGGGCATCCAGTTCGGCTGGGCGCTCCAGATGGCGAACATGAGCGCCATCTACGAGTACCTCGGTGCGCGTGCTGATCAGATCCCGATGCTCTGGCTCGCCGCGCCGCTCACCGGCCTCATCGTCCAGCCGATCATCGGTCACCTGAGTGACCACACGTGGTCGCCGCGCCTGGGGCGCCGGCGTCCGTTCTTCCTCGTGGGCGCGATACTCAGCTCGATCGCGTTGCTAGCCATGCCGACGTCCAGCGCGCTATGGATGGCCGCGGGACTGCTGTGGATCCTCGACGCATCCATCAACATCTCCATGGAGCCGTTTCGGGCGTTCGTTGCGGACCTCCTGCCACCGTCCGACCGCACGCGCGGCTTCGCGATGCAGAGCCTGTTCATCGGGCTCGGTGCCGTGATCGCGTCGGCGATGCCGTGGATGCTCACGAACTGGTTCGGCGTTGGTCCGAGCACACCGGGCACGATTCCGACGACCGTGCGGCTGTCATTCTTCATCGGCTCCGCGGCGTTCTTCGGCGCCGTGCTGTACACGATCCTGACGACGAAGGAGCACCCACCCGAAAATCTGGAGGAGTTCCGCCGGCGGAAGCAGCAGAACGCCGGCGTGGCCGCGAGTGCTCGCGAGATCCTCAAGGCGGCGCGCGAGATGCCGCAGACGATGCGTCAGCTCGCGTTCGTGCAGCTCTCGACGTGGCTCGGACTCTTCTGCATGTGGCTGTATTTCCCGGTCGCGGTGGCACGCAACGTCTTCGGGGCGCCGGACCAGAACTCGCCGCTCTACCAACAGGGAGTCGAGTGGGCGGGCGTGTGCTTCGGGGCCTACTCCGCGGTGTGCTTCGTGTTCTCTTTCTTCCTGCCGTCGATCGCGCGTACGCTGGGCCGAGCGCGCGCGCACGCGTTCTGCCTGCTCGCCGGCGCTGCGGGGCTCCTGTCGGTCACGGCCATCCACGAGCCCAAGATGCTCCTGCTCTCGATGACCGGCGTCGGGCTCGCCTGGGCGAGCATTCTGTCCATGCCCTACGCGATCCTTGCCGGCTCGCTCCCGCGCGAGAAGACGGGGGTCTACATGGGGATCTTCAACTTCTTCATCGTGATCCCCGAGATTGTCGCGTCGTTAGGCTTCGGGTGGGTGATGTCACACGTGCTGGACAACAACCGCCTGTCCGCGGTCGTGGCCGGCGGCGTGTTCCTCCTCCTCGCAGCGATTCTCGTGTGGCGCGTGCGCGATCCGAGCGAGGCGCCTGCCACCGCGCCAGCGGGCCAGCCGGTAGTCACCACGGGCGGCGCGGTGGCGTAGAAACGCTACGTACGGGGTCAGACTCCGTTCCCATCCTTTCCCCGCCAACTCGGCCCAATTTCACGCGGTGAACTGCAGTCCCACGCGCCGGCAGGCGTTCGAATGATGAAAAAGGAGTCTGACCCCGTACGTAGCAGTTCGTTGCTGTTCGGTCTCGCCCTCGTCGCGACGACCGCGCTTCCGGGCCAAGCACCGAGCGTGGAGAAAGTCGAGCCGCCGAACTGGTGGGCCGGGCATTCGATCAACCCGGTTCGTGTGCTCGTGCACGGGAAGAATCTCACCGGGGCGCGCGTGAGCTGCGGGCGCCTAACGTGCGCGACCGGGAAGGTCAACGCGGCGGGCACGTATGCCTTCGTCGACGTCACGATTCCCGCGGGCACGGCACCCGGGTCCTACCCATTGACACTCCGCACGGCAAACGGGAGCGCGGCGGCGCCGTTCAGCGTATCGCCTGCCCTGCCCCGCAGCGGCCGCTTTCAGGGATTCGGACCGCAGGACGTCGTCTATCTGATCATGCCGGATCGGTTCGCGAACGGCGATACGACGAACGACCGTCCCGCGAAATCTCCGGGGCTCATCGACCGATCGAAGGCGCGCTATTACCACGGCGGTGATCTCGCCGGGGTTCGCCAACGGCTGCCCTACCTCAAGTCGTTAGGCATCACGGCGATCTGGCTCAACCCCATCTACGACAACAACGACAAGCTCAACGAGCAGGAGACGTACGAGGGCCAGGCCATCACGGACTACCATGGCTACGGCGCGGTGGACTTCTACGCCGTCGACGAGCACCTCGGCACGCTCGCGGAGTTCAAGCAGCTCGTCGACGACGCGCACCGGTCGGGCATCAAGATCATCCTCGACATGGTCGCCAACCACACCGGCCCGTATCACCCGTGGGTCAACGACTCGCCCACGCCGACGTGGTTCCACGGCACGGCCGAGAAACACCTCGCGAACACGTGGCAGGTGTGGACGCTGGCCGACCCGTACGCCACGCCCGGCATGCGCGAAGCCACGCTCGACGGCTGGTTCATCGATATCCTCCCCGACCTGAACCAGGGCGACCCCGAGGTCGCGCGATACATCAACCAGAACACGCTCTGGTGGGCGGGCGTGAGCGGCATCGACGGCATTCGGCAGGACACGTGGCCCTACGTGCCGCGCACGTTCTGGCGCGACTGGATGACCACGATCAAGCGACAATATCCCTCCATGACGGTCGTCGGCGAAGTCTTCGACGGCGACCCGTCGCTGGTCGCGTTCTTCCAGGGCGGCCGCCGTGGATGGGATGGGATCGACACACGCGTGGATGCGCTATTCGACTTCCCGCTGCTCTTCCCGTTGCGACGTGCGTTCGCGGAAGGCAAGTCCCTTCGCGAGGTCGCCCAGATGTTGTCGCGCGACCATCTCTACCCTAACGCGTCGTCGCTCATGACGTTCCTGGGCAATCACGACGTCGGTCGCTTCATGAACGAGCCGAATGCCACGATCGACGGGTTGAAGCTTGCCTACACGTTTCTGCTGACCGTCCGCGGAACGCCGCTGCTGTACTACGGCGACGAGATCGCCCTGCCTGGCGGCGGCGATCCGGACAACCGGCGCGACTTTCCTGGTGGCTGGCGGAGCGACCCGCGCAACGCGTTCGACGCGAGCGGACGCACCACGCAGCAGCAGGCGGTGTGGTCGCACGTCCAGCGATTGCTCACGCTTCGCGCGGAGCGGAGCGATCTTCGAACAGGACGGATGGAGCACCTGCAGGCCGGCGAACAGTCCTTCGTGTATCGCCGCGGGCAAACGGTGGTCGCACTCAACGACGACACCGCCGCGGCGACGATTCGCCTTCCGCTCTCGAGCCTTCCGAACGATGCGTTAGGCGCATGCGCACGCCCGACGACCGAGGGCGGGATGGTCACGATCGTGATTCCGCCACGATCCGGGTGCATTTTCTGAGCGGCCGAGTCTCCGCGTCGTCTGCGGCTCCACGGTTCAGACGCTAACGATCAGCCGCCCGTGCCCAGCGACTTGACGATGAGCCCGATGAACATCGCGAGTGCAGCGACGTAAAGTACCCAGCCCCAGAGGGGCGTGCGGTCGTAACCCTGATTGTCGGCCACTGGTCCTTCGGCGTTAGGGTGCAAGAAATCTTACAGTTGGCTCGTGCAATGCGCGCACCGCGTTGCCGCGACGTCGATCGTCATCTTGCAGAACGGGCACGGCTTCGTGTTCGGCGTTGCGGGAGGACGAATGAACGCCTTGCTGATCCGCCACGCGACGAAGCCGATGATGACGAAGTTGAGCAGCGCGCCGCCGAAGTCACCGATCTTGAACGGAATCGGCCCTGGCGTGACGGCGGATTGCCACAGTTTCGGGTCGGGCGTCGCCACCGCGATGATGGGCATGATGAAATCTTCGACGACAGCCGTCACGAGCTTATTGAGAGCCGCACCCACCACCACCGCAATGGCCAGTGCCAGGACGTTCTCCTTGAGCAAAAACGCCTTGAACTCGCTCCACATCGACATGGCGTGCCTCGTGAAGTAGGAAGGGTTCGGCCTCGGCCCCATTGCCGTAGGCGGTCGGCGCCGTCGCCGTGAAGTTGCGCTCGCCAGCCAGCCGCGCTAGCCCCAAGGACTTCCTGAGCGCGGTTGAGGCAGGCACAAGTGTTGCCCTTCGGGGCTACAACCAGCATAAACACACCGCCCCGCTCGAATGTCTGCAGGCACTACCAACGATCGCTCGGTTCTCGACCCGGACGTCGACGACCAGGCGCAGGCTACGCCCGTCGAGCCCGGTGCGCCCACCCCGGATATCTCGAAGACAGCCTCGGCCATCGGCACCGTCCACGCACGGTCGATCGGCATCACGGTCCTGACGATTCTCGCGCTCGTGTACACGCTCTCCAACGCGCGCGACTTCCTGTTGCCGATCGTGATGGCGCTCCTGCTCGATCTGCTCTTCAGCCCCATCGTTCGCGCGCTGACGCGAATCGGGATCGGAGCGCCGTTAGGCGCCGCCATCGTCGTTGTCGGGTTGCTTGCGCTCGTCGGCTTCGGCGCCTACGAGCTGTCCACGCCCGTGGAGCGCTGGGTGACGGAAGCGCCGGCGACCCTCGCGCGAGCCGAGGCGCGGATCAAGAAGCTCACGAAACCGCTCGAGCGCGTGAGACGCACGGCGGAACAGGTGGAGACCGCCACGAGCACCGCGGCGCCGCCGAAAACGACCGAGGTGGTCGTGCGAGGACCCGGGATCGTCGCGCGCGTGTTCGGCACGACGCAGCGCTTCGTGGCTGGCGCGCTCGAGGTGGTCATCCTGCTGTATTTCCTCCTCGCGGCGGGAGATCTCTTTCTGCAGAAGCTCGTGAAGGTGTTGCCTCGGCTGGGCGACAAGCGGACGGCGGTGCAGATCGCACGAAAGGCCGAGTCGTCGATCTCCACGTATCTCGTCACCGCGCTGGCGGTGAATGTGGGCGAAGGCATCCTGGTGGCGGTCGTGCTGTATTTCCTGGGAATGCCGAACCCGGCGCTGTGGGGCGCGGTCGTTGCCCTGCTGGAATTCGTTCCCTATCTGGGCGCCGTGACCATCATCCTGGTCCTCGGCGTCGCCGCGCTCACGGCCTTCGACTCGGTAACCCACGCTCTGCTCATCCCGGCGGCGTTCCTCGCGATCAACACGGTCCAGGCGAATGTCGTGAGCCCGTTGCTCCTCAGCCGGCGCCTAACGCTGAACCCCGTGGCGCTTTTCGTCGGGCTCGCGTTCTGGTGGTGGGTCTGGGGGATTCCGGGCGCATTCGTGGCGGTGCCGCTCATGGCCACGTTCAAGATCTTCTGCGACCACATCGACTCGCTCGCCCCGATCGGGGAGTTCCTGGGGCAGCGCGACGACGTTGAGCGCCGCGAAACGGTTCGTTTGGGCTAGCCCCTGGCATCGAGGGTTGGTCGGCAATCGACGGTCGGCATCGCTGTCTCGTCGGCGGGGCGTCGGTCCTCCGGCGGCTACGCGCCTACACGGCTCGAGCGCCGGACCGACGAAGCCACGCCCCCGCGCCCCGGCGCGAGAGCCTTAACGAAGCCGCGAGCCACGATCTCAACGAGCCTAGAACCGCGCCTCGAAATACACGTCCAGCAGCGTGCGCTGGCGCGGATAGATACCACGCGACAGGTCCACTCTGAACAGACCGTCCATGACCGATGCGCCCACCCCTGCACCGCTCACCGGCCGGCCCGGGTGGCTCCAGTCGTTGCGGTCACCCGCCCAGCCCAGGTCGTAGAACACCGTCGGACGTACCCCTGTGAACTGCTTGCCCAGCTCGCCCCGCCCGAGCCAGTACGAGTTCCCGACTTGTCCCGGCTCCGTGAGGCTTGGCCGCTGTCCGCGGACCGTGTGCGCGCCACCGATGAACCACTCGCGCTGCGGCGGCAATGACCCACCCGACATACCACCGCTCCCGGTCACCGCCGCCTCGAATCCGGCTCCGAGACCGCGCGAGAGCGTCAGGTCGAGCGCGCCACGCGCGTAGTCGAACGTCCCCGCTGCCGCCTCCGCCCGAGAGTCCGTCAGCAGCCGCCAACCCTCCGGGTCGAGCCCGAACGTGTGCGTGTACCGAGCCTCCGCACCGCCAATCGTGCCTTCTTTCGCCTCGATGTTCGGCATGAACTGGACATCGTTCATGGCGTTGGCAAGCGACCATTGTGTCTCGACGTTCGCATTCCACTGATGCTCGCCGAACAGCCGCCACGTGAAACCTCCGCCGCCCACGTTGGAACCGGCGAGCTCAGCGCCCCACGTGCGATAGTAGAAGCCCTCGTCGAGCCCGAACAGTAGCGCGTTGAGCGAGCTGCCGAACGAAAGCGGGTCGCCGTAGTCGTTCGACGCCTCGAGCCGCCGATAAATGCCGAGGTCCAACTGTCGCCGGCCGTTGCCGCGCGTGCCGAACAACTCACCGTTGAGCTGCGCGTCGGCGAAGCTCACACGAGGTACCGCTCTGACGCTATAACCCTTTCCGAGTTGCTGCCTCACATCGAGCCCCGTCGAGAACCCCTCGACGCGGTTGTATCGCGTCAGGTCGAGACCGTAATGGAACGTTGGCTTCTGCGGCGCCCAGTCCGGCTGCAGCGAGAAGCCTAACGATTTCATCAGCTCATCCCGCTCCGCCGTGCCGAACAGTTCTTCGCCAGGTTCGTAGATGGAGCCGGGAAGGTCCTTCGACCGCGCGAGCGCCGTGGAGTCACACGGCATGCGAACGGCGACGCGGACAGTACCGTTGTACCGCGAGTGATACTGCGTGTAGCTGCTCGAGCTGTCGCACTGCGCCTTGCGCGCCTCCTTCTGTCGCTCATGGCGCACCGAATCCGCTTCGTCGATGATCTTGTAACGCCGTTTTCTCTCCTCATCGGAAATGCCCCGCCAGTGCGTGCTGTCACCGAACAGCGAATCGCGCAGCGATTTCGGCGCTGCGGGAATCTTGGGCAGCGAATCGGTTCCGTTCACGCTGGCGTATTTGAAGCTCTCCTCCATCTTGAACGGCACGCGCATGAACGCCACCTGCGCCGACCCTTCAGCCGCCTGAGCGCGTGGGAGCCAGAAGCGGCCGCCATACAGCCCGTAATCGATGGTCACGCCCTCGAGGTTCGCGCGCATCGGCGAGAGAAACGCCTTGACTGCGGCGGGCGGCTTGTCGTCGGGATCCTCATCGTACGCCACCTCCTCGTCGACAACCTGCCAGATGTCCATCTCGACCGACATCCGATACGCGGCGCGCACCAGTTGGCCCGTGCTCACGTCGAACCAGAAGGACCCAACCGACAGCCGCCAGTTCGGCCGACGTGGCTCGATGCGAAGCTCCCGGAGCGCGATGACCTTCCCATCGGACAGCTTGAACGAGATCGAGTCGCCAATCGCGAAGCGGTAGTATGCCTCCGACCCGACCGCCAGCGGGTGGATCATGTCCTCAGGGTCGACCTCGGCCTTCGCCACCCCGTTCCCGATCCAGAGCGCTTCGCGTCCCGGATAATACGGGATGGGCGACATCTCATCCGGCTCCATGTCCTCGTCGGGATCTACGTGCTTCACCATCGGAATCACGGTGCGCGCGCCCTTGAGGTCGACCCACGCGCCATTCTCACGCGACCACCGCACGCGCGACACGTTCTCGGTTCGGAACAACAGGCGATCACGGCCAAACGCGCGGAAGCCGAGGCCGGCGGAGATTCGTTGATAGGCCGTCGCGTCGTACGCGAGCAGCGCCGAGTCCTGCCGCATCCGCGCTTCGCGCGCTTGTTTGAGTAAGGCCCGCGCGGCCGGGTCCTTGAACGCCGAGGCCTCGAGCTCTGGCGTCACCGGAATGCGCTTTCGCTCGCGTCGCTTGTCCTTGCCCTCCCCGACCGTATCAGCGAGGACCTTTTTGCCCTGCGCGCTATCGGGCTTTCCGCCCACGCGAACGGTGTCCTGCTGATGGAATGCCAGTACAAGTGCGAGGACTGCCGAAAACATCGGTGCTCCTGAGGGACGAGGAGGGGGTAGGCCCGTGCCTCTACGTCGGCGTTCTGGGAGTGGTTTCGGTACACCCGGGCTGAAAAGTGTTCCGACGGACCTATCTGCGTGAGCCGCCCGTTGTGTCGACGGGAGCTGGCGTCGGCGCGGGCGCGGTCCGCTTCCGGAGCGTCCGCACCTGGTCCCGCGCGCGGCGCTCATAGAATGCGTTGCGCCATTCCCGTTCGACCGTTCGTTCTTCGGCCTCGCGCCCGGCGAACACCATGGCCGTGAACGCGATGGCGAGCGGTCCAAGCACCGCGAGCGCACCGGCAGGGAGCGTTTTGACGCCGGCAGCGTCCTCGCGACTCACCCGATCGACGAGCTTGGGGAAGCGCCGCTGCATCCACACGGTGGCAACGATGACTAGCAGTCCGAGCGCCGCCAGCGCGATCGGCAGTGCGACGACCCGGCGAAACACGTCAAAGGCGAGATACCCGAGGTAGCCGAACGCTGCGATCCCACCTGCCAGCAGGAGCGTGCGGCGCCGAAGGTAGAGCGACGCGGTCACCAGCGCCGCCGCCACGAGTGGGAGCGCATGTCGCCACCGACCGATGTACGACCAGACCTCGACGTAGCCGACCAACAGCGTGACCAGTCCGGCCAGGTACAGCCAGAACGCGTAATCCTCACCTGGCGGCTGGCGGTGCTCCGCCGCGTAGCCGATGGCGATCACGGCACAGGCGACTACGCACGTGTAATACGGGCCTATATACCAGGAGAGACGGGGGTCGCCTAACGCCTGACCGAGATGGAGCAGCAGCGCGACCAGCGCCACCGCGATCGGCGCGCCGAGCACCGAGAAGCTCACCCGTCGAAGCGCCACCAGCGCCACGCCGATCGTCGCGAGATCGAGGACGATGAGGCGCGTCGCGATGTACGGCTCGTAGCGCGACAACGGGTCGGTGTAAATCGCCGGGTCGGGGATCTCGCCCGTGAGACGGAGGATCGCCCATGCCCACACCGGCGTCATCGCGACCGCGAGTACGATCGCGAGGCCGCCGGCAACGTCGAATCCTCGCCGTCGCAGCAGCGTCCCGACCCCGGCGAACGCCGCCGCATAGAGCAGCGCCACGACGAGGACGCCGAACGGTCCGAGCACCTTCCATCGCTCGAACAGAAACCACGCGAGCGCGAAGAGCACGAGCAGGGCGCCGAGCGAATACGCCACGGTGATCGCGTTGAACCCGCGATTTGCTTCGCGCGCCGGTGCGATCTCGGCCGCCTGCTCGTGCGAGCGATCCCCCACCGACGTGAGCTCGGCAGAAAGCGCCGCGAGTGCGTCGCGCTGCGTTGCGTCGATGATGCCGCGCTCGACGGCGACGCTGATCAGTCTGGCCAGAGGTGGAACGTCGCGTTCGGAAGATGTTCGCATGAATCACAAATATGGCTTTCCACAGACGGCATTGTGCTTGCTTTCTTTCTCGATCCCGGAGCGTCGCAGTACCACCCTCAACCACAGGTCCGAGCGATGGCGTCGATTTGGAAGGGGTCACTCACTTTCGGACTGGTGCACGTTCCCGTCGAGATGAAGACGGCCGTTCGTAGCGATCACATCAGCTTCCGGATGCTCCACGCGGAAGACATGTCGCCGATCAAGTACGAGCGAGTCTGTCAGGCCGACGGTGAGCCGGTGCCGTGGAGCGAGATCGTGAAGGGGTATGAGTACGAGAAAGGCAAGTTCGTCGTGCTCACCGATGACGACTTCAAGAAGGCTGCGCTCGACTCATCCAGGACCATCGACATCATCGACTTCGTCCGCGAGGACGAGATCGACCCGCGATACTTCGAGACCCCCTACTACCTCCTGCCCACGAAGGGCGGCGACAAGCCATACGCGTTGCTTCGCGAAGCCATGCGGCAAACCGGGGTCGTCGGGGTTGGCAAAGTAATCATTCGGCGAACGCAGCACCTCGCCGGCGTGCGAGTCATCGGCGAAGCACTCGTCATCGAGCTGATGCGCTTCGCCAACGAGCTGGTCGACATCGGCGACTACTCGTTCCCCGGTACGGCGACGTTGCGCGAGCAGGAGCTGACGATGGCCAAACAGCTCGTGGAGAATCTCGCCGAGCCGTTCGATCCGTCGCGATACACCGACGACTACCGCGCGAACCTGATGAAGCTTATCCGCGCGAAGATGAAGGGTAAGAAGGTCACCGCGGCCGAGCCCTTGCCGGATGAAGCCGACTCGCAGGTGCTCGACCTCATGTCCCGGTTGCAGGCGAGCCTCGAGGAGGCGGCGAAGGGCGGAGAGGGAACCGGCGGCAAGAAGCGCGTGGCCAAATCGGCGCGAAAGACTTCCGGCACCCGGAGCCGCCAGAAAAAGACGGCGTAGACGCGAGATCGGAGTCGGAGGGATCGAGTGGCGACACGAAAGGCGACGCGCAAGGCTGGCGGGAACGCCAGCCTGCGCGAGTACCGCGCGAAGAGGGACTTCAGGCGGACGAAGGAGCCCGAGGGTGCAGCCGGACGCGCTGCGCCGCGGTCTCGCGGCGTTAGGCAGCTCCAGTTCGTGATCCAGAAGCACGCCGCCAGCCGTCTGCACTACGATCTCCGGCTCGAGCTGGACGGTGTGATGAAGAGTTGGGCGGTGCCGAAGGGGCCGTCGCTCGACCCGACGCAGCGCCGGCTCGCGGTTGAGGTCGAGGATCACCCGATGGAGTACAACACGTTCGAGGGGACGATCCCGGCCGGGGAGTACGGCGGCGGAACGGTGATGCTGTGGGATCGTGGCACGTACGAGCCGGACGACGGAAGCGTGGACTCGGTACGCCGAGGCTACGAGCGCGGCGACATCAAGATCATGTTTCACGGCGATCGGCTGCGCGGCTCGTTCGCGCTCGTTCGCATGGCGAGTCGGGGCGAGGGAAAGCCGCAATGGCTCCTGATCAAGCATCGCGACACGGACGCGGTGCCGGGCTGGGACGCGAGCGAGCACGACACGTCGGTGACGACGGGGCGAACGATGGACGAGATCCGCGACGGGAAGTCGAAGGTGTGGCACTCGAATAGATCAGGGAATCGGGAATCGGGAATAGGGAATCGAGTTAAGAGCGCCGTTAAAAGCGATTCCCGATTCCCGATTCCCGATTCCCGAATAACGCCGATGCTGGCCACGATCGGCACGACCATCCCGACAGGGGCCGGATGGACCTTCGAGCCCAAGTACGACGGCGTCCGCGTGCTGGCATTTGCCGCGGGAGCCAGCGTTAGGCTCATCACGCGAAATGGCAAGGACAAGTCGCACCAGTTCCCCGAGGTCACAGCCGGCGTTCGAGCGCTCGCGCTGCGACGAAAGCGGCCGTTCGTGCTCGATGGCGAGATCGTCGCGTTCTCGGGCGATGCACCGGCGCGGTTCCAGGCCCTCCAGAGTCGCATGCACCTCCAGGGCGAGAGGGACATCGCAGGTCAGGTGAAGAGCACCCCATCAGCCCTCATTGCGTTCGACCTCCTCGTGGATGGCGATTCGGTGCTGCTCGACCAGCCATGGAACGTCCGGCGCAAGCGACTCGAGCGGTTCATCGGTGCACGCGCCCCGAAGGGACTACGACTCGGCGATTCCGCGCCCGGTGACGGAGAGAAGCTGCTCGCGCGAGCCCGGCGCGATGACTGGGAGGGCATCATCGCGAAGCGGGTCGACTCGACGTATCAGCCGGGCGCGCGATCTCGCGACTGGCTCAAGCTCAAGGTCGAGTTCCGCCAGGAGTTCGTCGTCGGCGGCTACACCGAGCCGCGCAACACGCGCGAGCATCTCGGCGCCATCCTCCTCGGCTATTTCGATGGAGATGATCTCGTGTACGTCGGGCACACAGGAGGGGGCTTCACGCGCGAGAGCCTCGCGGCGATGGCAAAGCGTCTCGCGCGTCTCGAGCGGAAGTCGTCTCCCTTCTCTACACCGGTGCGGACGAACGAGAAGGCGCACTGGGTGCGGCCCGAGGTCGTGGTCGAAGTGAAGTTCAACGAATGGACGGCGGACAGCCGCCTGCGCCAGCCGATATTCCTGGGCGTCCGAGACGACAAGGACCCGCGCGAGGTGACGCGCGAGGCAACGAGTGTTCAGCGCGGCCACGGCGTCGCGCGCGCGGCCGCAACCCGTCGGCGGACCGGGGCGGCAGCGAGCGTCAAGTCTCCACCGAAGAAATCCGCGGCGAAGCGCACAGCGAAGCGCTCGGCATCAGCCGTCTCTGGAACGGACGCGAGGCTCGAGGTCGAGCTCGACGCTGCGGAACACGAGCGCCGAGACGCGCACCTAACGCTGGGCCGGGGCGTCACGCTTTCGCTGTCGAGCCTCGACAAGGTCTGGTTCCCAGGTCGAGCGGGTGGTTACACGAAGGGAGATGTGCTGCGTCACTACGTGCGCGTGGCGCCGTTCATCCTCCCGGTCATGGAGGATCGACCGCTGGTGCTCAAGCGATTTCCGGACGGGATCAACGGCGAAGCCTTCTACCAGCAGAAGGCGCCACCGAACCCTCCCGCCGGCGTGCGCGTCGACACGATCGAGGACGCGGACGGCGATCACGTGGAGCGACTCGTCGGTGGCTCGCTGGCAACTCTTCTGTACCAGGTGCAGCTCGGAACGATCTCGGTGGACCCCTGGCACGCGCGTGTCAAAAGCCTCGGATTCGCCGACTACTCCGTCATCGATCTCGATCCGGGCCCACGCGCGAAGTTCGATCGTGTCGTCGAGGTCGCGACGTGGGTGAAGGCGGAGCTGGATCGGCTCGGCCTCCGCGCTGCGCTCAAGACGTCTGGCTCGACTGGCCTGCACATCTTCCTGCCGCTCCCTGCGCGCACGAGCAATGAGGCCGCATTGCTCATCGCGCAGCTGGTGGCAACGCGCGTCGCCAGCGCGCATCCGCGCGAGGCGACGGTGGAGCGGACCGTCTCAGCGCGGCCCAAGGCGACGGTGTACGTGGACTACCTGCAGAACGTGCTGGGCAAGTCCGTGGCGGCGGCGTATGCCGTCCGTGCTCGCCCGGGAGCGACGGTGTCCACGCCGCTCGAGTGGGATGAGCTGACGTCGAAGCTCGACCCTCGCGACTTTACAATCGGGACGGTGGGCGAGCGCTTTGCTCGCGTGGGCGATATCTGGAGCCTGGCGCTTGCGAACCGAAACACCAGCGCGGCGTTGAAAGCTCTCACAAAACGTTAGGCGACTGGCGACTGGCGGCCGGCGACGCGAAAGGGGTCATCCCGAGCCGTCAGGCGAGGGATCGCGCTCATCCCGATAGAGGGCCCTCTACCTGTCGGATCGCGATCCCTCGCTGCGCTCGGGATGACACCGCTTTACCGGAACGCGTTAATTTTCCGCGATGCCCGCTTCCTCCACTGCGCCCCTCGCACTCGCGGTTCGCGGTCTGAGAAAGGCCTACGCCGACGTCGTTGCCGTCGACGCGCTCGACCTCGAGGTCCGCAGCGGCGAGTGCTTCGGTCTCCTCGGTCCCAATGGCGCCGGAAAGACCACGACAATCGAGATCTGCGAAGGACTTCTGAACCCCGACGCCGGGACCGTCGAGGTCCTCGGCATGCAATGGGCGCGCGACGGCAACGCGTTGCGATCGCGACTCGGGATTCAGCTGCAGGAGACGCTCCTCTCCGAGAAGCTGACGGTGGCCGAGTCCGTGAAGCTCTTTCGGTCGTTCTATCCGGCCGGTCGAAGCGTGGACGAGGTCGTTGGTCTCGTGCAGCTCGATGAGAAGCGCGGATCGCGCGTGGGTACGCTCTCCGGCGGGCAGAAGCAGCGGCTCGCCGTCGCGTGCGCGCTCGTCGGCGATCCCGACCTGCTCTTCCTGGATGAGCCAACCACGGGACTCGACCCACAGTCGCGACGGCAGCTCTGGGACATCATCGACAGGTTCCGCAGTGAGGGCGGGACGACCGTCCTAACGACACACTACATGGACGAGGCCGAGCGACTGTGCGACCGCGTGGCCATCGTCGATCACGGACGCGTGATCTCGCTCGGCACGCCACGCGAGCTCATCGCATCGCTTGGCGCGGGGCACGTCATCGAGTTCGGCGTCGATGGCTCGCGGGAGATCGACGAAGCGGCGCTGCTCGCTCTCGCCGGAGTGAAGTCGGCACACCGGGCTGGCGGCAGCTGGACTCTGCAGGTCCGTGCCGCCCACGAGACGATCCCGGTTCTGCTGCAGACGCTCGAGACGCACGGGATGCCGCTCACCGAGCTTCGCACCCACTCGCCGACGCTCGAAGATGTGTTCGTGACGCTCACCGGGAGGAGCCTGCGCGATGACGCCTGACCGCTCGACACGCGTGAAGAACACGACCGACAACACGCCGGCGATCGTCGAGCTCACGCTCTCGCGGTTTCGCGAGTTCTATCGTGAGCCGGAGGCGGTGTTCTGGGTGTTCATCTTCCCCATTCTGCTCGCTGGCGGATTGGGTATCGCGTTTCGCAATCGGCCCGCTGAGGCATCGCACATTGCCGTAGCGCGAAGCGCGGCGAATAGTCCGGTCGTGGACTCGCTGAAACACGCTTCCGGCATCGTCGTGGACGTGCTCGACGACACGGCGGCAGCCGCCGCCCTCCGAACGGGCAAGGTGGCACTCGTCGTCGTGCCCCGCGCCAGCGGCTCGGTCGAATACCGCTTCGATGAAGCGCGCCCGGAATCCCGCACGGCACGCATGGTCGTGGACCGCGCGGTTCAGCGTGCGGGAGGTCAGCAGGATCCCGTTCCGGTCGCCGACACGAAGGTGAGCGAACGTGGCTCGCGGTACATCGACTTCGTGGTGCCGGGGCTCCTCGGCATGAACCTCATGGGGAGCGGCATCTGGGGCATCGGGTTCGCCATTGTCGACGCACGGAAGAAGAAGCTGCTCAAGCGGCTCATTGCGACGCCGATGTCGCGTGCGGAGTATCTCGCATCGTTCCTGTTTTTCCGCCTGTCTTTGCTCGTGATCGAAGTCGCGACACTCATCGGCTTCGGAACGCTCGTGTTCGGCGTGCCTCTCCGCGGTTCGCTGACCCAGCTCGTGATCATCTGTGTTTTGTCCTCCCTGGCGTTCGGTGGAATCGGGTTGCTCATCGCAGCCCGCCCGCGCACCATCGAAGGCGCATCGGGACTCATGAACCTCGTGATGCTTCCGATGTGGGTGTTTTCGGGAGTCTTCTTCTCGTCAGGCAATTTCCCAAAGGCAGCGCAGCCTTTCATCCAGGCGCTGCCGCTCACGGCCGTCAACGACGCGCTTCGCGCGAACATGTTGCAGGGCGCCTCGTGGGGCACCGTGGGCGGTGAGCTCGCGATCATCCTGACGTGGCTCGTCGTCTGCTTCACTCTGGCTCTGAGGTTGTTCCGGTGGCGGTAGCAGGGGCACCTGCGCATCGTGGCCGCGTGATCGCGGCTTTCATCGCGATCTACCTTATCTGGGGCTCCACGTACCTCGGCATTCGGTTCGCGATCGAAACGATTCCGCCGTTCATTCTATCGGCGTCGCGGTTCAGTCTTGCGGGCCTCATCATGCTCATCGCGGCTCGAGTGCGACGCGCGCCTGGGGTTACGTTGCCGCAATTCCGAACGGCTGCGATCGTCGGATCGCTGCTCATGCTCGGCAACTCGCTCGTAGGAGTCGCGGAGCAGCGCATTCCGTCGGGCATAGCGGCACTACTCGTCGCGATGACGCCACTCTTCATGGTGCTGCTCGAGTGGGCACGCCCGGCGGGCCGCCGCCCAAGCATTCTCGTTGGAGTCGGGCTGCTGATCGGCCTCACCGGCGTCGCGACGCTGGTCGGTCCCGCGTCCTTCGGCGGAGGAGCACGAGTCGATCGCATCGGTGCCGTCATCGTGATCCTTGGGGCACTCGCGTGGTCCGTGGGATCGATCTACTCACGCCACGCGCCGCGACCGAAGTCGGCGTTGATGATGACCGCGATTCAGATGCTCGTCGGCGGTGCGTTCGTCGGCGTGGTCGGAATCATGCGCGGTGAGCTCGCGACGTTTCACATCGCGGCCGTGTCCGCGAGGTCGTTGGCTGCCTGGATCTACCTGCTGATCTTCGGGTCGCTGATCGGCTTCACGGCGTTCGTCTTCCTGCTGCGCGTGTCGACGGCCGCCCGGGTCGCGACGTACGCCTACGTGAACCCGATCGTCGCCGTGATCCTCGGCTGGCTCCTTGCCGGTGAAGTGATCAATGCGCGCATGGGCGTCGCGGCGGCTATCATTGTCGGCGGCGTCGCATTGATCACGGCTGCGGAAGGACGTACGTCGGCGAAGGCGGTGCCGCGCGATGACAGCCTGACAAAGCAGACCGCTGACTTCACGATCGTCGAAAGCGCCTAACGCCTGGCACCCTGATGACCAACGGCGACACACCTCCGCTTGGTGACATCGCGCCTGACGAGTTCCGTCGTCAGGCGCGTCGCGTTCTCCAGTGGATCGGAGACTACCTCGAGCATCCCGAACGATTCCCCGTCGTCCCGCGCGTCGCCCCCGGCGACATCGCGCAGACGATCCCGGACGAGCCGCCTGCCGAGGCCGAGTCGCTCGATGCGGTGCTGGATGACTTCGAGCGTCTCATCGTGCCCGGCGTCACGCACTGGAATCACCCGGGGTTCTTCGCCTACTTCGCCATCTCGGCGTCCGCCCCGGGCATCCTGGCGGAGATGCTCATCTCGGCGCTCAACGTGAACGCGATGCTATGGAAGACGTCGCCCGCCGCGACGGAGCTCGAGCTCAGGACGCTCGACTGGCTGCGCCAGCTCCTCGGGCTGAGCGATGGCTGGTTTGGCCTGATCAACGACACCGCATCGATTTCAACGCTCCTCGCACTCGCGGCCGCTCGCGAGGCCAAGCCGGAGCTCGCCATCCGCGAGAAAGGAATGGCGGGCAGAACCGACCTGCCCAGGCTGCGCGTCTACACGTCCGCACACGCACACTCGTCGGTGGACAAAGCGGCCATCACACTCGGCTTCGGGCACGAGAACGTCGTGCACATCGATCCCGACGCCGATTTTCGGATGCGCGTCGAAGCGCTCGACGCGGCTGTACGCTCGGATCGTGCCGCGGGCTACCTGCCGCTCGCGACGGTTGCGACGGTCGGCACCACGAGCACGACCAGCATCGATCCGGTGCCGGCAGTCGCCGCGTTATGTGCGCGGGAAGGCATGTGGTTGCACGTCGATGGCTCGTACGGTGGTGTGGCGGCCGTCGTCCCCGAGATGCGGCACGTGCTCGCGGGCGTCGAGCTCGCCGACTCGCTCGTGGTGAACCCACACAAGTGGCTGTTCACGCCTATCGACCTGTCGGCGATGTTCACGCGCCGTCCCGACGTGCTCAAGCGCGCGTTCTCGCTCGTGCCCGAGTATCTCGTCACGCGAGAACAGAGCGATGTCGTGAACCTCATGGACTACGGCGTCCAGCTCGGCCGACGGTTTCGGGCGCTCAAGCTGTGGATGGTCATTCGCGCGTTCGGCGCGGAAGGGCTTGCGGCTCGCCTCCGGCAGCAGATGGGCATGGCGCGCGAGTTCGCCGCGTGGGTCGACGCTGCTCCCGAGTGGGAACGGGTGGCACCGGTCCCCTTCTCTCTCGTGTGCTTTCGGTACGCCCCGGCCGGGACGAGCGAGGCGGAGCGCGAGGCGCTCAATGCCGCGATCCTCGAGCGCGTGAATGCGAGCGGCCGCGCCTACCTGTCACACACCAAGCTGAATGGCCGGTACGTGCTCCGGCTGGCGATCGGCAACATGCGCACCGAGCCACGTCACGTGAGCGAGGCATGGCGGCTGCTCAGGGAAGCCGCAGCCGTGACATCGGTTCCCGCCTAACGCTGACTGTCATCCCGAGCGAAGCGAGGGATCGCGCTCCCCCCGGTAGAGGGGCCTTCTATCGGGACGATCGCGATCCTTCGCCTGCTGGCTCAGGATGACCTGGCCTGGCGGCGGTCGCGACGGAAATCGCGGACGTCCTGATTGCGGTCGCGGCGATCACCCCGCCGGTCGCGAAGATCCCGATTGAGGTCTCGCTGGTCCTGGCGACGTTCACGGATGTCCTGACGGCGCTCCTTACGCGTGTCGTCGTGACGGATCTCTCGCGTGTCTTGCCGCAGCTCGCGGCGGTCCTGCCGGATTTCATGGTTGTCGCCGCGAAGCTCGCGGGTGTCATGACGGATCTCGCGCCTGTCGGAGCGAAGCTCGTGCGCTTCGCGATGCGTCACGCGCGGGTGCAACGGAGTGGGCGAGCGGTCGAGACTCTGTGCGCGTACGACGGGCGCACTTCCAACGAGCAGGGCTGCAGCAACGGCAGCCATTCCCAGATTGCGCATGGTATCTCCCAGAGACAGTATCGCGCGCTCGCCGTCTTGGCGTGCGCTGTACGTACGACGGATGCACTCCGCCGACGTTAAGGCCGGTCTCCGAGGTTCCCATGCGGCAATTTTTTCCGGTGAGCTCGATCACTCGCCTCTCAGCGCCGTCACCGGATCCACTCGCAGCGCCCGACGCGCCGGGACGAAGCTCGCGATCATCGCGACCACCAGCATGACCACGGCGAAGACGCCGAACGTCAGTGGATCCGTCGGCGTTACGCCGAACAGCATCGTGGTCATCGACCTCGTGAGCGCGAACGACGCCACCATCCCCACCATGACGCCGGCCACCGCGAACCGCACGCCGTCCCCCATCGCCGCAATCAGGATGTCTCTCCCACCGGCGCCGAGGGCGAGCCGCACACCGAATTCGTTCGCGCGGCGACTCGTCGAGTAGCTGATGAGCGCGTAAACGCCAACTCCTGCCAGCACCAGCGCAAGGCCCGCGAAGCTCCCAATGAGGGCGAGGTTGAACCGCCGTTCGGTGAGTGACGTTCCGACGAGTGCCTTCATCGTCGTCGCGGCGTAGATGGCCTGATTCCGATTCACGTCCCACACCGCGCGCTGAAGGAGTGGGAGAAGCGGTGCCGGATCGCCGGCCGTGCGGACCACGATCGACATCGATCCGAACGGAAACTGCGCGTGTGGCATGTACATCTCCGCGCGCGGCGCCCCCTGCAGGCCGTCGTGCCGCACGTCGCCGACGATGCCCACGATCTCGCGCGACTGCCCACCATCAAACATGACCGCGATTCGTTTGCCGATCGGGTCCTCGTTAGGAAAGTAGCGTTGGACGAGCGACTCGCTCACCAGCGCGACCTTCGACGCTGTCGCATTGTCTGCGGCCGTGAACGTCCGCCCACGACGCAGCCCGACACCCATGGCCTCGAAGTAGCCGTTGGTGGCGACGGTGGTGTAGACGGTAGGTGACTCGCCCGGCGCCGGGGCAGGCCGCCCCTCGAACCTGATCGGCGTCTGCACTCCGATGTTCGCGGCCGCGAATGGCAATGCCGACACCGCGCCGACCGACTCCACGCCAGGCACGGACTTCATGTGGTCGAGCACATCGCGGAGGGCTCCAGCTCGCAGCTCCGGCTTTGGGTACAAGTCCCACAAAAAGAGCTGGACCATGGCGCGGCGCTCGGGTACGAAGCCGGGATCCACTCGCAGCAGTACGATGAAGCTGCGGATCAACAATCCGGACCCGACGAGCAGCACCAGGGCGAGCGCGACCTCCGTGATAATCAGCAGCGACCGGAAGCGCACCCGCCCGCGTGACGCAGACGTCCCGCGACCTCCGTCACGGACCGCGTGGTTGATGTCGGGACTCGAGAACACGCGGGCCGGCGCGAGCCCGAAGAGCAATGCCGTCGCCGCGGACCCCGCGAGCGTGAACAACAACACGCGGCCATCGAGCGCGATTTCATCCAGGCGCGGAAGGGTCGCCGGCGAGAGCGCGACGATGAGCCGAATACCGACACGACCGACCAGAAGTCCGACGGCCCACCCGAACACGGCGAGGATGGCGCTTTCAGTAAGCATCTGGCGCGCGAGCCGCGCGCGGCCCGCGCCGAGGGCAGCGCGAATCGCGAACTCGCGCCCACGATCCGCGCCTCGCGCCAGCAGGAGGTTCGCCACGTTCGCGCACGCCACGAGCAGCACGCACATGACCGCGCCGAGCAGCACGAGCAGCGCCGGTCGAACCGGTCCGAGGATGTCGTTAGGTATCGACGTCACGAGAGCGCCAACCTTCGCGTTCGTCCACGGATACAGGGCGGCGAGCTCGCGCGATACGCGATTCATGTCGTCCTGTGCCGCGGCGATCGTCACGCCCTGGCGCAATCGCGCGATGACGCCGAGGTAGCCCTCGGCGCGAACTCGGCGATCCTCATCCGTGAGAATCTTGGGTGCCCAGATGTGCCGCTTCTCCGGGAACTGGAATGACGCGGGCATCACGCCGACGATCGTGTGTGCGACTCCATCCAGAATCTCTCGACGACCAAGCACGCCTGGGTCGCCACCGTACCGCTGTTGCCAGAGCGCGCTGGAAATGACGACGACGCGCGCCGCCCCTGGCCGGTACTCGTCTGGAAGGAAGGTGCGGCCGAGTCGTGGCTGCACGCCGAGCACGGCGAAATAGTCCTCGGAGACGAGCCATGAGTCGATCGAGGTCGTCTCACCTGACGCCCCCTTCACGTCGTGGCCGAAATATTGAAAGAATGCGACGCGCTCGAACGATCGACTTCGGTCGCGCCAGTCGAAGAAGGTTGCGGGCGATGTGCCACCCTCGTCCGACCGCCGTGCGTCCACCTGCCTGAGCCTAACGATACCATCCGCCCGAGCGTATGGCAGTGGGCGGAGCAGCACGCCGTCGACGACGCTGAAGATCGCCGTCGTCGCGCCAATGCCGAGTCCCAACGTCAGCACCGCGACTGTGGCGAACCCTGGGGATCGGCGCAGCTGTCGGAACGCGAACGTCAGGTCCTGACGGAGCTCGCCGCCGAGATCGGCGCGTCGGCGTTCGCGCTCGATCCCCTGCTCTTCCCGGCGCAGGTTGCGCCGAGCCCACTCCAGGTCGCCGAACTGTCGCCGGCTGCGCTCGCGCGCTTCGCGTTCCGGTACGCCGGCCTCGATCAGCTCCGCCGCGACCATCTCGATGTGGAACGCGAGCTCGTCGTCGATGTCACGGTCGATCTGTTGCCGCGAGCGGCGGGGGAATCGAAAGACGCGACGGAGACCCGGGATGCGACGCATGGCGCCCTCAACGAGGGATCGGGTTACCACTCACAATGTGAGGGGAAGATCGGGTCGCCGCAGCCGGGTGTCAATGCCGGCGTGGAACCACGGGCCGAATTGAACCCGCAGAGCCGCAGAGATCGCGGAGAACTGGGGAGCTTTCTCGGCGACCTCCGCTGCCTCACACGGGGCCCACCTCGTCCGTGATAGCCGGGCCGCTGCCCGTTGTCTCCGTCTGATCGATCAGCGGCGGTGGCCGGTGTCGCTGATACAGGATCACTGCCACGATCACGACAGCCGCGACCAGGAACCCCGCGAACTCGTCCTCGTACCGGCGAATGTGCCCGATGACGAGGAGGGCGGTTTCACCGAAGAGCCAACCCAGCGTGGCGAACAGCAGGGCCCAGACGAGCGACGCGATCGCGCTGCCGATCAGGAAGATCGGGATGCGCAACCTGGCTGCCCCGCAGGCGATTGGCAGCACGATCCGCGCGCCGAAGGCGAATCGCACCGCAAAGGCACTGCGCCATGGCCTCCGCCTAACGAACACGAGGAGCCGCGTGACATAGCGGCCCATCCGCCGGAAGCGCCGCCGCACCCACTTGCTTCGCCATCGTCCGAGCGCATACAGGCCGACGGCGGCCGCCCAGACGCCGATGGCACAGGCAAGGACCACGCGCATGAAGCCCAGATGGTGCTCATGCGCCGCGAAGCCGCCGACGAGCGGTGCGGCCTCTTCGGTAATGATTCCGGACGCACCGAGGGTCACGTACGCCCAGACCTCGGCGAGGTGGCTCAGGAGGGTATGCGATTCCATCGGGCTTGGAATCTATCCGGCGACGGGGGACGGGCGACTGCCGGGGACGGGGGACGGACGATGGGCGACGGCTAGAAAGCGAGAACCCTCGGAAAGGCCTCTCAATCGAGATGAGCTTTCCGAGGGTTTCCGCTTTTTAACCGTCGCCCGTCGCCCGCCGCCCGTCCCCGGCAGTTATCAGTCGCCCGCCTCCGGCGCCAACCCCGGAACCGGATACTCGGCCGTCTTCTCCTTGATGGTCATGCCGAACCGGCGCGCGAGGCCGCCACGCCACTCGTCGAGGATCTCGTAGAACGTCGGGATCGCGACCAGCGTCAGCAGCGTCGACGTGATCACACCACCGATTACCGAGACGCCTAACGGCGACCGGAACTGCGCGCCCTCGCCCCGGCCAAGCGCGACCGGAAGCATGCCCGCGATCAGCGCCACCGTCGTCATGAGAATCGGACGGAGCCGGATCGCGCCAGCCTCGATCAACGCCTCACGCAGCGCCAGGCCCTGCTTCTCACGTGCCCACTTCGCGAAGTCGATGAGCAGGATCGCGTTCTTCGCCACGATGCCCATGAGCAGGATCACGCCGATCAGGCTCATGATGTTGATCGTGTTCCGCGTAACGGCGAGCCCCATCATCACGCCGATCAGCGACAGCGGCAGCGACAGCATGATCGCGAGAGGGTCGAGGAAGGACCCGAACTGCATCACGAGGATCAGGTACATGAGCCCCACCGCGACACCGAGCGCGAGGAAGATCTGCCCAAACAGCTCGCCCTGCTGCTCCGCCTCGGCGCCTTTCGTGATCCGGATGCTCGGCCCATGCGGCACAGCGAGCATGCGGGTGTACGCATCGTTCGTCACCTCGCCCATCGACCGGCCGGACGTGTTGAACTCGACCGACACGACCTTGTCGCGATTGAGGTGGTTGATCACCGCCGGCCCAACGCCCGCTTTCACCGTCGCGACCTGGCCTAACGGGGCCGTCGTCGGCGCACCGTTGGGACCCTGAATCACAAGCGGCAGCTGACGCAGATCGGACGCACGCGTACGGGCCTCCGGCGCAAGCCGGACGTAAACGTCGCGCATCTCACCGCTCGGGTCCTGCCAGTCGCCCGCG
This sequence comes from Gemmatimonadaceae bacterium, assembly GCA_036509075.1. GTDB lineage: Bacteria > Gemmatimonadota > Gemmatimonadetes > Gemmatimonadales > Gemmatimonadaceae > JAJKIV01. The sequence goes on from DATCGG010000567.1 coordinate 27,790, forward strand.
TCGATGCCGGCGAACGCCGGGCGCAGCGCCTGCGCGACCTGGCCGACCGTGACGCCGATGCTGCCCGCGACGCCACGGTTGAGATCCACGGTGAGCTCGGGCTTCTGCCCCTTCGTCGAGAGTGCGATGTCGACAGCACCGGGCACCGACTCCACCGCCTTGAGCGCCTTGTCGGCAAACGCCGCGAGCTCGTCGGTATCATTGCCGCGCGCCTGGAGCTGCACCTGCTTTCGCCCGCCGCCCCAGTCGGTGGCGAACACGGCGATCTTGGCGCCGCCGACCGTCTTGAGCTCCTCGCGCAACCGCGATGAGATGCCTTCGACACTCACGTTGCGGTCGCCCTTCGGCGTGAGACGCACATACACCTTCGCCACGTCCACGGCGCCGGTCTGCCCACCGCCGATCGTGGTGTACGCGTAGCGCACTTCCTTGTGCTTCTGGATCTGGCGAACGACTTCGTCGGCCTTGATGCGCGTGTACTCGATGTTCGAGCCCGGTGGCGACTCGATCGTCACATTGAGCTCGGCCTGGTCATCCTCCGGGAAGAAACCGAACCCCACTAGGGCGTTGTTGCCGATCTTGATCGACGGCATCGCGAGCGCGAAGACGAACGTGCCCGCGGCGATCGCGGACACCGCCCACCGGTGGTCGAGCGCCCAGGCGATCACGAGTTTGTAGTTCTGCGCCTGACGATTGAACCAGTGGTTGAACTTGTCGAGCTGCCGCGTGATCCACGCTTTCTTGTGATGCTCGACATGCGGGTCTGGCCAGTATGCCGAGAGCATTGGATCGAGCGAGAACGACACGAACAGCGAGACGAGCACCGAGCAGGCCATGGTGAGCGCGAACGGCTTGAACCACTGGCCGCCGACGCCGGGCATGAACGCGATCGGAACGAACACGGCGATGATCGAGAACGTCGTTGCCGCGACGGCGAGCCCGATCTCGTCGGTACCCTCGCGGGCTGCCGTGTAGTGGTCTTTACCCATCTCCACGTGCCGGACGATGTTCTCTCGCACAACGATGGCGTCGTCGATCAGGATACCGATCGCGAGCGACAGGCCTAACAAGCTCATGGTGTTGAGCGTGAACCCGAACGACCATACCGCGACGAAGCTCGCGAGCACCGACACCGGCAGCGCGAGACCCGTGATGACCGTGGAGCGCCACGAGTTGAGGAACAGGAACACCACGAGCACGGTGAGGAACGCCCCCTCGAGCAACGATTCCTCGACATTCGCGACCGAATGGCGGACGCGCTCGCCGCGGTTCTTCACCACGTCGATCGTCGTCCCCGCGGGCAGCCTTTTCTTCAGCGTCTCCAGGCGCGCGATAACCTGATCGGCGACCTGCGTGGTGCTGTAGCCCTTCGACTTCTTGATGTCGATGCCGACGGACTGGCGATTGACGCCGGCCGCACCCGCGCTGCCGCTCGCGCTGAACAGCGCGAGCGACCTTGCCTCTTCGGTACCGTCGAGGATGTCGGCGACCTGACCGAGCCGGATCACCTGCCCGTTCCGCTCGGCGATGATGATCTGGGCGAACTCCTCTGGACGCTCGAGACGTCCGCGGAGGCGGATCGAGCGTTCATCCAGGTCGCCGGTCACGCGGCCGACGGGCGCGGCGAGATTCTGCAGCTCGAGCGCCTGCACGACCTGCGCGACGCCGACCCCCGCGGCCTGCAAGGCAGCTGGCTTGATCTGCACCGTGAGCTCACGCTCGACCTTTCCAGGCACCTCCACTTCGGCGACGCCCGGAATCGAGCGGAACTCGCGCGTTAGGCCTGGATCGGCCAGGCGCGTCAGCTCGCCGGGCGTGAGCGTGTTGGAGGCGAGCGCGAGCGACACGATCGGCAGATCGGTGTCGTTGAACTTCTTGATGATCGGCTCCTTCATCTCGGTCGGCAGGTCCGACCGGATGCCGGAGATCGCGTCCCGGATGTCCTGCGTGGCTTCCTGGAGCGGTTTCTCGAACAGGAACTCGACGACGACAGTGGCGAAGCCATCCTCGGCGCTGCCGCTGATGGTCTTGACGCCACTGATCGACGAGATGGCTTCCTCGACCGGGTCGAGGATTTCCTTTTCCACGCCGTCAGGCGACGCGCCGGGATATGGAATCCCGACCGTCACGATCGGTGGGGCGACGTCGGGGAACTCGTCAGTCTGGAGCTTCCCCAGCGCAATCAGCCCGAAGACGACGAGCGCCAGCATCGACACGACGGTGACGATGGGCCGCTTGATCGCGAAATCAGAGATCAACATGGCGTTTTCTCATGGTTTGTCATCCCGAGCCGTCAGGCGGGGGATCGCGACTGTCCCGGTAGAGGACCCTCTCTCGGGATGAGCGCGATTCCTCGCTGCGCTCGGAATGACGACGACGCTTCGAACTAGCTCTTCGCTACCGGCGTGTCCGCCGGCGTGCTCACGCGAACCGGCGTCCCCGGCGAGATGCCGCGGGCTGCTCCAGTCAGCAGCGTGTCACCCTTCGTGAGGCCGGCCTTGATCTCGACGCGCTCGGACTCCTCGTCGCGCAAGCCGAGCTCGACTTCCACTCGCTCCACCTTCCCGTCCTTCAGCCGGATCACGAAGGGCTTGATGCCCGTGACGTCCACCGCACTCGTGGGCGCGACGAGCACGTTCCGCCGTTCGCTGGCCACACGGCCCTCGGCGAACAGACCGCCGACGAGGTTGTTGGCTGCGTTAGGCACCGAGACCACCACGCGCACCTGTCCGGTCGTCGGGTCAGCGATCGGATTGACTCGCGTGATCTTGCCCTCGAACGCCCGATCGGGATAGCCGCTCACGTTGAACGACACCGGCGATCCGATCCGGATCGAGCTGAGCTGACTGGCCGGCACCGAGCCCTCGAGCCGCATGCTCGTCGGGTCGACGATCCTGAACAGCTCGCCGCCGGGAGACACGACGTCGCCGCCATTCACCTGGCGCTTCGAGACGATGCCGGTGAACGGTGCGCGGATCTGCGCGTCCGCGAGCTGCTTCTCCTGCAACGTCAGGCGCGCCCTGGCATCCGCGAGCTGGGACTGCGCGGCAATGTTCTGCGATCGCGACGTCTCGAGGTCGCGGTCGGCAATGGCGCCGGCGGTCGCGAGGCGCTCGTTCCGCTCGAGGTTCCGCTGTGCAACCTCGGCGGCGCTCTGGGCGGACGTCACCGCCGAGCGTGCCGAGAGGTACTGATCGCGAATCGTGCGGTCGTCGATGCGCGCGAGCAACGTTCCGGTGCTCACGCGGCTTCCCTCGTCGACCAGTGTCTGAAGCACCGTGCCGCCGATCTGCGCGCGCACCGTCGCTTCCTGAGCCGCCTGGAGGTTGCCGGAGATCGCCGGGCCGCTCGCGAGCTCGGCCTGAGATACCACGACGACGTTCTCCGTGCCGACAGTCGTGGGCGCAGGAGCGGATTCGGCCTTCGCGTCTCCGGCTTCACCGCGCTTGCACCCTGCGAACGTCACGGCGGTAACGGCGATCGCCAGAGCGATCGAGCCAGCCCGCATTCGGTGACGATTGATTCCTGATTGCATTAAAGTCGTGCTCCCTTACTGTGGCTGTCCGGTTCCGGAAATGCTGGCGGACGAACCCGCCCGCGGAAGCTGCTGGGGTTGTTGTTGCTGCTGTGTCGAGCCTGCGCCGCCCGTGCCCGTGGTCGGCAGGGTGGTGCGTCCGCCGACCGCCGAGCCGATGCCAGCTGCGTTGCCGGCTCCGAGCGGCAGATCCTTCAACAGCGTTAGGCGGAGCCGGGCAACCTGGAAATCGCGGGCTGCCTGGGCCCTGTTGGCGCGAGCCTGTTGAAGCAGCAGCCGCGATTCGGTCAACTCGAGCTGCGTGGAAAGCCCTTCCTTGAAGCGCACCTCGGCGATGTTGTAGGCCCGTGTGGCCTGGTCCGCGGTGCCGCCGCTCGCCGCGAGCGTGGCGACGGCCTGCTGCAGCTCGGCGACGGCCTGACGCGCATCCAGCGATGCAAACTCCTTCGTCTGCTGGAGCCGGGCCTTCGCTTCGGCAACGTTCGCCTGCGCAACGACGTTCTCACCGCGAATCCTTCCACCGGTAAACAACGGCATCGACGCGCCGACGGTTACGGTCCAGTTGTTCACGAAATTGTTCCAGTTCGGCACACCCCCCGTCGGGAACGCCACGCGACCATACGATGTCGACAGCGTGAGGTTCGGCAGGTACTCGGACCTTGCTATTTTCCGCTGCATTTCCTGCGCGGTCAGCGATTCGTCGAGCTGGCGGACCGTTGAACGCGCCTCGGTCGTTGTGTCAGACAGCCGCACGATCGAGTCGCTCATCGCAAACACCAGCGTGGTCAGCGTCGCTCGATCGTTCGAGGCGGCGGTGACGCGGGCGTTCGCTGCCTGCTCGACGTCCACGATGCCATCCGTGAGCGCTAGCGAATCGCTGTAGGGGAAGTTGAGCAACTGCTTGAGCCGAAGGTATGCGAGGTTCCGTGACGTCTTCGCCTGAAGCAGCGGTGGAATCTGGTTGTCGCGCGTCACGCGCGCGCGCAGCAGATCGAACTCTGACTGATTGCCGACTGTTCGGGCGAGCGACGTCTGACGGAGTGCCTCTTCGGTCTGCACGAGTGACGAGTCCGCGATGTCGACCAGCCGATCGGCGAGCGCGGCGTCGTAATAGGCCTGCGCAACATCGAGGCGGAGCTGCGCGCGCTGCGCCGTGACTTCGACGTCCGCGGAGCGACGCCCTGCGGCGGCTGCGGCGTACTGCGCGTTGACTCGTCCACCGCTGAAGAGAGTGTAGGATCCGGCCAAGCCGATCTGATACTGATTCGGCGATCCGAACCCGACTTTCGTGAAGTCGATGCCGAGACCGCCACCGCTCGAGCACTGCGCGAATGTCTCCAGACCCGCAACGCGCTGGGCCTCCGTTGCGCCTGCCCCTGCGAGATACCGCGTGCACGGCGTGAAATACGTCGTCGTATCACGCGCGGGCGCGGGTGGAACGTCAGGGCCGGGCTGCGGCTGCGGCGTGTCGCGCAACACGTCGAACTGACTCTGGAGGGTGCGGGTGTATTGCAGCGATCCGCTGAGCTGCGGGAGATATTGACTCTTCGCCTGCATAACCTGGCCGCGCGCGCGATCGACACCGGCGCGCGCGATCTGAAGGTTCTCGCTCTGGCGCTCGGCGATCTTCATTGCCTCGTCCAGCGAGAGCGGACGTGGCGTACCGGCCGTGGCCGATGTGTCTCGCGCCGGGCGCACTGGTGGCGGGGGCTGTTGCGCCACCAACGCGCGATGCGCGGGTGGCGAAGCGAGGACAGCGGTCGCGACGAGCGCGACGCGGCGTAGTGAGCGGAAATGCATTGACCTATCCGAACTGAGAGGGGAATCAGCGGCGGGCAGCGGTGCCGCGGGCGCGCTGTCGTGCATGCGCGCCGCGTGCCGGACTTCGGCGTCGCGGGGTATCCCACCCGATCGCGCGGAGAAAATTCCTCGAGTAGAGCGCCGCAGCGTCGGACTCGGGCTGTGGGTAGAGCATGGGCATCATCTCGCGTCCCATCGCGTCGCCGAAGAGTGCACTGATGAGCATCACGGCCGCGGTCCGGATCTCGTTCTCCGAGATGCCATCGCCGGCTCGAGGGAGCCGCGCAACGTAGTCGAGCAGCTCGCGAAATGCGTACTGCGTGCCTTCGGACATGCAGGGCGCCATCTCGGGATGTTCCTCGATCTCACCCATGGCCTTGCGGATCATCGATCGCGCGCCACGCAGGTGCGTGAGCTGCGCGTCGCACCAGGCGGAGAGCTCGTTCTCGGGCTCGACGGGCTCGTCAGGCAGCCCACCCGGCTCCGTGGCGCGCGGCGCGTGCTCGCGAATCGCCTCGGCGATGAGCGCCGATTTCGATCCGAAGAGACGGAACAGGGTTACTTCGTTGACCCCGGCCTCATCGGCGATGCGGCGCGTGGTGGCGCCGCGGAATCCGGACTCGCCGTAAATCCGCGCGGCGGCGGCGAGGAGTTTCTGTCTGCTGGCCATAAGGACGCGCAATCTAGACGGGCCGGCTGGTGAATGCAAGTAACTACTTACATACGGCGACCGGTGACTGGCGACTGGCGACTGGGAAACAGCGGCTGAATGCTGGCTGCTCGCGCTGGCTGCCGCCTGTCGCCTGTCGCCCCACATCCGTCGCCCGTCGCCCGTCCCCGGCAGTCGCCAGCCGCCAGTCGCCTGCTCTTTCCGTTTCGCAGCCAACAACGCATACTGCCAGCGCCGTAGACGGAGCGTGCGATGAGCGTCCTGGCCGAGCGGTTTCAGAAGCTGCTCACTGACCGGTACGTGATCGAGCGGGAGCTCGGCCGCGGTGGCATGGCTGTCGTGTTCCTTGCTCGCGACATCCGCCACGACCGGCCGGTCGCCATCAAGGTCTTTCGTTCGGACGTTGGCGATGCACCCGGTGCCGAACGATTCCAGCGCGAGATTCGACTCCTCGCCCGTCTCCAGCATCCGCACATACTTCCGCTCTACGACTCCGGCACGACCGGCGAGACGAGCTATTTCGTCAGTGCCTATGTCGAGGGCGAGACGCTGCGCGCCCGGCTCAAGCGCGAGCATCAGTTGCCGATCGACGAGGCGGTTCGGTTGTCAGTCGAGGTCGCCGACGCGCTCGACTTCGCCCACATGCGAGAAGTCATTCATCGCGACATCAAGCCCGAGAACATTCTGCTGCACGACGGGCACGCCATCGTCGCGGACTTCGGAATCGCGCGCGCCTTGCGACGGAGCGGCACCGAGTGGACGACGGCCGCCGGGATGGCCGTTGGAAGTCCCGCGTACATGAGCCCCGAGCAGGCGAGCGGTGACCGCGAGATCGACGGCAGAGCCGACATCTACAGTCTCGCGTGCGTGCTGTTCGAGACCCTCGCTGGCGAGCCGCCATTCATGTCACGTGCGGCGCACATGATCATCGCCGCGAAGCTCGCCGGCACACCCCGGGCGGTCCGCGACCTTCGAGCAGACGTTCCCGCCGCGCTCGATGCCGTCATCGCCAAAGCGCTGGCGCGCAATGCACAGGACCGGTTCCCGACCGCTCGTGCGTTCAGCGTGGCGCTCGCCGCGACGGTCCAATCGTCGGTCGCGATCTAGCGCCCGTCTCGGATTCGTGATGTGGCTCACTCGACGTGGGCGCATCTCGTATCCCCTGTCGCGGCGCCTCGACATCCCGCGGTCGCGTGTAGCCGCGGAGCCACATCGCGCCCGTTCGCATCGCGGTTCGGCTTTCGCTTCAACCCGTTCACTCGCATAGCGTTAGGTCACATGGCACGGCTGGCACCGGACCTGCCTTCCATCACGCCGCAGACCCGAACTCTCACAGCCGAGACCTTCCGAAAAACATGCGACGCACGAAGCGCGGTTTCACCTTCATCGAGCTGCTCACCGTCATGGTGGTCATGGGATTGCTGGCCGGGATCGGCGTCCCGCGCTTCCGCAACATGAAGGAGCGATCGTATCAGGCCACTTTGCGCAGCGACCTCGGGACGCTGCGAACAGCAGAAGAGGCCTACTACGCTGAGAATCTGCGGTATACGACCGACTTGTCCGCCCTGGACTTCAAGCGCTCGTCGGACGTGGAGATCATCATCGTCTCCACCGATCCGCTGAAGGGGTGGAGCGCTCTCGCGCGCCACGCCTGGCTCGCGACGCCGTGCATGACGTCTTCGGGAGCCGACGCGGTTGGAGTGGAATCTGGAGCGATCATCTGCTCGAACCTGGCCGTACCGTCGGGCGGAGCTCAGGGCGGCCGGTAATCCGATTGAAGGGAACTGGATCGGAAAAACGCCTGAGGGGGCTAACGACGATCCAGACACGCCGTGGAGCACTCGCTTCACGGCGTGTTTCCATCTCCAGGCGGATTCACGCGAGAAACAGCGGTGAAACCAGTACCAGGTGGGCCGGCCGTTGTCGTCGGTCATCAGGGCATCGGGTCCCGGGAACCACGCTTTTTAGGGCGCGCTCTCCCAGGGTTCTCCTGCGGGACCTGATGCCTGATGACTGGGTACTAGGGCACTGACACACGTGGAACCGGGCATGCGGCCCCGGATGATCGATTGGACAGTAAGCACCCGGAAGCGGTGAACGGAGATGCCCAATTCGACGACGCTGGAGCAGGCAAGCCTAACGCGGACGGAACACGTGCCCGGGCCACGGCGGCGGGTTCCGGCGCTGGATGCGCTGCGCATGGGCCGAGACCCGCTCGCCTTTCTCACCGGGCTCACCGCATACGGCGACATCGCGCGCGTCCCGTTAGGTCCGGAGACCCTGTACCTGTTCAATCATCCGGACCTCGTGCGGGACGTGCTCGTCACGAATCACCGCAACTTCCACAAGGGCCGTGGCCTCGAGCGCGCCAAGAACCTGCTCGGCACCGGCCTCCTCACGAGCGAGGGTGAGTTTCATCTGCGGCAGCGTCGTCTCGCGCAACCGGCGTTTCATAAACAACGCGTTGCCGACTATGGCGCGACGATGGCGGCCTATGCCGCGGCCCGTCGCGATCGGTGGCGCCCACACGCGGTGATCGATGCCCACACGGAGATGATGGCGCTCACGCTCGGCATCGTCGGCAAGACGCTGTTCGACTCGAACGTCGAGCATGAGGCGGCGGCGATCGGCGCCGCGCTCACCACGACGTTCGAGTCGTTCAACTACGGATTCTTCCTGCCGTTTGGCGAGCTGCTGGACCGCCTGCCGCTGCCCGCGACGCTGCGATTCCGGAAAGCACGGTCGCGGCTGGACGCGACGATCTATCGGATGATCGAGGGCCGTCGCGCGAGTGGCGCCGATCGCGGCGACCTGCTCTCGATGCTCCTGTTCGCGCAGGACTCGGAGGGCGACGGCGGCGGGATGACCGACATCCAGCTGCGCGACGAGCTCATGACGATCTTCCTTGCCGGGCACGAGACGACTGCGAACGCGCTCACCTGGACGTGGTACCTCCTGTCGCAGCACCCCGACGTCGAGGCGCGATTCCACGCCGAGGTCGACTCGGCGTTAGGCGGCCGGTTGCCCACGGCGGACGACCTCGTGTCACTGCCGTACACGCGGATGGTCCTGGCGGAGTCCATGCGGCTCTACCCACCGGCGTGGATCGTGGGCCGACGCGCGCTCGCGCCGTTCGCGGCGAACGGGTACGAGATTCCATCGCGCTCGATCGTGCTCATGTCGCAGTACGTCATGCACCGCGACGCGCGGTGGTTTCCGGATCCGGAGCGGTTCGACCCGGAGCGGTTCTCGCCCGAGCGGCAGTCGGAGCGTCCGAAGTTTGCGTACTTCCCCTTCGGCGGCGGGCCACGCGTGTGCATCGGCGAGCAGTTTGCGTGGTTGGAGGGCATCATTGCCCTCGCAACGATCGCGCAACGGTGGCGACTGCGCCTCGTGCCCACCCACCCTGTCGCGCTTCAGCCGATCATCACGCTCAGGCCGAAGTACGGCATGCAGATGACGATCGAGTCGAGATGATTTGGTTCGTTGGGGGTCAGAACTCTGACCCCCAACGCATCATTTCCGCGCCTTGACCGGCACGACGAGCTTCTCCGCGGTGTGCGTCGGCGAAAAGCTCGCGACCTTCACGTCGACGAGGCCGGCCTTCTTCGCCGCCGAGAACACGTCCACGTCCTTGAACGCGGCGCCCTTCCCTTTCGTGTGAACGACCCAGATCGCACCAGCTGGCGTTAGGTACTCGCGGAGCTCGGCCAGCCGCGCCAGGTCAGTCACGGCATCAGCGCCGAAAACGATTATCTCCGTATCCCTTTTCGGCGTCTTGCGCGCGATCTCACTCGTGCGATCGGCGAGCTGCGCGAGAAACGACCGGTCCTCGACGCCGAGGACGGCAACGCGCATCCCGGGCTTCACTCCGAGCTTGTCCAGCAGCGAGGGCGGGTTCTTGATCTTGTCCGCCCACTTCGCCGCGATCGGGCCGAGCTCGAACCGCGCGGTGCCGTCGGGGAACGTCACGCGCAGGGTTCCGCCGGTTGCGTCGACCTCGGTGATGGCCTTACGCGGGATGGCGAGCCGGAACGCTCCACGGAAGATCAGCTCGTCCGTCTCGAGCAGCGCTTTGCCTTCGGAGCGCTGACGGCCGAAGTGGACCGTACATCGGGACTCGGAACCCATTGTCGGGAATCGGGAATCGGGAATCGGGAATCGGGAATCGGGAATCGGGAATCGGGAAT
>DATCGG010000568.1:0-7142 GCA_036509075.1 Gemmatimonadaceae bacterium
CGCGGGGGCGATGAATGGCGCGGCGACGGGTGCCGCGGCCACCGCCGCGGCGACTCCGGCAGCACCCGCAACGCCGGCTACGATCCTCGCTCGGCTGTGTCGCCACTTGAGCTGCGGCCCATAGCGCCACGCAGCGAACTCGGGTCGCAGCGGCTTGCCGATCCGAATCAGGTCGATGCCGCCGACGTTCGGAGCCAGCCCGATGTTGTCCGTCGACACTCGTGCCCGAGTGCTTCGATACAGCCGCTCGCACTCCTCGATCGCCTCCCACCGCTCGTCGAGTGGAGACAGGTTCCAGCGGCGGCATTGCGGGCACACCGCCCACAGCCTGCCTCTCGCGGAGTCGAACGCCAGCCGCGAGCCGACGGGAAAGTGCTCGACCACGTCATTGCTGCCGAGTCGCCCGTGGCAGAAGAGGCACGTACTGAACATGAAGCGTCCTCGCCGGATGGTCCCTGATGTCGAATGTGACCAGCCGTTCTTTTCCGGGCTATTGGTCATCGAGGACTTAACCGTTTCCTAATCCACAGCCCAGCCGCCAGCACGAGCAGCCACCTACCGGCTAGTTTTGTCACCCATGAAGGTTGGCCTCCTCACCCTCGGCTGCGACAAGAACACGGTCGACAGCGAGCGATATTTAGCCGAGCTGATCGCGCACGGCGCCGAGTCGACGACCGACCTCGATGAGGCCGAGGTCATCATCGTCAACACCTGTGGCTTCATCGACGCCGCCAAGCGTGAGTCGATCGATGCCATCGTCGAGGCTGGCCGGTACAAGAGCGACGGCGTGTGTCAGGCGGTCGTTGCCGTGGGCTGTCTGGTGCAACGACACAAGGACGAGCTCGCGGACGCGCTCCCCGAAGTCGATCTGTTCCTCGGCGCTGCCGAAGCGGACCGGCTGATCCCGGAGCTGACCGAGCGCGGGCTGCTCGGCGATCCCGTGCTGGATCACCCGGGCGTCCGCGTCTACTCGGGCGACCTGCCGCACGTTCGCTATCTCAAGATCAGCGAAGGGTGCGATCACGGCTGCGCATTCTGCGCGATTCCGCTCATGCGCGGAAAGCATCGGTCGTTCGCGTTGGCGGACGTCATACGGGAAGCGCAGCTGCTCGAGCTGCAAGGCGCACGCGAGATCAACCTCGTCGCCCAGGATCTCGCACACTACGGGCGTGATCGGCGCGATGGCGTCGGTTTGCCGGAGCTGCTTCGTGGGCTTCTCGACGAAACGTCGATTCCCTGGCTCCGCCTCTTGTATCTCTACTCGGCCGGCCTGACGCCGAAGCTGCTCGATCTCATGGCAAACGAGCCGCGGTTGCTCCGGTACCTCGACATGCCGATGCAGCACGCGTCGGACGCAGTGCTCAAGCGCATGCGCCGCCCCGAGCGTCAGGCGACCCAGCGCGAACGCATCCGACGAATTCGTGACGTCGTTCCGGATGTGGCGATCCGCACCACGTGCATCGTGGGCTTTCCGGGAGAAACCGCAGACGATTTTCAGCAGCTGCTCGATTTCCTGGAGGAGACCCGGTTCGACCGCGTTGGGGCGTTCACGTATTCGGCGCAGGAAGGGACACGCGCGTGGGCGCTGGACGACGACGTTCCAGATGATGTGAAACGCGAGCGACTCGAGCGTTTGACGGAGCTGCAGCGTATCATCACGGCCGAACGCTACGAGGGCCATGTGGGTACGCGCACCCGGGTTCTCGTGGATCGACGGGCGGACGAGGGCGGACGCGCACAGGCTCGCGCGCCCTGGCAGGCGGACGACGTCGACGGCGTAACGCGGGTCGCCACCGATGCCGCGCCGGGCGACTTTGTCGAGGTTGAGCTCTCGTCGGTGGAAGATGACTACGATTTTGCCGCGACGGCCGTGCGCATTGTGGACCACCAGCGTTCGGTCGCGCGGCCGGCTCGACTCGGCCGGGTTCTGCCGGTGACGACGGTGGGGAGCTTCGGGCGCTAGGCGATGTCGCGTCGGGTGCGCGATCCCGGCCTCACGTTTCTGAAGCGCCGCGCTGCTGGCCTCGCCGCGATTTGCATCGCGGCCTGCACGCGTTCTTCCGCGCCTGCCCCGAGTCCGCCGGTGCCTAACGCCATCGACGCCACCGGCCTCCGCGTCTCACTCGGCGTCGTTCCCAGTGCCACGCTCACGGCAACCGATGCGTGGCGACTCATCGACCGTGATGGCCGTGTTGCGGCGGAGGGCAGAGCGGGCGACCTGCTTTCCTTGTCGTCGCAGGCAGGGACACTCACGCTCGCAGAGCCGGCGGGCGCGCGGCGCGAGTTCGCGGCGCCAGTGTCTCTCGTGGCCGTGAAGCCGGAGGCGATGATTTCGGTCAATCAGCGGCGATATCGCGGCAGTCTCTCCATTCTCGCTGCGGACTCCGGTGTGCGTATCGTCAACCGCGTTGGCGTCGAAGCGTACCTTCGTGGCGTCGTCCCGAGGGAGCTTGGCGTTCGCGGGGCGGGTGATCGCGCCGCGCTGGAGGCGCAGGCGGTCGCTGCACGAAGCTACGCGGTGGCGCGGATTGGCAACACGACACGCGCCTATGACGTGGCCGCGTCCACGACCGACCAGGTGTACGGCGGCGTCGATGCGGAGAACGCCGTCGCGGACGCCGCCGTGGCAGCTACGGAGGGCTTGGTCCTGACCTACAATGGGCGGGTGGTGAGCGCGCCGTATCACTCGACATGTGGCGGAAGCACCGCCGCGGCGGACGAGATCTGGCGCTCACAGAACGAGCCGTACTTGCAGCGAGTGAGCGATCGCATTCCCGGCACCGATCGATACTACTGCGACATTGCCCCGCGCTTCCGATGGGAGCGGAGTTGGCGCGCCGATTCCCTCACGACCGTCGTCGAGCGGTATCTGCGCAGCTACGCCCAGGTGCCACCGGGTAACGTTGGCGAGGTGCGGCGCGTCGACGTTGACAGTAAGACGCCGTCGGGGCGCGTGGCTGCGCTCTGGGTCGAGACGTCGCGTGGTCGCTATCGCCTGCGCGGGAACGACATTCGGTACGTGCTCCGCTCGCCGAGTGGCGAGCTTCTCAACAGTACGTATTTTTCGCCCGAGGTCGTCAGCTCCCCCGATGGACGACTCACGCGTCTAACGGTTCGAGGGCTCGGCTACGGCCATGGCGTTGGCATGTGCCAGTGGGGCGCCATCGGCCGTGCGCGCGCCGGTCAGGACTTCCGCACGATTCTCCGCACGTACTTCCCCGGGACCACCGTTGCGCGCGTGTACTGATCAGCTCCGATCGCTGGTTCGGATTCTTGCTGTCGTTCTGGTCGTCGCGAGCCGACTGGAGGCACAGGAGGACCAGTCGTGGGCCGAGCGACTTGGCATCGACAAGCTCAAGTTCACCGCACTTGGCGTGCAGATGGGTCGCGTCGCTCCATACGGCATCGAGCCGACCACGTCGTATTCGCTTCAGGCGGATTACGGCGAGATCGCGCCGGGTTGGCGAATCGTGTTCAACGCGACGTACTGGGGCTCGCAGTTCACTGACAAGAGCGTGCAGGCGTACGCCGACTCGCTCAAGAACGCGATCTCCGATCCGACAGGCGATGCTGAAGTGGTCTTGGGCGATATCACCGTCTCCGACATCGTGCTCGGGGCGGACGCTCGCCGGACCTACAAACCCAGCTGGTGGTTTTCGCCATACCTCGGCGCCGGCCTCGCGACGCATATCGTCAATGCGGATGGGCGCCTGATCGACGGCACATTCGTGGAGCGCGCGACCGATGTGATCGCGGTCGGGGTGGCAGGCACGGTGGGCCTGAACGTTCGCGTCCTTCGGCACATCGCGCTCGACGCGCAGGCGCGCTACGATTTCCTGAGCCTCGCTCGATTCGCCTCGCTGCGGGTTGGCGCGAGCTATTACTTCGACAACCCGCGTCCGAAAACTCCTAAATGAAGCCCAACATCCGCGTCGGCGTGGTGGGTGCCGGGGCGATCGCGCAGCTCGCGCATCTGCCGCTGCTCTCGAAGCTCCGCGGAGCGCAGCTCGTCGCGTTATGCGACAATGACCGCCCGAAAGCGCGCGCCCTCGCCGACCGATTCGATGTTCCCGATGTGTTTACCGACATCGAGGACCTGCTCGAGTTCGACGAGCTGGACGCCGTGATCGTCGCGACGCCGAACCATTTGCACGAGCCGCACGTGCTCGCGGCGCTCGAGGCCAAAGTGCACGTATTCTGCGAGCGACCGCTGTCCCTCACGGCGCGCGGTATCGAGCGGATTCTCACCGCGTCCAATCGAGTGGACCGTAAGGTATTCGTGGCGAACAACCATCGGTTTCGCGCCGATGTCCAGGCGTTGGACCGATTTTTACGAGGCGGCGAGCTCGGCAAACTGACGGGCGTGCGTGCGGGAGTGTATCAGCCGCGGCTGCGTCACGAGGGATGGCGGGCGCGACGGGCCGAGGCCGGCGGTGGCGCATTTTTCGATCAGGGCCTGCCCATGGTCGACCTCGCGATGTGGTTGGCTGACTTTCCGGCGCCGCTCCGGGTCTGGGCGCATATGGACCGGCCTCGTGGAACGGCGGTCGAGGAGTCGGCGCTCGTGACGCTCGAGTGCGAATCCGGCATCGCGTTCACATTCGACATCTCGTGGGCGTACGTGGGGTACGAGGAGCGGTGGTGGTTCGAGACTTTGTCATCCCGCGGCAGCGCGCGTCTGGCGCCCCTTCGCGTCGTCAAGGAGCTGAACGGGAAGCCCACGGACGTCTCGCCGGGCGGCGCCGCCACGCGGGAGAACTCGTTTAACCAGTCGTACCGTGCCGAGCTTGCGCACTTTCTCTCTGTGGTGCGTGAGGAGACGCCGTACGAGGCGCCGTCGGATCAGGTGATTCTGCACAAGGTCATCGAGGCCGCGTACAGGTCGGCCGATGAAGGGAAAGAGGTGAAGCTGTGAGACCGGTATTCGCGTTAGGGCTGGCGTTGTTGCTCGCGGGCAACGTCGGCGCACAAGGCCAGGGAACAGGGAACCGGGAACGGGGAACAGAGGTTCCTCGGAGCTCCGGTTCCCAGTTCCCGGTTCCCGGTTCCCAGCATGCCGAGCCCGGATCTGACCTAACGATCTATCTCGTGACGATGGGCAATGGTACCCGGATCTGGGAGCGCTTCGGGCATAACGCGATCCGCATCGTCGATGCGACGAACCGGACCGACAGTGTCTACAACTGGGGGACCTTCGACTTTGCCCAGCCACACTTTCTGCGGCGGTTCATGACCGGCAATACCCTGTACTGGATGCAGGGGGACGACATGCCGCGGACGTTGGAAGTGTACCAGTACACGAACCGGTCCGTCTGGGCCCAGGAGCTGGATCTCACGCCTGCCGAACGGTTGGCGGTCCGCGACTTCATTGTCTGGAACGCCCGGCCGGAGAACCGCTATTACCGGTACGACTACTATCTCGACAACTGTTCGACGCGCGTCCGCGATCTGATCGATCGTGTCGTCGGCGGGCAGGTCAAGCAGGCGATGGCGTCGCACCTAACGAATACGACGTATCGGTTCCACACGCAGCGGTCGTTCCAGTTCGATCCCGCCGTCGCCCTCGGCACCAACATTGGCCTCGGCGAGGTAGCCGATCGACGGATCAACGAGTGGGAAGAGTCGTTTCTCCCCGCGCGACTGATGGATCACATTCGGGACGTTCGAATTCGCGACTCGAATGGGGCGGTGCATCCGCTGGTCAAGGCCGAGCAACAGTTGTTCAGGGCGAACGGGCCACCGGAACCCAGGCAGCCGCCGGACGAGATGGTCCGCAACCTCGCGATCGGCCTCGCCGTTGCCGTGCTTCTCGGCGTTCTTGCACGCGGCGCGAGTGCGGGGAAGCGCGCCGCCCGCATCGGCTTCGCGACGCTGGCGACGATCTGGACCGCGGCGAACGGAATCCTCGGCGTCATTCTGATCGTTGGCTGGACGGCCACACGACATGTCTTCATGGCGCGCAACGAGAACCTGCTGCAGTTCGATGTGCTGTCACTCGCGCTGGCCGTCGTGCTGCCGCTAGCCGTCGCGCGGGCCCGTGCAGTGCGACTGGCCCGAACGCTCTCGATCGTGGTTGCGGCGGTCGCGTTCGTTGGCTTCGCGATGCAGATCCTTCCCTGGTTCAAGCAGGTGAACGGCGAGGTCATCGCGCTCACACTGCCGGCGCACCTCGCGCTCGCGTGGTGCGTGCTCGCGTTGACGTTGGCGCCGGAAACGGCCCCGGCGCGGCGCGCTGCCGCGGTTCAACCCGTCGCCTCGCGCTCGGCTGCGTGAGCGGGCTCTCCGTCGGGGTGGACGTCGGAGGCACGTTCACCGATCTCGCCGCGGTCGCCGAGGACGGGTCGGTAATCGCCTACAAGGTCTCCAGCACGCCCGGCGATCAGAGCGAGGGCGTCGAGAGCGCGCTCACACGGCTTCCCGCCGACGCGCCGCCCGTCGCGACCGTCGTCCACGGCACGACCGTCGTGACGAACATGCTGCTCGAGCGCACCGGCGCACGCGTGGCGTTATGCGCGACCCACGGTGCGACCGACCTGCTCGAGCTGCGACGGCAGGAGCGCGCGGCGCTCTATGATCTTTCTGCGCAGCATCCGCCACCGCTCGTACCGCCGGACCGTATCGTCGGCGCGCCCGAGCGCATCGCCCCGGAAGGCATCGTTAGGCCCCTCTCCCCGGTCGCAGCCGCCGAGGTCGCCGAACGAGTGGCCGCGCTGGCGCCCGACGTGGTCGCGGTCTCGTTGCTCCACGCCTACGCCGACCCATCGCATGAACGAATGCTGGCCGAGGCGCTGCGAAAGCGCCTCCCCGGATGCGACGTCGTCTGTTCGACGGACGTGCTGCCGGAGATCCGCGAGTACGAACGTACCGCGACCACGGTGTGCGAGGCGTACGTGCGGCCAGGAGTGGGGCGCTACGTGGCCCGCCTCGCGTCGCGGCTGCACGCTGCCGGGCTCCCTGAACCCAGCGTCATGTCGTCGAGCGGTGGCACGACACCGGCGCCGATCGCCGCGTTCAACGGGGCGTCGCTTGCGCTCTCGGGTCCCGCCGGCGGGGTCGCGGGCGCGGCGTACATCGCGCGCACGTTAGGCATCGACCGGGCGTTGACCATCGACATTGGCGGAACGAGCGCCGATGTCGGATTG
>DATCGG010000569.1:0-14159 GCA_036509075.1 Gemmatimonadaceae bacterium
AAAAGCGCGCTGACCGAGCCGGGAGGCCGCTAAAGTCCGAGCCAGGCGTCGCGACCCCGACGCTTTGAAACCAGGGCGAACACAGAAAACGCTGACCACCCGCTACGCGGGCGGACGCAGACGGACGCAGCTTGCTCCGCGTGAGGATTGCGCTCCTCTCGCAACGAGCCAGTTTTAAGGGGAACTGCCTCGGTCAGCCCATAGCCTCCCGAGGCTGTTCCCTTTCAAGAACGGCCCAGTGCGATGAAGGGTGGATGTTCGATGCCCCTTCAGCGTCAATCTGCGTCCGGCGCGAAGCGCCGGTCTGCGTTTTCTGCGTTCCCCTGGTTTTGAAGCCAGCCTAACGCGATGCCAGAGTAGCGGACCTCACGTCGCCGGAGCCAGATCCCCGCTCGCGCCCACTTCCTCTCGGGCGAGCCGTTTCTCCACCCGTCGGTTGAACGGATCCAGGTACGTGTAGATCACCGGCGTGATGTAGAGCGTGATGAGCTGAGAAAACAGCAGACCACCGACGACGACGATGCCGAGCGGTCGCCGCGATTCGGCGCCGGCGCCGGTGGCCATGGCCACCGGCAGCGACCCGACGAGCGCCGCCATCGTCGTCATCATGATCGGCCGGAAGCGCACGTGCGCGGCCTGCACGATGGATTCGGAAGCCGGAAGGTGCTCCTTGTGCTCGGCCTCGAGCGCGAAGTCCACCATCATGATCGCGTTCTTCTTCACGATCCCGATGAGGAGAATGATGCCCACGAACGCGAACACGCTGAGCTCCACATGGCAGACGAGGAGCGCGAGCAGAGCGCCGAACGCGGCGAACGGGATGCCCGAGAGAATCGTGAGCGGGTGGATGAAGCTCTCGTAGAGAATGCCTAACACGACATAGATCACGAATACGGCGAGCACGACCAGCACCATGAGGCCGGCCTGCGTTGCCTGAAACACCTGCGCCGTTCCTGAGAAGCCGGTCGTTAGGCTGCTGGGCAGGTTCTCCATGGCGAGCCGCTGCACTTCCGCCGTGCCTTCCCCCAGCGATACGCCGTCGGCGAGGTTGAACGACAGCGTCACCGACGGCAGCTGGCCCGAGTGGTTCACCGCCACCGGACCGGACGACTTCTCGAGCGTCGCGAGTGAGCTCAGTGGCACGAGCTGACCGGTGTTCGACTTCACGAAGAGCAAGCTGAGCGCGGAGATGTCCTGCTGATACTGCGGCATCAGCTCGAGGATGACGAAGTACTCGTTGCTCGGCGTATAGATCGTGGACACCTGCCGCGAGCCGTATGCGTCGTACAGGGACGTCTCGATCTGATCGACGCTCACACCGAACGTGGCCGCTCGCGTTCGGTCGATCTTCACGCTGACCTGAGGGTTGTTGAGCTGCAGGTCGCTCGTCACGTCTTGCAGCCTGGTAGAGCGGTGCGCCGCGTCGATGAGCTTTGCCGCCGCCGGGTACAGGGTGGCCACATCGGAGCCCTGCATCGTGAACTGATACTGGCTCTTCGATGTCCGTCCGCCGATCTGAATCGCCGGCGGGATCTGCGGATACGCGGTGATCCCCGGGAGGCGAGCGAGCTTGCGGCGCAGCTCGGTCACGACCTCGTTGACGTCCACGCGCTCGTCGCGCGGCTTGAGCGTCACCTGCAGGCGGCCGGTGTTCGCGGCCGAGTTGCCGCCGCCGGACCCTCCGGCAGTGGACATGAGGGCATCCACGTTGGGGTCCGCCTGCACGATGTCGGCGACCTGCCGCTGCCGCTTCACCATGTCGTCAAACGACGTTCCCTGCGCTGCCTCCGTGGTAATCGTGATCGTGCCGGTGTCCTGCGTCGGGATGAAGCCGGTCGGTACCAGCCTGAGCAGAATCGCGGTGCCCACCAGCACGAGCACCGAGAAGACCATCATGAGCCCCCGGTGCAGCATCGCCCAGTCGAGCGTCCGCTTGTAGATGTCGAGCGTCCAGTCGTACGCGCGCTCGGTCGCGCTGTAGAGCCGTCCGTGCTTCACCTCACCCTGCTCGCGGAGAAACCGGCTCGACAGCATCGGCGTGAACGTGAGGGACACGACACCCGAGACGAGAATCGCCGCCGCGATCGTCATCGCGAACTCGCGGAAGAGTCGTCCGATGATGCCCGGGAGGAAGATGATCGGGATGAAGACAGCCGTGAGCGACAGCGTCATCGACACGATCGTGAATCCCACCTCGCGCGCGCCATCGATCGCCGCCGTCATCGGCGGTTTCCCCATCTCGAGATGCCTGACGATGTTCTCGAGCATCACGATGGCGTCGTCGACGACGAATCCGACCGCCAACGTCAGTGCCATAAGCGACAGGTTATCGAGACTGTACCCGAGCAGCGACATCACGCCGAAGGCGCCGAGGAGGGACATGGGCAGCGCGAGGCTCGGGATGATCGTCGCCCAGAGGTTCCTCAAGAAGAGGAAGATGACCATCACGACCAGCGCGAGCGTGAGCAGCAGCGTGAACTTCACGTCCTGTACGGACTCCTTGATGCCGATCGATCGGTCGAACAGGGTATTGACGTGAATTCCGTTCGGAATCTGCGACTTGAGCCGGTCCATCTCGGCCTGCACCCGCTCCGCGACGGCGACGGTGTTCGTGCCCGGCTGTCGCTGCACGGCGAGTATGACCGAGCGAGCGCCGTTGTACCAGCTCGCGCTCTTGTTGTTCTCGATGTCGTCCAGGACCCTGCCTAACATATCGAGCCGAACGGCAGCGCCGTTGCGGTATACGACGCTCATCTGACGGAATCCGGCCGCGTCATTGAGCTGGCCGTTCGCCTGCAGCGTGTACGCCGTCTTCGGGCCCCACAGCACGCCGGTCGGCTGATTGACGTTCTGCGCGTTGATCGCGTCGGCTACCTCGTCGATGCCGATCTTGCGGTACGCGAGCGCGACCGGATCGACCTGCACGCGAACGGCGTACTTCGCGGCGCCGAACACCTGAACCTGCGCCACGCCATCGATCGTGGACAGCCGCTGCGCGATCGTCGTCTCGGCGGTTTCGTCGAGCTGCTGGAGCGGCACCGTGCTGGACGTGAGGGCGAACAGAATGATCGATGCCGCGGCGGGGTTCGTTTTCTGGTACGACGGGGGGATGATGCCCGTGGGCAGCTGGCGCAGCGTTTTCGCGATGGCGGCCTGGACGTCCTGCGCGGCGGCGTCGATGTCGCGATCGAGCGTGAACTGCAGCGTGATCGACACGGAGCCTAACGTGGACGACGACGTCATGTTGTCGATGCCGGCGATGGTCGAGAACTGCTTCTCGAGCGGCGTCGCAACGGCGGCGGCCATGGTCTCCGGGCTCGCGCCGGCGAGGCTCGCGTTGACGTTGATCGTCGGGTAGTCGACGGTTGGCAGGTCGCTGATCGGCAGCGTTCGATAGGCCACGATGCCGAAGACGATGATGCCGACCATGACGAGGATCGTCATGACCGGCCGGCGGATGAAGAGCTCACTCATTGTGGTGTCACAGCTGGAACAGGACTCGCGGACTCGGTCGTGACGGCGCGGGTGCGAGCGGTGTCGCCGCTGTCCCGCAGGACGGAAACGCGCGTGCCCGGTGTGAGCCGGGACTGGCCATCGACCACCACGACATCGCCATCCTTGAGGCCGCGGTCGATGACCGTCATGCCCTGCACGTCGGGTCCGGCCGACACGGTGCGCTGGGCGGCGACGTTGTTGACGATGACGAACACGTAGCTCGAGTCCTGGCCTGGCAGGATGGCGGGCGTGGGCACGGCGAGCACGTGGCGCCGTACATCGATCTGAACGTCCAGAAACAGGAGCTCGCCGGGCCAGAGCCGCCCGCTCTCGTTAGGGAACGTAGCCTTGGCGGTGACGATGCCGGTGAGCGAGTCGACGGCGTTGTCGAGAAACGAGAGCTGGCCCATCTCGGGTGTGTCGGCGCTGTCCTTCGAGGCCGCACGCACGAGTAGGGGATGCGTGGCGACCGCCCGCTGGACGCCCGGGAACTGCTGGTCCGGCACCGGGAACCGCACGAGCACCGGCTTGAGCTGGTTGATGACGACGAGCGGCCCGCCAGTCGGGCTCACGACGTTGCCGGGCCTAACGATAAGGCTGCCCGTGCGGCCGGCGATCGGCGAGCGGATCGTTGCATGCTCGAGGTTGAGCAGCGCCCCGCGAAGTGTGGCGCGATCGGCGTTCACGCTCGCCGCGGTGGCGAGCGCGGTGGCGTGATGCTGGTCGGCATCGGACTGGGTGACGTACCCCTTCCCGGCCAGCGTTTGATAGCGGGCGTCATCGTTGCGCGCCGCAGTGAGCTGCGCCTCGTCGCGCGCCAGGTTCGCCCGTGCCTGATCGACCTCGGCCTCGAGTGGCCGCGGGTCGATGTGGAAGAGCACGTCCCCGGTCTTCACGAAGTCGCCTTCGTGAAAGGCGACGTCGAACAGCACGCCGGTCACCAGCGTCGTGACGGCCACGGTCTGCATGGGTTCGACGACACCGCTGGCGGCGAGTGAGATCGGCGCGTTGATGCGGACAGCCTTGGCAACGCGAACCGGCGTGCTGGCGGGTGGGCGGGCGGCGTTCGACTTGGTGCAGGCGGCGGCTGACAGCGCAGCCAGCCCCGCGAGGAGGTACGGGCGTTTCATCGGTCGTTCGAGCGCTCGGTCGTCAGTGGGATCTGTGTCCGGCCCGTCGTGGTGAGCAGGCCGGTATCGTGCGCGAGCTGGGCGAGGGCCGTTCGCCACTCCCACCGCGCCTGAATGTCTTCAGCGCGCGCCGTGGCGAGCGCGCTGCGGGCGAGCAGCAGGTCGACGATCGTGCCGACGCCTTCGCGGTAGCGGCCTAACGCGACGTCAGCCGACTGTTGTGCGGCCACCAGGAGCTCGCGTGCTGCGCGCACCCGGTCGTTCGCGGTCGTCAGCTCGGAATACGCGGCGAACACCTGCCCGGAAACCTGCTGCCGTGTGGAGGCGAGCCGTGCGAGGCCGGCGTCGTATTGTTCGCGCGCGGCCCGCGTGTCGTACTGGCGCGAGAACCCGTTGAAGATCGGAATCTGGACACCAAGAAAGAGCTGAGCGTTCCGTGGGCTAATGCCGGTCTGTCTGGACTGGATCGAGCTCGTGGTCGAGCTCAGTGTCAACGCGGGATAGCCGGCGGAGCGCGCCACTCGAACGGCGGCGGCGAGCGATGCTGCTTCGGCGTGCACCTCCGCCACCTCCGGACGATTCGCGACCGCGGCGTTGATCAGCGAGTCGACCGATGCGGTGATGTGCGCGACCGTGTCGCTGACCTGGACTTCCCCGACCTCGAAGCGTGCATTCGCTTGCAGGCCCATTGCCGTTGCCAGGTTGCCCTTCGCGGTCACTTCCTGGCCTTGTAGCGTCGCGAGCTGCAGGCGTCCCTGCGCGAGCTGCGTTCGAGCCTGCAGCACCTCCGCGAGCGTCGCCACGCCGACGTGCATGCGTTCGGCGGCAGCGGCGGTGTCAGCGATCGCTTCCCGCACGGACTCCTCCTGCGCATCGCGCAGCGCCCGAGTCGCGAGATAGGAGAAGAGCGCGGACTCGACCTGCAGAATGACGTCGTGGACGGTGGCGTTATGTGTGAGGTCCGCCGCGATCGCGCGCTGCTTGGCTTCCTCGATCGATCCGCCGCGGCCTCCGAGGTCGAAGAGGAGGTAGGACAGCGTCGCGGATGTCGTGAGCTGCGAGCGGCTGCCCGTCGCGGCGTTGCGCGTGTTGATCTCGTTCCCGGAGCCGGTGCCTAACGACGCGATGGACCCCGGGGCGCTGCTCGTGCGGCCGGTGGTGACGCTGGCGTCGATGCTCGGCAGCAGGGCGCCGCGGCTCGACCCGTATGCGTCGGCCGCCGCCCGGGCGTTGAGCCATGATGCGCGGGTGGTCGGGTTCGTTCGGAGGGCGAGGTCAACGACGTCGTCGAGCTCGAGCCGGTGGCCTTCATAGTCGGTGGTGTCTCCGCGGAGCGCCGCGGTCGCCTCGGTCGAGACGGGGATGGCGGCGGGAGGCGGCGGTTCCTCGGCCGCTTGCGGCACCGGCCACAATGCCGACGGGGCTGGCGGAGCAGCGGGACCGCCGTCGATGCGGGGCCTCGCCGGCACGCATGCCCCGAGCGTCGCGAGCAGTCCGATCGCAAAAAGACGACGTTGCATGATCCACCTACGCGAGTCCGCTTGTGCGCGTTGCGGCCGGGTGCGTTCGTTATCTGGCGTTGATGTTTGGGCTCGTTAGGCAGTCAGGTTGGACCATCGGAACAGGCGGCAGGCGACAGGCGACAGGCGACAGGCGGCAGGCGACAGGCGGCAGGCGACAGGCGTTAAGACGCAGAACCCTTTGTGATTCTCATCGCGCGCAGAGCGGCCTCCTGAGCGGTTTCAGTCGCCTGCCGCCTGTCGCCTGCCGCCTGTTTGCAAACCTTCCCAAGCCATAGATTGTCTATGGCCTAGCCCCCATCGCCGAGTCCCAAGAAATGCGCGAACTGCTTGCCCGCCTTTACGATTGGCTTCGCCGCGATCGACTCGACGCCGAGTTGGCCGAGGAGCTCCGGTTCCACCGCGAACATCTCGCGCGCGACGAGCGGGCACGAGACGCGCGGGCGGACGACGCCGACCACGCCGCGCGACGGCGACTCGGCAACGTGACGCGCGTGCGTGAGCAGGCGCGTGACCGCTGGTCGATACCCTGGCTCGACAATCTCCAGCAGGACGTTCGCTACGCGATCCGTGGGCTCCGGCGCGAGCCCGGCTTCGCCGCGGCCGTCATTCTCACGCTGGGCCTCGGCATCGGCGCTAACGCGGCGATGTTCAACGTGATCGACCAGCTCATGTTCCGGCCGTTCGCCTACCTGCGAGACCCGGCACGCGTGCATCGCGTCTACCTGCGCTTGCCAGGAACGGAGCGGTTGCTCACGAACGAGTCATTCCCCTACGCAAGGTACCTCGACCTCGCCAACTGGACCACGTCGTTCTCGCAATACGCGGCGTTCTATCCAACAGTAGTGGCGGTGGGATCGGGAACGACATCCCGCGAGCGGCCGATCGCCGCGGTGAGCGCCAGCTACTTCGACTTCTTCGATGCACGCCCGGCGCTCGGCCGCTATTTCACGGCGGCCGAGGATACGACGCCGAGTGGAGCGAACGTCGCGGTGTTGAGCCACGCGTTCTGGACGGCCGAGCTCGGGTCGCGCGACGTGCTCGGCGAGTCGATTCAGATCGACAACATCGTCTGCACGATCATCGGCGTCGCGCCGCCGAGGTTCACCGGCGTCACCGAAGGGAATGCACCGGTCGCGTATGTCCCGATCACAACGTTCGGCGCGCACCAGTCCGGCGGATCGTCGGTCGGATACTGGCAGCGGTACGTGTGGGACTGGACGGAGATGATGGTCCGGCGGAAGCCCGGCGTGTCGGTCGAGCAGGCGAATGCCGACCTGACCCAGGCGTTCATTAGAAGTCGCGCGGCGGCACGAGCGATCCACTCGTTCATGCGACGAGCCGAGACCGAACGGCCCGTGGCCGTTGCCGGGGCGCTCAAGACGGCGGCCGGCCCGTATCCGGGACTCGAGGCGCGAACGCTCGTGTGGGTGATGGGGGTGGCGGTTGCCGTGCTGCTGATCGCCTGCGCGAACGTCGCGAACCTGTTCCTCGCGCGAGCGCTCCGGCGCCAGCGCGAAGTGGCGATCCGCCTCGCGCTCGGCGTTAGGCATGGGAGGTTGGTCGCGCAGTCGCTCACGGAGAGCCTCGTGCTGTCGCTCGTCGGATGCGTGGCCGGTCTCGCGATCGCGCAATGGGGTGGCGCGGCACTCCGGCAGGTGTTTCTTCCGTCCTCCGGCGTCGTGGGGGTCGCGGCCGATACGCGCACGTTAGGCATCGCCCTGGCGGCCGCGCTCGTGGCCGGCATGCTCACCGGGTTCTCGCCCCTCCTGCTCGCGCGCGACGCGGACATCGCGAAGGCGCTCAAGGCGGGCGTGAGAGAGGGGACGAACCAACGGCCGGCCGTTCGCAGCACACTGCTCGTCGTCCAGGTGGTGCTGTCGGTGGTGCTGCTCGTGGGCGCCGGGTTGTTCGTGCGCAGTCTCGATCGCTTGCGTGACGTGCGACTCGGGTACGACGTCGATCCGGTGCTCCTCGTGCAATGGCACCGGCGCGGTGAGTCGATGACCATGGAACAGCGCGTGCCGCTCCGGCAGCGCGTGCTCGAGGCCGCGACGGCGATTCCTGGCGTCACGCACGCCGCGTGGGCGAGCAACATGCCGCTCCAGGGAACGTCCACTGCGTCGCTATACGTACCGGGGGTCGACTCGGTCGGGCGGCTCGGACGCTTCACGTATCAGACCGCCGGCGCGGATTACTTCGCGGCGGTGGGCACGCGGATTCTTCGCGGTCGCGCTTTCACCGCGGCGGATCGACTTGGCGCGCCCACCATCGCGGTCGTGAGCGCCTCGATGGCGCAGGTGCTGTGGCCCGGACAGGACGCGTTAGGCCGATGCATCCGCTTCAATGCCGACACGGTGCCGTGCACGACCGTGGTTGGCGTGGCGGAAGACGCGGTGCACGACCCCCTCGCGGATCAACCACTCCGCTACTATCTGCCGATGGACCAGTTCCCGACCGAAGGCGGGTCATATCTCCTGCTGCGTGTTCGCGGGAACCCGGCGGAGATGGCGGAGGACGTCCGGCGCGCGCTGCAGACGGTGATGCCGGGGCAGCAGTACGTAACTACCCAACCACTGAGTGACCTGCTCGATGCTCAGCGGCATTCATGGCGCGCCGGTGCGGCGATGTTCGTGGCCTTCGGTTGTCTCGCCCTGATCGTGGCGGCGGTCGGGCTCTATGGGGTGATCGCGTACGACGTCGGCCAACGGATGCATGAGTTGGGCGTGCGGATCGCACTGGGGGCGCAGGGGTCCGACGTCGTTAGGCTCGTAGTCGCGCGTGGTGTGCGGTTGGCGGTGGGAGGCATCGCGGTTGGTACGGCGGTCGCCATCGGCACGGGGCGGTGGATCGAGCCGTTGTTGTTCAACCAGTCGGCGACGGATCCGACGGTGTTCGGGCTCGTCGCGCTGGTGCTCGTGGCGGTAGCGGTGGCGGCGTGCTCGGCCCCGGCGGCGAGGGCGGTGCGTGCGGACCCCAATACGGTTCTGCGCTCAGACTGACAGGCGGCAGGCGACGGGCGACGGGCGACGGGCGAAAGAGCGCGTTTATCCCGTCTCCCATCTCCCTCCAGCCGCCGGCCGCCGGCCGCCTGTTGTTATTCGCCCGTATCCTCCGTCGACGCTGCGACCGGCTTCGACTGCGGCGAACCTTTCTGCCGGAACCAGATCGTCAGCAGGGCGAGCACACCGACGGAGAAGAATTCGCTCTGCCAGTTCTGGAACGACTCGAACCAGAACTCGCTCGTGCCGATGTAGCGAATGGCCGAGACGATCTCTTCGCCATGCGCACGCTGACTCTCGTTGTACTTGGCGGCACCGCCCGCCGCGTGCAGCCAGAGCGAAAGCGCGAACAGGAGCAGGAGCACGCCGCTGAGCGAGTTCTTGTACAGCGTGAGCCACATCCCGCCACGGCGCACGGGCCACGGAGCCTTCGGATCATTCCGTGCTTCACGCGGATCCTGATCGACGGCTTCTGCCTCCTCGATCCGCTTCGACTCGGATGAGCCGCGCTGATAGAGAAACCGCGTCAGCAGCACGAACACGCCCATCTGCAGGAAGGCGGATTCCCAATTCTCCCCGATCGCTTCCATGAAGTGGCCGCTCGTGAGATAGCCCATGACGGTCAGGGCCGCTTCGCCGTGCTGGCGCTGGTCTTCGTTGTACGCGCTGTGGCCGGCCATCACGAGTCCGAGCATCGAGACCGCGAAGAACGCCAAGGCGACGATCGTCAACGCGTTCTCGAAAACGAATCGCTCGAGGCCGCTGAGACGCTGGAGTTCCTGCGCGCGCTTCGTCGCCTCTCGAACCGCTGAGGCGGAGTGGGCGCGCTTGTGATCCTCGCGTTCGGATTCCCGTGTTGCCTGATCGACGACTTTCCTGACTTGCGGGCTCGTGTCCGCCATAGCACCTCCGCTCCACGCGTGTGATTGGAGGCAAGTCATATTTCGGTCCAGTCTCGCTTCGAGCGCGTGAAATGCCGCGGTCGGAGGTCGAAACGGCCCGTTGGGCGTCAAAACGGCGGGTTCCAACGCAGCATCAACGGTCCGGGCTGCCACGACGTTCAGATGTAACCCGCCTCCGCTCTGTGTAGTCTCTAGACAATCGTTCAAGCCCCAGGCGGCAACTCGCCCATGCACCGGCTTCGCATTATTGCCACGCTCAGTGCCGTCGCCGCGATTGGCGGCATCGCGCTTCGGATCACGACGTCACCCCACGTCCACGCTCGCTCCACCGTCACCGTGACGCCGGCGATCGCGCACGACGTGTCGGGTCCGCTCACCGCGGTCGACGTGGCTGCGACCAACGCCGGCGACGGGTCGAACACCTCGGCAGATCCCGATCGCGCCCGCCGAATCATGGCCGTCGAGCCTAACGAGAACGGGCGAGCAGCGCAGGCGGCCGGCCTTCCGGTCATCACGATGCCGCCTGGCTCGGCCGCGGTCGAGCAGACGACGTTCGGGACGAAGCCGCCAGCCACCCTCGTCGCGAGCTTCGATGGCCTTGGCGTCGGCTTCACCGGACCACAGGGCACCACGAACCTCCGCAATCCGTCGGACAACACGCTGGCGGTGGGCCCGAACCACATCGTCCAGATCGTCAACACCCGGATGGCGATCTTCACCAAGAAGGGCGCGCGATACGACACGACCGGTCTCGTGCTCTACGGTCCGGGCGAGACGCGCAACGTGTTCAAGGGGTTCGGTGGCGGGTGCGAAGCGCGCAACAACGGTGATGCCGTCGTGCGATACGATCAGCTCGCGGACCGCTGGCTCATCGTCATGCCGATCTTCACGCGACTGCCCGTTAGGCAGGATGCGCCTCCGGCAGGCAAGGACGGGGACCCGCCTGCGCAGAGCGTGCGGGGACAGCCCGGTCAGCCAGGTACCGCCGCCCGGCTCTACGTTCCGCCGCCAGCGCCACCCGAAAGCGCGGGAGCAGCGGCGCAGCGCCCCCAGGGCCAGCGACCACCGCCGGATTCGGGGGCCTACGCGATGTGTTACGCGGTGAGCATCGGCACGGACCCGTTCGGGCCGTACTATCGATACGAGTTCGTGCGCCCGCTCTTCCCCGACTATCCGCGACCGGCCGTGTGGCCAGACGGGTACTACGTGCCCACCAGCACCGGGGACGAGGTCATTCAGAAGCACGCCTGCGTCGCGGATCGCGCGAGCATGCTTCAGGGGAAGGACGCGACCGAACAGTGCGTGATCATCGACGGCGTGAATTTCCTCAACAACGCCGACCTCGATGGGAAGCAGCTTCCGCCCACGGGGGCGCCGAACATCATGATCGCCGCCGGCGGGACACAGCTGAAGAAGGTGATGGAGGACTCGAGCCTCTACGTCTGGTCGTTCCACGTCGATTGGAAGAACCCGGCGAGAACGAAGGTCGCAGGCCCCACGAGGATTTCGGTCGCGCCATACCACTACTTGTGCGACGGCCAGCTCTCGAACTGCGTGCCGCAACCCGGGGTCGATCGGCGGCTCGACGCGCAGGGTGACAAGATCATGGCGCGCCTCGTGTATCGCCGGATCGGGAACCGCGAGTCCGTCGTCGCAGTGCACTCGGTGAACACGTCGAGCGGAGGCGGGGGCGTGCGCTGGTACGAGCTGCGCGTCGACAAGCATCGCGCGCTCTCACTCTATCAGCAGGGCACCTATGCGCCCGAAGGGTTTTACCGATGGATGGCCAGCCCTGCGATGGACAAGCACGGGAACATCGGCATTGGCTACTCGTTCGGCGGGACGCCTCATTTCGCCGGCCAGCGCTTTGCCGGTCGACGCATGAACGACCCGAAGGGCACGCTCACGTTAGGCGAGACGGTGCTCGTGGAAGGCGAGGCGGCGCAGGCGAACACAATGCGGTGGGAGGACTACACGCAGACCGCCGTCGATCCGTCCGACGACTGCACGATCTGGTACGTCGGAGACTACTTGAAGGCGGGTGCTGTGAACTATTCGACGAAGATTGGGGCATTCAAGATGCCCGGCTGCGCATAACGGGAACTGGGAACGGGGAACCGGGAACAGTGCTGCTCGTTCGGAAGGGTGTCATCCCGAGCCGCCAGGCGAGGGATCGCGATCGTCCCCGCTAGAGGGCTCCGGTTCCCGGTTCCCCGTTCCCAGTTCCCGTCAAAATTCGATCTGCGCCCCTAACTCGACCACTCTGTTTGGAGGAATGCCAAAGAACTCCGTCGCCGATCGGGCGTTCCGCGACAGGAAGCTGAACAGCTTCTTCCGCCACCGTACCATCGGCGACCGACCTGTGGCAATCAGCCGCTCGCGGCCCAGGAAGTAGCTCGTGTCCCCCGGCCGCGCCCGAAGGCCGAAGCGCTCGCTCATCGCGAGCACCCGCGGAACGTTAGGCGTCTCCATGAAGCCGTACTCCGCCGTTACACGGAAGAAGCCGTGCTCCAGCGGTGTCACCTGCAGGCGCTCCGAGTCCTCGACCTCCGGCACGTCGGCCGACACGATCGACAGCAGCACCACCTGCTGGTGCAGCACCTTGTTGTGCTTCAGGTGATGCAGCAGCACCACCGGAGCCCCATCGGTGACCGACGTCAGGAAGACCGCGGTCCCCGGCACGCGGTGCACGCGCTTGCGACCGATGTCCGCAAGCAGCAGGTCCAGCGGCATGCTCGACCGCAGCATGATCTCGGCGAGTATCGCCCGGCCACGCTTCCACGTGGTCATGAGCGTGAGGATCGACAGGGCGATCGCGAGCGGCACCCACCCGCCCTGCTCGATCTTGAGCGCATTCGCGCCGAGGAAGGCGAAGTCGAACACGAAGAAGCAGCTCGTCAACGTCACGACCCGCCACAGCGGCCACCCCCACTGCGTGCGGGCGACCACCGCAAACAACATGGTCGTGATCGCCATCGTCCCCGTCACGGCAATGCCGTACGCAGCACCTAACGCGTCCGACGACCGGAAGCCGAGCACGATGAGCAGGGTGCCCACCATGAGCGCCTTGTTCACCTCGGGTACGTAGATCTGCCCGTGCTCGCGCTGGGACGTGTGAACGATCGTGAGACGCGGGCTATACCCCAGCTGGATCGACTGCTGTGCCAGCGAGAACGCCCCCGAGATGAGGGCCTGGGATGCGACGATCGCCGCGAGCGTCGCCACGACGAGGAATGGATAAAGAAACCAGCGCGGCGCAAGAAAGTAGAACGGGTTCTCGACCGCCTGCGGCATGCGGAGAAGAAGCGCTCCCTGCCCAAAATAGTTCAGCAGCAGCGCGGGAAGCACGAGCACGAAGAACGCGAGGCGGATGGGCCGCTTGCCGAAGTGGCCGAGGTCGGCGTATAGCGCCTCGGCACCCGTCACCGCCAGGAAGACCGCGCCTAACACAGCGAAACCGGCGAACCGATGCTCCCCCATGAAGCGCACCGCATACACCGGATTCATCGCCGCGAGAATCTGCGGCTCTCGTGCAATCTCGATCAGCCCGAGGGTGCCGATCGTCACGAACCACATCAGCATCAGCGGTCCAAATGCCTTCCCCACGCGCGACGTTCCGTGCTTCTGGAAGACGAACAGCACGAACAGAATGATCAAGGCAATGCCGACCACGAATGGCTGGAGGCGGGGCGTCGCGACCTCCAGTCCCTCCACCGCGCTGAGCACCGAGATCGCGGGTGTGATAACGCCATCGCCGAACAGGAGCGCCGTTCCGAACACGCCAAGGATGATGAGAACCATTCGTCGCCGACGATCCTCGGCGCGGGACTGCTTTTGCAGGATGAGCGCGAGCATGGCCAGCACGCCGCCCTCGCCCCGGTTGTCCGCGCGCAGGATGAAGACGAGGTACTTGAAGACGACGACGAGAATCAGGGCCCAGAACACGAGGCAGAGGATGCCGTACACGTTCGCCGGGTTCGGCGTCATGCCGTATTCCGGCGAGAACGTCTCGCGCAGCGTGTAGAGTGGGCTTGTGCCGATGTCCCCATACACGACGCCGAGCGCCGTGAGCGAGAGGATGGTGAGTCGCTTGCCTACCGGTTTGGCCGG
>DATCGG010000570.1:0-31848 GCA_036509075.1 Gemmatimonadaceae bacterium
CCGAAAGGCGTACGAGGATGCAGCCGATGGATCGTGAAACGGAGTCGATCGAGCGGTTATTGCGATCGCTCGACCATGCGGTTCCGCCGATCAGCGCCGAGTCGATCGCCGCGAAGGCGCGAGCGCGGTCGCGTGGTCGAACCCGGTGGATCACCGCGATCCTCACGGTCGCGGTCGCGGGTGCTGCGTACGCCGCGCCGCGCTCGCCGGTACGGGCGTGGATAAGCGCACTGGTCGATCGACGGTCTGCGATTCCGGAGGGCGGCGTGCGCACCGCCGCGCCTCCAACGGCTCCGGCGCCTTCGGGTATCGCGATCGATCCAGGTGCGGCGCTGGTCATCGTCTTCGAGTCGCCACGCGTTGGCGCGGGCACCGGTGCGTCTGCGATCGTCTCGCTCGAGGACGGAGGGGAGGCCGTCGTTCGCGCGCCACGCGAGGCGGCAACCTTCACGACGGCCGCTCAGCGGCTCACGGTCGGGGACTGGGACTCGTCGGCCAGGTTCGAGATCGTCGTCCCGCGGAGCGCACCGCGCGTCGAGATCAGGGTCGGCGCGCGCTCGGTGTTCGTGAAATCGAGGGGGGGCGTGTCCACGACCGGAGTCGAGACCGGGCCGGGTCGCTACACGATTCCGCTGCAGGCTCCTGGCCGGCCAGCAACGCTAAGGCGTTAGGCAGCCGGTTCGCGCGGCGTCGGCAGCTGCATCCGCTTCACGAGCATCTCGAACTTCGGGTGGCCGCGCAGCGGGTCCACGATCGGATTCACGTTCAGGTACGCGACCCATCCACGCCTCGCGTCCAGCGCCTTCTCGGTCCAGTCCAACGCCCGATCGTAGTCGCCAAGCCCGATGAAGATTGTCGCGAACGCAACCGGTGAGACGTATTCTTTTGCCGCCGTTGCCTCGAGCTCCGCGAGAATCGACCGAGCCTCCGCTTCCTGGCCGGTACGCGCGAGCACATACGCCAGCGTCGCGCGAGAGTAGGTTCCCGAGTCGGGCATCGCCACCGTTTCGCGCAGCACGCGCAACGCCTCGTCCAACTGACCTTCGAGCGCCAGCGTTAGGCCGAGGATCCGGTAGGTCTCCTCGGCGTTCGGGTTCATGGCGATCGCACGCTCGAGGTGGTACCGCGCCTGGTCGTATCGGCGGGCGTAGCAGTACGCAATGCCGAGGGTCCGGCGGGCTGACACGGATCCCGGGTCGAGCTCGACCGCCGTGTGGCCCTCCACGAGCGACTCGCCCATCGCCCCCTTCGTCGAGAGCAGGAAAGCGTACCACTGGTGCGCCGTCGCGTAACGCGGGTCGAGCTCGATCGCGCGGCGGAACTCGTGTTCGGCTCCTTCCCAGTCCCAGTCATAGATGAACAGCACCCACGCGAGCGATGCATGCGCTTCGGCGAGCGAGTCATCGAGCCCGATGGCCTTGAGTGCGTATGCCTTGGCCTTCTCGAAGCCCTCGCGGACGGGGACGGCCCGATAGTCCACGTGCAGGGCCCAGCAATCGGCGAGACCCGTATAGGCGAGCGCATAACGCGGGTCCTCCTCGATCGCCTGCTCGAAGTATCGGATGCCGGCTGCGACCCCCTCCTGATTCCGACGATTCCACTCGTAGCGCCCCTTGAGGTAGAGGCTGTACGCGCGAGCGTTCTCGGTCTGTCGTCGGCGGACCGGTGGCGAGACGTCGGCGAAGGACGTCGCCCGCAGCGTGTTCACGATCGTTTGCGAGATCTCGTCCTGGATGGCGAATGCGTCATCCATCCGCCGATCGTAGCGCTGCGACCAGATGAGATGACCGTCATCGGTGGACGTGAGCTGGGCAGTGATCCGGAGCTGATTACCCGAGCGTCGCACGGTGCCCTCGAGCACCACTGGACAGTCGAGCAGGGCGCCAATCGCTCGCACGTCCTGCGGTTTGCCCTTGAGCGCGAATACCGACGTCCGCGACGCGACGCGAATGCCTTCCACCTTCGCCAGCGCGTCGATCAGCTCGTCGGTGATGCCGTCGCTCAGGTATTCGTTGTCGGGATCGGGGCTCGCGTTCACGAATGGCAAAACGGCAATGTTGCGCGTCGCACCGGCAAAGACGCGGCCCCGCGGTCGCGACTCCGCTTCCATCGCGCTGACGAACGCGCACGCCGACCCGAAGCGTGACGCCGGGTCCTTCGCCATGGCGAGCGCGATCGCGTCATCGACCGCCGACGGAATCTCCGGATGAAACGCGCGTACCCGAGGCGGCGTCTCCGTCACCTGGCGAACCATGATCGCGCGTGTCTCGCCGCGGAACGGCGGGGCACCCGTCAGCATCTCGTACACGACGCAGGCGAGTGCGTAGATATCGGCGCGGCCGTCGATGGCACGCCCGCCGCTCGCCTGTTCGGGGCTCATGTATTCCGGCGTACCGATCGCGAGGCCGGCGGCGGTCACCTGGTCTTCTGCGCCCTCGCCGAACACCACCCGGGCAACGCCGAAGTCGGCGAGCAGCGCATGCCCGTCGGCGAACAGGATGTTCTCGGGTTTCACATCGCGGTGAACGAAGCCGGCGCGATGTGCGTAGTCGAGGGCGGTGGCCAGCTCCTGTGCGATCCGCAGCGCGTCGCGAACGGGCAGCGTGCCATCGCGCTGCAACCGGTCGCGCAGTGAGCCGCCCGGCATGTACGACGACACATAGTAGAGGAGCCCACCGGCATCCCCGGAATCGATGAGTGGAACGAGATGCGGGTGCGACAGCCGTGCCGCGATGCCGATCTCCCTCAGGAAGCGCTCGGCGCCTAACGTGGCGGCGAGATCCGGGCGCAGCACCTTGATCGCGACCTGCCGACTGTGCTTCGTCTCCTCGGCCAGGTAGACGGTGGCCATGCCGCCGCGCCCGATCTCGCGGTCGAGCGCGTACCGGTCGGCGAGTAGCGTGCGGGCCGTGACGTAGTCATCGATACTCGAAACCCGCGGCGGCGTGGAACTGGCCATACGCCGAGTATAGACCGAAGAGCGTGGCCGAGGAAGGCGGCCTTGCACGAGCTCGTACTATGACTGATCATCGGCCGCACTTCGAAGAGGACCTTTCATGACGGCAAGAACCGTAACTCTCGACGACGAAACACGTTCGGCGTCGAGTGGCCGCTGGTGGCAGCTCCTCGTCGGCGTGCTGTGCATGTCGATGATCGCCAATCTCCAGTACGGCTGGACGCTGTTCGTCAACCCGATCAGCGCGAAGCACGGGTGGGGTCGCGCGGCGATCCAGGTCGCGTTCACGCTGTTCGTGTTGACGGAGACGTGGCTCGTGCCGATCGAGGGCTACCTGGTGGATCGGTTCGGCCCACGCATCGTCGTCGTCGTGGCGTCGCTGCTCGTCGGGATGGCGTGGGTCATGAACTCGTACGCGAGCTCGCTTTCGGGGCTCTATGCCGCCGCGGTGATCGGCGGGATAGGCGCCGGCGCGGTTTACGGGACGTGTGTCGGCAACGCACTCAAGTGGTTTCCCGATCGGCGAGGGCTGGCGGCAGGGCTCACGAGTATGGGATTCGGTGCCGGCTCCGCGTTGACCATCGTGCCGATCTCGGCAACGATCAAGGCGCACGGGTACGAGTATGCCTTTCTCGTGTTCGGGATTGGGCAGGGGCTCAGCGTATTCGTGCTCGGGTGGTTTCTGCGGCAGCCCCCGGAGCGGTTTGCGCGCGTTGCGTCCGCGCTCGGGGCGCGACGCAGCGCCGTTCCTGATCGATCGCCCATCGAGATGGCGCGCAGTCCCGCGTTCTGGGTGATGTACGTGATGTTCGTGCTCATGGCGGCGGGTGGCCTGATGGCGACCGCGCAGCTCGCGCCGATCGCGCACGACTTCAAGGTTGCCGACGTCCCGGTGTCGATCCTCGGCCTAACGCTCCCGGCGCTGACGTTCGCGCTCTCGATCGACCGCGTCCTCAACGGCATCACGCGGCCCGTGTGCGGCTGGGTCTCGGATCGCATCGGTCGCGAGAACACGATGTTCCTCGCGTTCGCGCTCGAGGGCTGCGGCATCCTCCTGCTCGGAAGTATGGGTGCGAGCCCCGTGATGTTCGTCCTGTTGTCGGCGTTGGTGTTCTTTGCGTGGGGTGAGATCTACAGCCTGTTCCCCGCCACCTGCGCGGACACGTTCGGTGCGAAGTTCGCGAGCGCGAACGCGGGCTTGCTGTACACGGCGAAGGGAACCGCGGCGCTCCTCGTGCCGCTGACGAGCGTGATCGCCGCGTCCGGCGGTGGATGGCGCACCGTGTTCCTCGCGGCGAGCGTCTCGAATTTCATTGCCGCAGCCATGGCGTTGTTCGTCCTCAAGCCGCTTCGCGCGCATATGCGAGCCGCGACCTCCGCGCTCGCGACGCCGCCAGTGGTCGTCAACGCCCCGAGCATGAAGGAAGCGAAGTGAAGGTCGCGATCGTCGGCGCGGGCGCGATCGGCGGATATGTCGGCGGACTGCTGTCAGCCGCCGGGGAAGACGTCACCTTCATAGCCCGCGGTGCGAACCTCGACGCGATTCAGCGTCGAGGGATGCAGGTGGTGCTCGAGGACGGGACCGAAGTCAGCGGAAGCAACGCGAAGGCGTGCGAGCGCCCGAGCGAAGCGGGACCCCAGGACGTCGTGTACCTGACGGTGAAGGCGCATCAGGTGACGCCGATCGTGCCCGAGCTGCATCACCTGTGTCACGAGGCTACGAGCGTCGTGACGATGCAGAACGGGATTCCGTGGTGGTATTTCCAGCGGCTCGACGGTCCGTACGACGGCCGGCCCGTGAAGGCCGCGGATCCCGACGGCTCGATCGCGCGCCTCATCGATCCGGCGCGCATCGTGGGGTCGGTGGTGTATCCGGCGGCGAACCTGGTGGCGCCGGGCGTCGTGCATGTGGTGGAAGGGAAGCGGTTCACGTTAGGCGAGCTGGATGGCACGGAGCCACCACGCATCCAGGCGATCTCGTCGAGCCTGACGAAGGCGGGTCTCAAGGCGCCGATCACGAACGACATCCGCAGCGAGATCTGGCTCAAGCTGTGGGGTAACCTGTCCTTCAACCCGATCAGCGCGCTGACGGGAGCGACGCTGGTCGATCTCGTGACGTATCCGCTCACGCGCGAGCTGTGCATTGCGATGATGCGCGAGGCCGAACAGATCGCCAACGCGCTCGGCGTGACGTTCCGCGTTGGCATCGACCGACGCATCGCCGGTGCCGAGAAGGTAGGCGCGCACAAGACGTCGATGCTCCAGGACCTGGAGCAGGGCAAACCACTCGAGCTCGATGCGCTCGTGGGCTCTGTCGTCGAGCTTGGCCGCCTGACGAATATACCAACGCCACACATCGACGCGGTGTATGCGTGTACCAGCCTCCTGTCGAAGACGGCGTTGGAGCAGGGCAACCGTCTCGCGGTCGCGCACACGTGATGGTCGGCTGGATCAGCTGTTTCCGGCAGTTTCCGCGTGTTACATGTGTCTGGATGGTTGTGGCAGGTCTCATCCCCAGCTAGTCAGAATAACCATGACTGAGTCAGTGTCGACGATTGCAGCTCTTCTCGAGGCCGGTGACGGCGACTACCCCGCCATCAGCGCGCCCGGGGGCGTTCCCCTTACGTATGGCGCACTGCGTTCACTCGTGGCCGACACGATCAAAAGTCTTCGGGCGCGGGGGATCCAGCCTAACGATCGCGTCGCGTACGTGCTCGACAACGGTCCCGAGGCCGCCACGACGTTCCTGAGCGTTGCCGCCGGTGGCACGGCCGCTCCACTCAACCCGGCGTACCGGGCGGACGAGTACGAGTTCTACCTCTCGGATCTCGGCGCCAAGCTGCTCATCGTCGCGCAGGGGAAGGCCTCGTCATCGGTCGAAGTCGCCGCGAAGCTCGGCGTGCCGGTCGCGCGGCTCGTGGCGCATCCCGAACGCGGTGCGGGCACGTTCTCGCTGGAGTTCGACGACGCGGAGCGGGCATCGTCGTCGGCGAGCGGCGACTTCGCGAATCCCGACGACGTCGCGCTCGTGCTGCATACGTCCGGGACGACGTCGCGGCCCAAGATCGTGCCGCTCACGCAGCGCAACGTGTGCGCGTCGGCGAGAAACGTGAGCCAGACCCTCGCGCTCACGCCCGACGACCGCAACCTGTCGATCATGCCCCTCTTCCACATCCATGGGTTGATCGCGTCGCTGCTCGCGCCGCTGTCCGCGGGCGCGGAGGTGTCCTGCTCGCCGGGCTTCAACGCGCTCAAGTTCTTCGGGTGGATGGCGGAGGTGAAGCCGACGTGGTATACGGCCGTCCCGACGATGCATCAGGCGATTCTCGCGCGCGCGCCGAAGAACGCGGACGTGGTGGCCGAGAGCCGCCTGCGGTTCATCCGCTCGTCGTCGTCGGCCCTTCCACCGACGGTCATCGCGGAGCTCGAGCGCGTTTTCCGGGCGCCCGTGGTGGAAGCGTACGGCATGACCGAAGCGGCGCATCAGATGGCGAGCAATCCGCTGCCGCCGCGTGCGCGCAAGCCGGGCACAGTCGGGCCTAACGCCGGGCCGGAGGTACGCATCGTCGACGATCGCTGGAATACGGTGCCGCGCGGGATGACCGGCGAGATCGTGATCCGCGGCGAGAACGTCACGCGGGGATACGAGAACAATCCCGCGGCGAACGACACCGCGTTCTTCGATGGCTGGTTCCGCACGGGCGACCAGGGCACCATGGACGATGACGGCTACGTCTCGATCACCGGGCGACTCAAGGAGATCATCAACCGTGGTGGCGAGAAGATCTCACCCCGCGAGGTGGACGAGATCATCATGGAGCACCCGGCCGTGCATCAGTGCGTGACGTTCGGGATGCCTCACGAGATGCTTGGCGAAGAAGTCGCGGCGGCGATCGTGCTCAAGGAGGGCGTCGCGTGTGACGATCGCGAGCTCCGCCAGTTCGCGTCCGTGCGCCTCGCGGACTTCAAGGTGCCGAAGAAGATCCTGATCCTGAAGGAGATTCCCGTGGGCGCGACGGGCAAGCTGCAGCGGATCGGTCTCGCGCAGAAGCTCGGTCTCGGGTGAGCTGATCCGGCGCGCTCTGCGTCACGTTCACACGCACCCGTAGCTCACACACGCGCCTCGCGCAATGCGCGCGCGTCGAGCGGCGCACAATTCAACGGTGCGCGGCAGTACGGCGCCGGGCCGCCGAGAACTAGAGATTGTCGCCTAAGGTGGTGAGAACCCGCCGGCCGGACGCGCGGCTGCGGGTGTGATCCGTCGCCACCCGACATCCAACTGGTTTCTCAACGGCGGGATCGCTGCCCGGGTGGGCGAGCGACAAGGGCAAACCCGGCGAAAGCCGGCGACGCAAAGCTCCGAGGCTACCATCCGCGCGTTAGGGCGCGGATCACGCCGGTCGAGCCACCGCCCGACCTCGAACCCGGAGAGAGCCATGTCCCGACCACGCGCTGGTCCGTTCCCACCATCGCGCCTGCCACGGCCGTTCTGGCGTACGCCGCGCCGACCGTAGGCCATTCCCCCTTCGCCGGACCTAACGAGTACCGCTCGATGGGGGGCGGCACACCGGTTCGCCAGAAAACACCAGCAGTGATCCCGTAGCACCATCCGTATCGGCGCGCGGCCGACTACGCCGCCGTACGCCTAACGCACGAGGAACCGCACCATGTACCAGCTCCAACTTCGCCCGACGCTCTTCGTTCTCGCCCTGGCTGGTGTCGCGTGCCGCGACGCGGCCACTGACGCCGTCGCGCCCAAGGTCCCCCGCCCGTCGTTCACGACGGATTTCACGGTACCTGAGTCGCCGTCGAATGTCACCGCGACCGCCGCGAGCGGCTTCAGCACCACGAGCCTCACGAGCAGCCAGACTGCCCTCCGCATATCGTGGATGGACAACTCGGCGTACCTCGATGAGTACGCGACCTGTGCGCGGTTCACGCTGTTGGACAATTCGCCCGTCACGACGGTGTGCACCTGGGCCTCGACCTACGATCAGCCGGCGGGATCGACCGGCCAGCGCTCGGCGGATCTCGTCGTGCCAAAAGGCGGCCCGTACCTGATGCGGCTTTCGGTCGCGCGCTGGATCACGCAGGACGACGGATGGCGCCGCACTGTCTATTCGGCGGAGAGCGATCCCGTTACGATCGACGACGTGGTCGTGACGACCTCGTCCTCGAACAAGGGCAAGAAGGGCCGCTCCTAAACACGAGTTCTCGACAAAAAAAACGCTTACGGGTGGCGGACCCAGAGTGGGCCGCCACCCGTTAGCGTTTATGGGCATCACGGGAATCGGGAACCGGACCGTGTCCCAATCTCTATCCGGCGCCTCGCGAGTCGTCCAGTATTCCCGCGACCGCTCGTCGATTTCCGATTTCCGATTCCCGATTCCCTATGGGTTTTTTCGCCGCCTTCGGCGCCAGCGCGACCGGCGACCGCCTCGCTCGCATGCAGCGCTCGCCGCAATACAGCAACGGCAAGTTCCAGAATCCGGTCCCGACGATCCAGGGCGCGCCGGGAGCTCTCTGGGGGTCGCTCAAGCGTCAACTCACGAGCAAGGCGCAACGCGTTCCACCGGGCCCTCTCCCGGTCGTTTCGCGCACGCCCGCCGATTTCTCCACGGCGCCAGCGAGCGGGCTCCGTGTCACGTGGTTCGGCCACGCCACCACGTTGATCGAGATCGACGGGCACCGTGTTCTCGTTGATCCGGTCTGGGGCGAACGCATTTCCCCGTCGCAGGCGTTCGGCCCCAAGCGGTTCCATCCGGCGCCGATGCCGCTCCACGTGATGCCGCGACTCGACGCGATCGTCCTCACCCACGACCACTACGATCACCTCGACATGTACTCGATCGGCACGCTCGTGCGAAGCGTGACGCAGGAGAAAGTGCCGTTCATCATGCCGCTTGGCGTCGGTGCCCATCTCGAGCGGTGGGGCGTGCCGGCGTCACGCATCATCGAGCTCGACTGGTGGGAGACCGCGCCGGTGGGTGCACTCACCATTGCTGCCGGCTCCGCGCGCCACTTCTCCGGCCGAGGCCTAACGAGTGGAAACCGGACGCTGTGGGCATCGTGGTCGATCATTGGGCCCACGCATCGCGTCTTTCACAGCGGCGACACCGGCCCGTTCGATGGCCTCGCCGACAACGGGCGGCGCTACGGACCGTACGACGTCGCGTTTATCAAGATTGGCGCGTACGACGACCTCTGGCCTGACATTCATCTCACCCCCGAACAGGCGGTGCGGGCGTGCACGCTCGTGCAGGGAAAGCTGTTGTTCCCCATCCATTGGGGGACGTTCAACCTGGCGTTCCACGCCTGGGATGAGCCGGCCGAGCGCGTCGTGGCCGCGGCTCCGGCCGCGGGCGTCTCGCTCGTCATGCCGAAGCTCGGTCAGTCGATCGAACCCTCGTCGCCGCCCCCCGTCGATCCGTGGTGGCGCGCGGTCAGCGCTCGTTAGGCCTATGGTCGATCCGGCGTTGCCGCCAGCTAGGGCCGCCGCGTGAACAGGACGTCGCCATCCGTCGAGTGCACAACGAGTGACGGCGCCTTCGCGACGGCGTGACCACGACTGAGCGTGACGGAAGCAAGCGTGTCGGCGGTCCAGTCGTACGTGACCCAGTCGCCACGTTTGGCTGCCGCGAAGACCGTCGTTCCGATCACGTTGCGCACTCCGGGCCGCGTGTACGCGAGTCTACCGTCCTTCCAGCCGACGCCATACAGCAGGCTGTCACGCTCGAACTTGAGACGCAGCAGCGACAATTGCTCCCCCGGGTCGGTGCCCGGTGCGGTGCCAAGCAGCTGGACGCTCTTGAGACGGCCGCCCACTCGCGTGAGGCCTGACCATTCCGCGTCGAGCTCACGACGGAGGTCGGCTCGCAGCGGGCCGCCGAGGCCCAAGTCGACGCGGCCGGCCTTGAGGCCATCGACCAGTCGCAGCGCGTTACGTCCAGCAATGTCGCGAGCGCTCCAGCCGGCGGTGTCACCGTGTGTCAGCCAGTCGACGGCGCGCTGAGTCACCGGAGTCACCACGAGCGAGCTGCCGAGCGTGCTTACGAGCATCGTTCCACCGGCGGCGGATTCGTACTCCCCGGCGAGCGAGTCCTCGGCGACCGCGTCACGAGACAAGAGCAACGGGAGAGGACTCGGCGATCCGCGGGACACCATGACCGCTCCGTTCAACAGCGTTTCCGTGATGGACCGTCCGCGATACCCGACGTTCGTGAGGGCGATCATGACTCGTCCCGACGGCGGATACAGGCGCATCTCGCTGTGGTACGCGCCGTAGTCGCCGCCGTGGAAAGCGACGCGAGGCGCACCAGTCGAATCGGCGCGCACGAACCAGCCGAGAGCGTACCCGTAGCCGGTGCCGAGGGAGGCGTGAATCGTGAACAGCTTCCGGCGCGACCCGGCCGAGAGCACGACGCCCTTGTCGATCGCGCGAATCCAACGATAGAGGTCCGACGCGGTCATGACGACACCGCGTCCGAGCCGGAGCCAGCTCGCGGGACGGTCGGCCATCGTGAACACTTCGCTCTCGTCGCCGGTACTCCACGCCATTCTCTCGCGGACCACTCGCGGGTCCCACCCGACATGAGTGTCCCGCATCGCGCACGGCTGAAGAAATCGCTGCTGAACGAAAGCTCCCCACGTGAGCCCACTCACACGCTCGACGACTGCCGCCAGCAGGAGGTAGTTCACGTTCTGATAGTCGAACTGCGATCCGGGCGGGTGCGCGGGACGGCTCTGCAGGATCCCGTGCACCACCTGGTCGCGGTCCTCGACGAGCCAGTCGCGCCGCACCGGGTCCCAGCCGTAGAGCCCGAGGCCGGAGGTGTGCGAGAGCAGCTGGTCCAATGTGATCGCGCGCTTGTCCGACGGAACGTTCTCGAAGAACGACGGCAGGGAGTCAGTCGTCCGCAGCCGACCCTCGTCCTCGAGCGCCAGGATGGCCGTCGCGATGAACTGTTTCTCCATCGACGCGATGTAGAACAGCGTCGTTGTATCGTTAGGCACGCGCCGCGCCGGGTCTCGCCATCCCAGCGCACGGTGCAACAGGACGTCGTCTCCGGCCGCGATCAGCAACACACCGGACACCCCCAGCGCCTCGGCCCGGTCGGCGTAGTCGGTGAGGGCGCGCCTCACGGAGTCCGCGGCGAGCGGTGCGGGGGACTGGGCTGCCGCCGGCGCGGCGGCGATCGCGGCGAATACAACGATCCCCGCAATCGATCGAATGACGCAGGTCATGCCCGAAGTTCGGGCCATTGCCAACGCGATTCTTGAACGATCTGAACCCTGATGCGGACGTTGCTCAGGCCGTGGCGCGACCCGTGGCGCGAGCGACGCGGCGAAACCGGGCAGGGGTCGCACCCGTTTCGCGGTGGAGCAATCGCGTCAGGTGTGCCTGGTCGGCGAAGCCACACTCCAGCGCGATGCGCGCGATCGGCTCGGCAGTCGTGGCCAGGTGCCGCATGGCCAACCGAAGGCGGCTCTGCAGCATGAACGAGCCGATCGACTGTGCGTAATGGCGGCGAAACACGCGGGCGAGGTACACCGGATGTACGCCAACGTCGGCGGCGAGCGTCGTTAGGCTGAGCGGGTGCGTGCAGCCCTCGATAGCTGCGTCAGCGATGCGACTCAGCCACACTGGTCGCTCGAGGGTCTTCCATTGGTGGTGCGACCGTAACCGCCGCGCGATCTCGAACGCCGCCTCTTCCGCCAACACCTGCCGCTCGGGCGCGGCCGCGAGGAACGCCGAGTAGAGCGCGAGCAGTGGAACGACAATTCGTGCGAGGCCGGGTTGTGGCGCGGCCTGTTCCAGTGCGTCGAATGCGGGAGATTCGCTGGTGCACTCGACGATGAACGACCGCGCTCCGAGTGTCGAGTAGCGGTTGGAATGCGGGGCGTCGGCGGGCTTCACGAGCACGGACATCGCACCGCATTCGTGCGTGTGGCCCGCGCCAAAGTCCTCGAGAAAGCCGCCGCTGAGGACCAGCGTGACGGCAGGATATGCGTGCCGGTGCCTCGCGATTCGCGCATTCGGGCTGTGTGACGTCTCCGTGAGGCGGATGCCACGGAGCTCCGCCGTCTGATCCGTCACACCATGGGTGACCGGTGCGATGCCGTACACGCTGGTGCTCCGGTAGCGCTAGCGATCGCCGTGAAACGTCTTGTTGGTGGCTGGCGGCGGAACCGGTGGCTTCCAGCGGCCCGACTCGTAGTCCATCCATCGCATGAACAGCGAGTCCGAGTAATTGGCCATGATCTCTTTCCCATCGGGCAGCCTGCGCACGTTCTCCACCAGGACGCCCGAGTATCCGGCGGTTGCCGCCCTAACGAGTCCCAGTACGCCGTCGTACGCAGCACGATAGTTCGGTGCCTTGAACGTGACCGTCTCATTCGCGTACGTAAGCCCCGGAACGCCCGCGAGCGACGCGAGTGACGCCGGCGGCACCACATGCAGCCCGGCCTCGAGCGGCTCGGCGACCTTCATGACCTTGGCCTTCGCCAGATTCCGCACCGCGCGCGCCGCCTTTTCCTTCATCTCGGCGTGTACCGAGTCCACGTTCCGTAGTTCGACCGTCGAGGAGCTGGTGGCCTTCTTCGTGACGACGAACTCGAGCCACGGCATGACCTTCAGATCGTTCTGGAGGCGGTCATCGCCCGAGACAAAGATGAGCGGAACGCCCACGCGCCCCCACGAGTACGCCACGATCTCGCTCTCG
Organism: Gemmatimonadaceae bacterium; assembly: GCA_036509075.1. Lineage (GTDB taxonomy): Bacteria > Gemmatimonadota > Gemmatimonadetes > Gemmatimonadales > Gemmatimonadaceae > JAJKIV01. Next base: position 12,679 of record DATCGG010000570.1, read on the forward strand.
GTGATCGACTTGCCGTTGAGCAGCATGTCCATCCCGAGCGTGATCGTGTGCGACGCGAAGCCGCGGCTCCCGGTCTTCGCATGCATCGCGACCGCCACCACCGCGTCATACGTGTTAGGCGCCGTGAGGTCGACGTATGGATCGAATGCCTTGTCCCGGAACACCTGCTTCGCGCGTTGGTCGAGGAGGTCCCGCCGTACATCGGGCTCCGGATTCCCGCTGCCGTGCGCGTCCACGATATCGACCTGCGTCGCGCCGCCGGCAAAGAGCCCGTCGATCACCGCGTTGAGATCCGCCGCGAGCATCTTCTGGCCTTCGGGATACTTCTCGGGATGGCTGAAGAGGTAGGTCTTCCAGTCGTCCTGGCCGGCGAGGCCTTCCATGTCGTGGTACACCAGAACGCGAACGGCGGCCTTCGACGTGCGGGCGTCAGTACGTGTGGCGACGGCGGTAGCCGCTAGCGCTGCGGCAACGAGGCAGGCGGCGCTCGCGAGCGCCAGCTGGCGAATCGACATGCAATCTCCGGCCGAGGTTGTGCAGCCATCCTACGCCCTCGACGCGATGGCAACAAGGCATCACCGGCGTGGTGCTTCAGCCGATAGCTCGAACATGAGAAAGTCGCGCAGCGGTCGATATCCGATTCGCGTGTAGATCGAGTTCGATGTCGGGTTCGACAGGTCGGTGTAGAGCACGCAGAGCTCGAACCCGCGTCTCAGCAGCAACTCGCTGAGCGCGGCCACGCACGCGGTTGCATAACCACGGTGACGCCACTCGCGCGGTGTGTACACGCCATTGACCGCAATCGCGCGCTTCGTCGGCCGCGCCGAAGCCGCCATGGTTCGCGGGTCGGGGTCAGACCACAGATAGATCTCGCCCGCCGCAATGCGCCGCGCCGCCGACGCTTTTGTCGATCGAGTCCCGATGTTCGCGAGCGCCTCGGCCTCGAACTGCGAGATCCACTCGGCCACGAGATCGAGGTCATCCGATGTCGCCACGCGCAAGCTTCCTGACGATGAAGGCAGGGCATCGAGTGACGTGAGCTTGTACGAGCGCTGCCGCATGGCGACCTTCGCGACATCGCGTGACGCGCGCGTGAATTGCTCCACGGCGCCTTCGACCTGGCCGACTGTGCCGATCACATACCGCGGCAGACGCTGCTCGGCGGCGAGCGCGTCCCACAGGGGCGCCGAGGCAGACGTTACGTCCGCGCGGTCGCTCGCCAGCAGCAGCGGATACCCGTATGTCATTAGGGCCGCGAGCGCCAGGCCGCGTGCGTCGTGGACCGACGCCAGAAATAGGTCGTCGTTAGGTGCGCGGCCCGTCGCCGCCGCTTCGGCGACGCCGAGCACGAGATGATGTTCCGCCTCGTGCTCGGCGAGCGTGGGGCCGGCCGCCGCGAGAAATTCGGCGGCCGTTGCGTAGGTCGTCAGCCGCATGGTGGGTTACACCACTTTGGCCTTCCACCCGCCGCGGCGGAACATCACGAGCGCCGCGATCGCGTACACGGAGAACGCGATCGGGATCGCCGTGAACACCCCGAACGGGCCGAACCCGAGATGGACCGCGAGCAGGTACGCCAGCGGTATCTCGAACAGCCAGAACGAGAAGAATCCGAGCCACGTCGGCGTCCACGTGTCGCCCGCACCGTTGAACGACTGCGAGAGCACCATGCCGTAGGCGTACAGCACGAACCCGATCGCGATTACGCGCAGCGCCGTTCGGGCGTACTCCGCCACGGCCGGGTCGGACGTGAACAGCTGCACGATGCCGCGCGCCCCGAAGACGAAGATCACGCCCACCACTCCGAGGAAGCACAGGTTGTAGAAGGCTGCCCTCCACACCGCCTGTTCCGCCCGGTCCGGCTTGCCAGCACCTAACGCCTGACCGACCATCGTCGCCGCCGCGTTCCCCATCCCCCACGACGGCAGCAGCGCGAACAGCACGATCCGGATCGCGATCGTGTACCCCGCCAGTGCCGTGCTTCCGAATCCGGCGAGGATCCGCACGAGACCGATCCAGCTCGCCGTGCCGATCAGCACCTGGAACATGCCACTGCCCGAGAGTCGCAGCAGCTTCACCATGAGTCCGGGATCCACCGTCAGATGCCGGCGATGGATGTGCACCCGGCCACTCTGCCTGAAGAACTGCGCCAGGCCGAACAGCACACCCGTGCTTCTCCCGATGGTCGTCGCGACCGCGGCACCGGTCACGCCAAGCCGTGGGAACGGACCGAGTCCGAAGATCAGGCAAGGTCCGAGCAGGATGTTGATCCCGTTCGCGAGCCAGAGCGTACGCATGGACAACTGCGCGTCTCCAGCACCGCGAAAGATCCCGTTGATCAGGAACAGCAGCAGGATCGACGCGCTCCCGCCGAGCATGACGCGCGTGAAATGGCTTCCCGTTGCGAGTACGTCGGGCGACGCGCCCATGAGTCTCAACAGCGTCGGTGCGAAGATCGCTCCGAGCACTCCGAGCCCGAGTGACACGAATAGCCCGAGCGTAATCCCCTGAACGGCCGAGCGCGACGCACCCTCGTTGTCGTGCTCGCCAGTTCGACGAGCGACAGTCGCCGTCACGCCGATCGAGAGTCCCATCCCGATCGTGTACACGATTGCGAGCAGCGACTCCGTGAGTCCCACGGTCGCGACGGCATCCGGGCCGAGCTTCGACACGAAGAACACGTCGCAGACCACGAACACACTCTCCATCATCATCTCCAACACCATGGGGATGGCGAGGATGAGGATCGCGCGGCCTATCGGCCCTTCGGTATAGTTGCGCCGGGAGCCGCGAAGCGCTTCGCGCACGGCTCCCCAGATACTTTCGCCCGGTGCGGCGGCAGGCGCCGGGAGGGCGATCTCAGTCGATTCTGACATAACGATCCTGGCGATCGGCGCGACCCGACCGGACGGGGCACCGAGAGAAACAGAGAGGGCGGCACCGATCGCGGTGCCGCCCTCTCCGGGGCCCGGCTCAGCGTGCGATCGATGCTACCTCATCCAAACGAAACGCCCGTGACGATCGACGTGCAGAGCACGGCGACGACGTCGGCTTCGAAGGTGGGCTTGCGCATCGATCTGCTCCGTGAGGCAGGTGTGTCGACAGGATACAGATTCCGTCGTAGTCGCGCAAGCGCGAGCTTTGTAAGCGTTAGGTCACTCACCCACGTCCGCTCCAGCCTCGACCAACAGCTCGCGCAGCAGTGATCGGTGGCAGCGGGTTTCGTCCTCGCAGTAGCATCCGACGGACAGGTTGGTCTGGTGGGACATTTTTGCCAGCAGCTGCGTGAGGTGTCGCGCTTCTGGCGTGGACATATGCTTGCGGTACGCCCTGGCGAAGGTCGCCCAACGCTTGTCGGTCCACGGGTCCGAGAGCGCCCACGACACCATATCGGCTGGCGGCGCGAGCTCGGGAAGCCAGACGTCGAAGTAGTCCAGGGTCGCGAAATCCTCCTTTCGGACTCCGCGGGGCGGGCGGCGAACCGTCCCGATGCGCAGGCCTTCCCCGCTCAGGCGAGGCGTGCCCAGTCGGACGACGTGAAATGCCATGGGACTTGCGGTTAGGCTGTATTTTTGATGAGTTGGAGCCGCCTGAGTCTGGGCGCCCCCGAATCACCACGGAAACCTCTGAGATTGCCGCGTTCGTCAGACAACTCCCCGTACCGAGACGAGAATCCCGCGCCGCGCCCCGACCGCGGCGCGGGAGCTTCACGCCGCCACGGATCCGCGGGCCGCAAGCAAGCCGTGTCGGAATCAGCACCGCGCGGCGCCACGAAGCAACCAGCGCGGAAGCGGCCGTCGCCAGCGGCGAAGGCGAAGTCGGCTCGCCCGAGACGGGGTCGCCGTTCGGGGAAGGCGAGCCCCGACTGGTCTCACGCGGCAACCGCCCGGCTCACGTCCCACCCCACGCACCGTTCGGCCTATGCTGAGACTCGCCGGTGGCTGCTGGCCGAGCATGGGCCGGTCTGCGCGTACTGCGAGCGAAAGTTCAAGCCCTCGGAGATGACACTCGATCATGTCGCGCCACGTCGAGGCCAGTCGGCGTACGACCGTCGCGACAACCTCGTGCTGGCGTGTCCGGAGTGCAACGCGGCGAAGCGGGATATGGCGCCGATCGCCTTCCTGCTGGCACGACGGAGCCGGGCGGTGTCGCTGCTTCGGTACGGTGGCCACCTGAGCCCGATGCTGATCGACCTCGCGCGGTCGCTGGTGCCGCCCGCCACGCTCGCGACGCTCGCGAGCTCCGCGTCGGACGACGACGGCGACGACGATTCTCCGTATCGCGACTAAGACGGTTTCATCTATCGGCGAACAAATCGGAACCACGGACGCTGAGAACGCTGAGGCGCTTCGCGCCGCCGCGGAAGCCGCTGCACTTTCTTGAATTCGTCTTCCAGCGTATTCAGCGTCCGATGCGGAGCGCCGTCCGCGTTTCCCAGCGTTCGCAGTTCTTCCTCGTTTGGCTCCTATTGACCATCAATAGGTCAGCGGTTACCTATTACCCTGCAATAGGAGCATGCATGAGCGACGCGAAGACTGACCTGCTTCAGGGAACACTCGATCTCATCGTGCTGCGGCTCCTCAGGAGTGGCCCGGCGAACGGGTGGGACATCACGCAATCCATCCAGGTCGTCTCGAAGGGCGCCCTCGAGATCAACTACGGGTCGGTGTATCCGGCGCTGCGGCGGCTCGAGGCGCGCGGGTTCGTGAAGGCGGAGTGGGGCACGTCGGACAACAATCGTCGTGCGCGCTACTACGAGCTGACGGCTGCGGGGCGCAAGCAGCTCGCGGCCGAACGCGACGCGTGGGAGCGGTTCGCCACGGCGCTGGGCCTCATACTCGACGCCGGGTAGCATGCGAATCTGGCGCATGCTGACCGTCCCGCTGCGCTCGCTCGTTAGGCGTCGCGCCACTGACGACGAGCTCGACGAGGAGATTCGGTATCACCTGGAGCGCGACGTCGAGCGCCGAATCGCCGGAGGCGAGAGCGAAACCGAGGCTCGGCGAGCGGCCCGGCGCGACTTCGGCAACGTCACCGCCCTCACGGAAGAGGCGCGGTCTGCCTCGCGGATGGATGCGATCGAGCAGTTGATGCAGGACACGCGATTCGCCGTTCGCAGCTTCCGCCGTGCGCCTCGATTCGCGCTCACGGTCGTCCTCACCATCGGGCTCGGACTCGGGCTCGTGACGTCAGCGTTCACGATCTTTGACGCGTACGTGCTCCGGCTGTTCGACGTGCGCGATCCACGATCGCTGTTCGAGATGCGGCTGCACGATCAGTGGGGCCGCGAGCGCTACATGCGCTGGAACGAGTATCGCGCGCTCGCGCGTGCGAATCCGGCCTTCTCGGAGAGCTTCGCCTCGGTCTGGATCATTGCCCGGCGGGACGGGGAGCCAGTAATGCTCCAGGCGGTCACCGGTGGCTTCTTCCGAATGCTGGGCGTCGGGCCAGCGTTAGGCAGGCTGATTCAGCCCGACGACGCGGCGACCCCTGGTGGCGGCGCGATTCTCGTGTTGAGCCATCGCGCGTGGCTCGCCAGGTTCGGTGGCGATTCGAGCATTGTCGGAACGGCGCTCACGATCCGCGACCGATCGTACCAGATCGTCGGTGTGGCGCGCGAGGGATTCGATGGGTTGGGTGACACCCCGCCGGATTTCTGGGTGCCGATCACCATGGCGGCCGCGCTCGACGACCGCGCCGCGGGGTCCGGTGCCGATGACCCGATGCTGAAAGTGGTGGGACGCCTCGTGCCGGGGATGACACCCGCGGGCGCTGCTCGGGCATTGAGCGCGTGGGCGTCGGCTGCGACAGCGGATCGGCCGGAGCCCGAGCGCGCGCCAACGGTCACGCTGGAGCCACGCGCCACGGCGCTCTACATGTCGCCGGCCACGATGCTCGAGGTGTCGCCGCTGTTCGTCGCCTTTGCGCTCGTACTGGTGATCGCCTGTGCCAACGTCGCGAACATGATGCTCGCGCGTGGCATGGCTCGGCAGCGAGAGCTCGGCATTCGCCTTGCGCTCGGTGCGGCGCGCGGACGACTCGTGAGACAGCTCATGACGGAGGCGCTGCTGCTCGCCGTCCCCGCGGCGTTCGTCGGATACGCCCTCTCACGCCTCGCGCTCGACGTCGCCGTGACGCTCATGTTCGCCACCGTCCCGGCCACGTTCTCATCGTACCTGCGTGTCCTACCGCTTGGTCCGGACATTCGGCTGTTCGCGTTTGTGGTCGCTTGCGCCGTGGTCGCGGCGGTGGTGTTCGGGCTCGCACCGGCGCTGCAGACGACGCGAACCAATGTCGTCGGTGCGACGCGCGGCGAGTTCTCCACCGCGATCAGGCCGACGCGGCTTCGGAACGCCCTCGTGCTCGGACAGGTGACGTTCTGTGCGTTGTTGCTCATCACCGGGACGGTGCTGCTGCGCGGCGCCCAGCGTCTGCAGTCGCTCGACGTGGGATTCCGGACCGCCGGCGTGGTTCAGGTGCACGCGCCACAAGCGCTGCGGTCGCGGGTGCTCGAGCGGCTGCAGAGCGATCCGGTAGTCCGGGCCGTCGAAACGAGCTCGCACGGGGCATTCGATGGCCGGTTCCCGCAGCGAGTCGTCACGGGCGCTCCAAACGCCGGGTCGGCAACAGCGGGTAGTGTACGAGTCTCGCCCGGGTACTTCGCGGCGTTAGGCATCCCGGTCCGCCGCGGCCGCACATTTTCGGCGGAGGAAGCTCGCAGCGAGGAGCGTCTGGCCGTCGTGAGCGAGGCCACGGCGGAGCGGCTGTGGCCAGGTCGCGATCCGATTGGAGCGACGATCACGCTCTCTTCGGCCTACGTCGGACAGACGGGTCAGCGAGCCCGGGTCATTGGAGTAGTGGGGAACGTCGTCGCCGGATTCTACGGCGAGCGCATGGATCATCCCACGGTGTACGAGCCCGGCAGCGTGGAGAGCAACCTGCCGACACTTGTCGTTGCCACGCGCTCGGAAGGACCATCGAGCCTCGTATCGATCCAGCGACGTCTCTCGTCGATCGACCCCAGCGGCTCGATCGAGATCCGCACCCTGGACGAGTCCGTGGCCGTGCAGCTCTACCCGTTCCGCGCGGCGCACTGGGTTGCGTCGGCCCTGGGCGCGATCGCGTTGCTACTCACGATCACCGGGATCTACGGGGTCCTGTCGTTCGTGGTTGCGCTGCGCGAGAAGGAGATCGGCATCCGCTGCGCCCTCGGCGCGACCAGTCGCGCGATCATCGAGTTGGTGGTGCGCCAATCGATCCGGCTGGCGGCGATCGGCGTCGTGGTGGGAGCGCTGTTGGCGTTAGGCGCGTCGCGCTTCATCTCGTCGCACCTGACGATGATCCCGGCGTTCGATGCGGTGGCGTTCGGGTCGGGGATGGTAATCGTGTTGGCGGCGGCGCTGGCGGCGGCGTTTGGGCCGGCGAGACGGGCTGCGAGTGTAGAGGTGGTGGAGAGTCTGAAGAGTTAGGCGGCAGGCGGCAGGCGGCAGGCGGCAGGCGGCAGGCGGCAGGCGGCAGCAAGACCTCGGGACGCCTCCACCGCGTTAGAGGGTTCTGGAGGGTTCTCCGGCTTCTGCTCTTCGCCAGTCGCCTGCCGCCTGCCGCCTGTCCCCTCAGTTCACTCCACCCAACTCCTCAAAACACGCCCCGGCTCCTCCCTCCAACCCCTTCCGGAAATTCTGCATCCGCTGGTCCTTTGTGCCGTGGGCCATGACGGCCGCCCGCCGCAGAATCACGCGGTCGATGCGACGATCGCCGGTCAGCTCCGGCGTGGGGTCCGCGGCCGCGGCCATGCCGAAGAACGCCTCGTTCACATCGCCCTTCTCGAGCGAGCCGTTACGGTCGGCGTGGCGAGCGAAGGCGCCGGCGAGACAGTCGGCCGCAGCCTCGTTGTCATAGGGACGGGTTGCATCGAGGCCGAGTTGGATCGCCACGGCGTGGCCCATCTCGTGGGCAATGACCCCGATGCCTGCCATGTCGCCGTCGGTGCCCAGCTCCAGCGCGGCGGCTTTCGCCTGCGCCGCGACGAAAACCTCATCGTAGTAGATCGCGTTCTCGTTCGGGCAGTAGGCGGCGTTGTTGGGCTGCATGATGCCGCATGCGCTGCGCGCCGCGCCACGATAGCGAAGCAGCCGCGGGACCGCGAAGCGCTCGTGCATCCGCGCGAGCCCGTTGGCCCACATGGCTGCGAGATCCGAGTACGCCATCCCAATCTTCTCGTTCGACGCGGCAACATCGCGTTCCGTCAGTTCGGCCGTGCGGCTGCCGGCGGTGGTAGAGTCATTCGCGGCCGGCGCGGCCAACGCCGCCGAGGCCGGTAGAACAACCGAAACAGTAAGAGAGAACGCGCCAACCCAGGCGCGGATACTCGATAAGCCGGGCATCATCGACACACCTCCTTCGACTCAGTTAGTACACCAGCCTCGACGCAGGGTTGCCGCGACGATTTCGTAGGCACGGCTTTCGGCTTGGCGCGGCCAGTTCCAAGTGGGTCGGTCTGTCGGTGGTTGGTCATCAGGCATCAGGTTCCGTTTCCTCGAGTTGGAAACGCGGCAGGAGCGCTCGCACCGAACCACTGGAGGAAACGGGCTCTGATGCCTGATGACTCATGACTGACTCAACTCACAACTTGGTACTTGTAGTTGAACTGAGTCGTAGCCAACCGTCTGAGGCGTTAGCGTGTCTGACTGACATCGGAACGTTGACATTCCAGGGCGCTGTTCGTACGCTACCCCTAGATAGTTATGGATAGCTAGTTCTGTTAGCCGCCATGTCCAGACAACGCAACGACATTCTGCAGGGCACGCTCGTCCTGCTCATCCTCAAGACCCTGACGGCCCAGGGTCGCATGCACGGCTACGCCATCACGGCGCACATCCAGCGCGCATCCGCCGACTTGCTCCGCGTCGAGGAAGGGTCGCTGTACCCCGCGCTCCACCGGATGGAACAGGACGGATGGCTTCGCGCCGATTGGGGCGTGACCGAGAAGAATCGCCAGGCGAGGTTCTACACACTCACGCCCGCCGGCAAGAAGCAGCTGGCGACGGAGCAGGAGAGCTGGGCGCGCCTCACCGAAGGCGTAACACGCGTCCTCCGCTACGCGTAACGAGTCCTCACCGGGATAGCCGCTATGGGATGGTACCGGCAGTTGATCAACATGCTGCGCCCGGATCGCCTGTCGGGCGACATCCGGCGCGAGATGGAGTTTCACATGGCCGAGCGCGCCGATGAGCTCATTGCCCGTGGCATGACCGAGGCCGATGCGCGGCGAGAAGCTCGCCGTCGCTTCGGCAACCCGAGCGTCCAGCGCGAACGCACGCGCGACACCGACATCCTCACGTGGCTCGAGTCGCTGAGCGCGGACGTCCGGTATGCGCTGCGCGCCCTCCGGGCAAGTCCGGGGTTCGCCATCGTGGCCATCCTGTCGTTAGGTCTCGGGATCGGGGCCAACACGGCGATCTTCAGCCTCATCAACGCCGTCGTTCTGCGAACGCTGCCTGTCGAGCGCCCGGAAGAGCTCATGCAGGTGACCATGGGAGGCAAGGAACGCGGAACGGTCTTCACCAATCCGCTCTGGGAAGCGATTCGTGACCGACAGGACGCATTCTCCGGCGTGTTCGGCTATTCCGGGACGGAGTTCAACCTGACGGCCGGCGGCGAGATCCGACGCGCGAACGGTACCTGGGTCAGCGGCGACTACTTTTCGACGTTAGGCGTCAGGCCGGCGCTCGGGCGACTGCTCGTGCGCGCCGACGACGTGCGCGGATGTCAGCCGGTTGCCGTGTTGGGCTACGGGTTCTGGCAAAGCGAGTACGGCGGGTCGCGTGCCGTGATCGGCAAGACGATCTCGCTGGATCACAGACCGCATATGATTGTCGGCGTCGCCGATCCGTCGTTCTTTGGCGTAAACGTCGGCGAATCGGCACAGGTCTACGTGCCGTTATGCCTGCGACCGGAGCTCGACTCGAGGACCATGTGGTACCTTCGCGTCGTGGGCCGTCGAAAGCCAGGCGTGACACCGCAACAGGTCGCGACGCGAGTCGCGGCGATCGCGCCGGCGGTGTACGAGGCCACCGTTCCGGAGCGCTGGGGCGTCGCCGAGAGGGCGCAGTATCTGACGAACGGGCTGAGTGTGGTTGCGGCGGCGAACGGGCTGTCGCCGATTCGCCGGCAATATCAGCGCGCGCTGATGGTGCTCATGGCGGTCGTCGGCCTCGTGCTCTTCGTGGCCTGCGCGAATGTCGCGAATCTGCTGTTGTCTCGCGCGGCAGCGCGCGGGCGCGAGATGGCGATCAGGCTGGCAATCGGGGCGGCGCGCCGGCGGCTCGTGCGCCAGCTCCTCACGGAGAGCGTTTTGCTTGCCGCGCTTGGGGCGATGGCCGGCATCGTGTTCGCGCGGTGGGGGACGTCGTTGCTCATCGGCCTGTTGTCGCGTGGGCAGCTTCCGGTGTCCCTGGACGTCGGGCTCGACGGCCGAGTGCTGGCATTCACGTTAGGCGTCGCGATTCTGACCGGTTTGCTGTTCGGCCTGGCACCGGCATGGCGTGCCACGCGGATCGATCCGCAGGCCGCGCTCAAGGCGAACGGTCGTGGTGTGGCAGAGGGCCACTCGCGGTTCACGATTGGCAAGGCACTGGTCGTCGGCCAAATCGCGCTCTCGCTCGTGTTGGTGATCGGCGCGGGCCTGCTGTTAGGCACGTTTCGCAATCTCGTGACGCTGGACCCGGGGTTCAGGCGCGACGGCGTGCTGATCGTTTCCGTGAACCTGCGGAACGCCGGTTACGGGTCGGACCGATACGGTGCGGTCCACAGCGATCTCCTTGCACGGTTCCGGGCACTCCCGGGAGTACAAGCCGCGGCTGCGTCGGTCATCACGCCCATCAGCGGGAGCTCCTGGAACGACTTCATTCGAGTCGACGGATTCACGCCGAAGAGCACCGATGATGCGCTTGCCTATTTCAACCAGGTGACGGACGGGTTCTTCGCCGCGATGGGGACGCCACTGCTCGCCGGTCGCGACTTCGACGCCCGGGACCGGCTGGGAGCCGTGCCCGTCGTGATCGTGAACGAGGCGCTCGCGAAAAAGTTCTTCCACGGGACGAGTCCGCTCGGCAAGTACTACCGCCTGGTGGAGCACGACAACCTCGGCGCACCGATCCAGATCGTCGGCGTGGTCAAGGACGCGAAGTACGAAGAACTTCGCGAGGAAGCACTTCCGGCGGCGTACCTGCCACTGAGCCAGGATAGTGCGCGGAGCCCGTATGCCAACTACGTGCTTCGCACGGCTGGCGCGCCATCGAGCCTCGGGCCCAGCGTCAAGGCGCTGGTCGCAGAAGTCAACCGGGCGATTGCGCTCGAGCTCACCCCGTTGTCGCAACAAGTCGACGCGTCGCTCGCGCGGGAGCGCTTGCTGGCGACCTTGTCGGGATTTTTCGGCGCGTTGGCGCTGCTGCTCGCCACGATCGGGCTGTACGGAACGCTGTCGTACAGTGTGGCGCGACGGCGAAACGAGATCGGCGTTCGAATCGCGTTAGGTGCCGGCCGTGAACGCGTCATGCGGCTGGTGCTTGGTGAAGTCGTGCGTCTGGTCATTATCGGAGTGGCGCTGGGAACGCTGGCGGCGTTCTTCAGCACGCGAGTCATGACGTCGTTCCTGTTTGGGCTGTCGCCCTCGGATCCGGCGACGGTGATCGGCTCGGCGGCGATTCTGGCGGCGGTTGGACTCGCGGCTGGCGCTTTGCCCGCGTGGCGCGCGGCGCGCGTCGACCCGATCGCGGCGCTGCGGGAAGAGTAGGGTTGGTCCCCAGGAGCCTAACGAGGCGATCAAGGAGTGCCATGGGTTGGTATCGTCGGTTCGTCAACGTCCTGCGGCCGAACCGCGTGTCGGCCGACATTCAGCGCGAGCTGGAGTTCCACATGGCCGAGCGCGCGGACGAGCTCATCGCCGGTGGGATGAGCGAGGCCGACGCGCAGCGCGAGGCGCGGCGCCGGTTCGGCAACCCGGGCGTTCAGAAGGAGCGTACGCGTGACGCCGATCTGCTCACCTGGCTCGAGTCGATCGCGGCGGACGTGCGATACGCGCTGCGCGCCCTGCGCGCGAGCCCCGGGTTCGCGCTGGTGGCCGTCCTCTCCTTAGGGCTCGGCATCGGCGCGAACACGGCCATCTTCAGCCTCCTGAACGCCGTGGTGCTTCGAACCCTTCCGGTAGAGCGTCCGGACGAGCTCCTCCAGGTCACGTTCGGTGGCGATCAGGGCGGGAGTGAGTTCACGAACCCGATCTGGGAGCAGATTCGCGACCGGCAGGATGTGTTCTCCGGTGCGTTCGCGTACGGTGGCGCGTTCTTCAACCTGCGCTCAGGCGGCGAGGTCCGAAACGCACGCGGCAGTCTGGTGAGCGGGGACTACTTCGCGACGCTCGGCGTCAGGCCCGCGGTGGGTCGCCTGCTGAGCAAAGCGGACGACATTCGGGGTTGTCAGCCCACCGTGGTCCTGGGCTATGGATTCTGGCAGACCGAGTTCGGCGGGTCGCGAGACGTGATCGGCAAGACGATCTCACTCGACCGCAAGCCGCACGTCATCCTGGGCGTCACCGACCCATCCTTTTTCGGCGTCGACGTCGGTGAGTCGGTGCAGGTGTACGTGCCGCTGTGTCTCGCCCCCCACCTCGATGCGCGGAGCACGTGGTACCTGCACGTTATGGGACGTCCGAAGCCGACCGTGACGCCCTCGCAGGCGGGGGACCGACTTGCCTCGCTCGCGCCCGTCGTGTTCGAGTCTACCGTCCCCGAAGACTGGGGTCCGAGCGAGCAGGCGTCGTATCGGCAGACCAAGCTCGCCGTGATGTCCGTTTCCAACGGCCTCTCTGCCGTTCGCCGAGAGTACCAACGGGCCCTCACGGTCCTCATGGTCGTCGTTGCCGTCGTCCTGGTCATCGCGTGCGCGAACGTGGCCAACCTCCTGCTCGCTCGCGCCGCTGTCCGTGCACGCGAGATCGCGGTCCGACTCGCGATCGGTGCGGGACGGGGGCGGATCGTTCGGCAGCTACTGACGGAGAGTGTGCTCCTTGCCGGTTTGGGCGCGCTCGTCGGCGTTGCATTGGCGCGGTGGGGGACGGCACTCCTGGTGGGGCTGCTCACTCGCGCCAGCGATCCGGTCATTCTCGACCTGGGCGTCGACAGTCGAGTGCTGGTGTTTACGCTGATCGTCGCGGTGGCAACCGGGATTCTTTTCGGCATGGCGCCGGCGTGGCGTGCCGCCCGGGTCGACCCACAGGGCGCGCTCAAGTCCAATGGGCGTGGAATCGCTGAAGGGCACACCCGATTCGGTGTCGGCAAGGCCCTCGTAATCGGACAGATTGCGCTCTCGCTCGTTCTGGTGATCGGCGCCGGTTTGTTGTTAGGCAGCTTTCGCAAGCTGATGACGCTCGACCCTGGATTCCACCGCGACGGCGTCCTGCTCGTCGGCGTCAACCTGTCGGATGCGGGCGCGTTCTCCGACCGCTTCGGCTCCGTGCACGACGATCTCCTGCGACGTTTCCGCGCGGTCCCGGGTGTTCGGGCCGCGAGCGCCGCGGAAATTACACCGGTGAGCGGCATGGCCTGGAACGGCCACATCGATGTCGACGGCTACGTCGCCAAGAGTGCCGAAGACAACATGGTCTGGCTCAACCGGGTCACCGACGGATTCTTCGGCGCCATGGGCACGTCGCTCGTTGCGGGCCGCGACTTCGACGAGCGCGATCGACCAACGACGCCGAAGGTCGCCATCATCAACGAGACGGTCGCGCGGCGATTCTTCGCGGGCACGAGCCCGGTGGGGAAGTACTACCGACAGCGCCTGCACGATACACTGGCGCCACCGGTGGAGATCGTTGGCGTCGTCCGCGACGCCAAGTACCGCGAGCTCCGCGAAGATCCGCAGCCGACCGTCTACCTCGCCATGGCGCAGGGTGAACGGGGGTCGCCCTATCGGCAGTACGAGCTGCGGACGGACGGTCCGTTGTCCGCGATCGTCCCTGGCGTCAAGCGCGCGGTCGCCGAGGTCGATCGGTCGATCACGATCGATCTCACGCCGCTGTCGGTGCAGCTCGACGCGTCGCTCACCCGGGACCGGCTGATGGCGACGTTGTCGGGATTCTTCGGGGTGGTCGCCCTGTTGCTCGCGACGGTGGGACTCTACGGCACACTGTCGTACAGCGTGGCACGCCGCCGCAACGAGATCGGCATCCGCATCGCGTTAGGTGCCGCGCGAAGCCGGGTCGTGCAGCTCGTGCTCGGTGAGGTTGCCCGGATGGTCATCGTGGGGGTGATGTTGGGGGCGCTCGCCGCGCTTGCGAGTATGAGGCTCGTGCGGTCGCTCCTCTACGGGCTGTCGGCTTCCGATCCGGCAACCGTGATCGTATCGGTGATCATTCTTACGGTGGTGGCGGTCGCCGCGGGGGCGCTACCCGCCTGGCGCGCTGCGCGCGTGGACCCGATCGCCGCGCTGAGGGAGGAGTAGCGCCGCGCAAGTCACCGTTGGGACGCGGAATACCACGGTTCGCCCCACGCGGGGACGCGTGGGCCTTATGTTAGCCGTAAGGTCCACATCACCCTGCGAAACTGATGACCGAGAACCAATGACTCACGACCGAGAACTCATGACTCGCCAAGACATCACGAGAAGTCATGGCGAGTCTTCAGTTGTGGGTCGTGGGTCATTCGTTTTCGGTCATCGGTATTAGGAACTGCGCGATCATGACGGAGTCATCGACCTCGACGTTCAACCGCGATCAACTCGACTGGCGAGTGTCCTCGCTCGTCGCCGCGGGGGCGTGCGCGGCCATCGGGCTCCTCGAGTGCGTGAAGGATTACGTCATGCTCGAGATCCAGGGCAGTCAGGAGCCGATGATCTACGTGCTCCGCAACGAGGCGCTCTGGTGGATCCTCTGGATGCTTTGCATGCCGGGTATCATTGCGCTCGGCCGACGCTTTCCGTTCGACGGCGGGCGGTGGCGGCAGGCCACGGCGATTCACCTCACGCTTGCGGTCGTCCTGTCGCTCGCGCAACTCTCCGCGTTCGGCTCGGCGTACTACTGGGTGGCCGGCCCGTCGGCATGGGGCCCCACTGTCGGCAAGACCATCTACGTGTTCACCAATCGCTATCTGGCGACCGATGTCGTCATCTACGCCGCCGCGCTCGGCGCTTACTTCGCGTTCGAGTATCACGAGCGATTCCGACGCCTCGCACTCGATGCGGCGCAGGCCGAAGGGCGCGCGGCGCGGCTTCAGCTCAGCCTCGTCGAGGCACGCATCCACGCGCTCCGCATGGAGCTCAACCCGCATTTCCTCTTCAACGCGCTGAACGCAGCCTCAGGGCTCGTTCGCAAACGCGAGAACGATGCAGCGGTGGACATGCTCGCGCGTCTCGGTGACCTGCTGCGGACGACGCTCGACCGTGAGATGCCCGCCGAAGTCGCGCTGTCGGAGGAGATCCATTACCTCGGCCGCTTCGTGGACATCGAGCTCGTGCGGTTCGGCGATCGGCTGCGCGTGACCTGGGACATCGACCCTGACGTGCGCAGCGCACTCGTGCCACCACTCATCCTGCAGCCCCTTGTAGAGAACGCGCTGCGGCATGGCATCGCTCGCAGGCCGGGGCTGGCGCAGCTTCGAATTTCGGCCCGTCGTGTGGGATTGCACCTCGAGCTCGCCGTCCGAGACAGCGGGGAAGGCCTGGTGCCGGACGGCCGTTCCCCGCGCGAGGGCATCGGTCTGTCGAACACGCGTGGGCGGCTCACTGAGCTATACGGTCCCGAAGCGGCCTCGCTCGAGATCGCGGATGCTCCGGGAGGGGGCGTTCGCGCGCGACTTCTCCTGCCTTTCCACACCTCCGTTCTGGATCGCGATGTCACAGATGCTGCAGTCGCCGGTGCCTAACGTTATGAGCCCTGCCGGCACGGGAACCGTCCGTGTGCTGATCGTGGACGACGAACCCCTGGCCCGCGATTGCATGCGCATCGCCCTGCACGGCATACCGGGCGTGACCATCGTGGCCGAGTGCGGCGACGGCGCCTCGGCGGTCGAGGCAATTCGACGGCACGGGCCCGACGTCGTCCTGCTGGACGTACAGATGCCCGGACTCGATGGGTTCGCCGTGCTCGAGCGCCTCGATGTGGCGTCGATGCCGGTGGTGGTCTTCGTCACGGCGTTCGACTCGCACGCGATTCGCGCGTTCGAGGTTCACGCCCTGGACTACGTGCTCAAGCCGTTCCCCGACGAGCGGCTGGTGGCCGCCGTCGACCGCGCGCGCGAGGCGATTCAGGAGCGGCGGAACGGCGAGCTGGGCCGACGTCTCGCCGAGTTCGTCCAGAGCTGGCAGGCCGGTGCGCGGGTGCCAGCTCCGGATTCGTTAGGCGCGGTCGGCGCGAAACCGGGGAGTGGTGCGTCGATCGATGGGCTCGACGCATCGATCGACCTGGAGCACGAAGCGGCCGAACCGCACCGGCCCGGCGGGCAGTCGTACATCGGCCGATTCGCCGTTCGGTCGGATGGCCGAGTGCGATTCGTCGCGGCGGCGGACGTGGATTGGATCGAGGCGGACGGCAACTACATGGTGCTGCACGTCGGAGAGACCCGCCATCGCCTGCGCGCGTCGCTCGCCGGGCTTACCGAGGGGCTCGACCCGAAGCAGTTCGTGCGGATTCACCGCTCGGTGATCGTGAACGTCGACCGTATCCGCGAGGTGCAGCCGTGGTTCGGCGGCGATTACATCGCGATCCTCCGCACAGGTGCGAAGCTGCGGGTGAGTCGGCTGCGTGCCCCGCAGTTGCTGCGCCCGACCGCCTAGCTGGCATTCAACAGGACGACCCGAGAAGGCAGGGTCCACAGACGAAGGGGTGTTCGGATCCAGCGGATCACTCGGATGCTCGGGATCGCTCCTCGATGCTGAAGGCTCCGCTCGCAACGAGCCAGGGTTAGGAATGAAATGCACTAAGGGAAAGCCAATGCGTCCCGAGGTAGTTCATCAAAAAGCCGCTCGTTGTGGTACCACGTTAGGCCATTCTGGGAGCGATCCGGTTGATCCGTGGCATCCGAAGCATCCGAACACCCTTCGTCGTAGATGGCGGCCCGATGCGACCCAAGGCGAGGGAAGCTAGCGAGGCGGATCACGCTTCGGGCAACCGGTCGGCTCGTAGGTATCCGCGATCGAGACGATCTTCCATCCGGACGGCGTCTTGAGCAGCTGCACGGCGTCAACGCCACAGTGACTCGGCGTCTCGCCGAAATGGAAGTCGTACTCGGCCCACACTGTGGCGAGTGTGCCCCGCACGCGGACTTCCGGCGACCACGCGCGCTCGATCCACGGGCCGCGCGTGTCGGACGCCATGAAGGACGCAAACCGGTCCCACGGCAGAACCTGGACAACCTGCTCGCCGTTCTGCCGCGCACGCATGCCTACGAGCTTGGCGTTAGGCTCGAAGATGTCGCGGAACGCAGCCGTGTCCTTCGTGCGCATCGCGTCGAATAGCCGCTGCACGGTCGCGAGCACCGCCCGCTCTTCGGCACCTAACGATGTGCCGGGCCTGGCCTGCGCTCCCAGCGACCGCCACACGCCACTGCTCGAGGCGACGACCGCCACAGCCACGGATGCAATGATGCGGCGCATGTCAGGCCACCCGCTCCGCGGCGCGAAAGTCGCGCCCGGCCCGTGCATACGTGCCCGGTGTCACGCCAACGATGCGCTTGAAGTATCGCGTCAGGTGACTCTGGTCGGAGAAGCCGGTCGCGTGTACGACGTGCGTGAGCGGAAAGCCGAGGCGAATGAGACGCCGCGCCTGCTGGATGCGGATTTGCTCGAGATACTTGTATGGTGGGAGACCGAACGAGGCGCGAAAGACACGGATCAGGTGAAACGTGCTGAGGCCGGCCACGTCAGCCAGCTCGCGAATGGTGACGGCTCGCGCGTACTCTGCCTCGAGCAGGTCCCGAACGCGTTGCAGCGCGGCCGAGGACCTCGAGCCCGAGATGGGTGCCGACTCGTTCGGTCGAGTGGACGCGTGGCGGATCACGATCTCGCCGATGACTTCGAGCAGCGCACACTCCTTCTGTAGACGATCCGCGTTGCTCTCGAGAACCTGGTGCGTGGCGCGCAGGCGCTCTGCGAGTGCGGGGTCGTGCACGCACGAGGTGTCGAACGTCGGCGTGAGGTCGCGTCCCGTTGCTTCGTGAGCGATGAAGCGAACGAGCGACTCGCTCGGATAGAGCATGCGATAGCTCCAGCCTTCCTCGCATGCCGGCGCTCCGGTGTGCACCTCACCCGGGCCGAACGTGATCACAGAGCCGGGCGCATGCACATCCTCCGCACCGCGGAACAGCGTGCGCGCGGCGCCCGTTTCGACAATGCCGAACACGAACTCGTGATGGGCATGCGGCGCGAAGCGCTGCCGAGTGTATCGGGCCCGCAGGAGCTCGAAGGTCTCGAAGACGCGCACGCGCGTCATGGTCGCCGATTCGGACGCCATCGGTCTCGTAGGCATCGCTCGCGAGGTGGAAGAGATATCGGAACCTCGCACGCGGGTACGGCGGCTCGACACACCGGAGAGCGGAATCGGGCCAGACCACCATCGAAACTCACGCGTGATACCGCCCTGCATGTTACTCCAGTACAATCTTTTGGGGCCTGGCCGGATCACTCCGTACGAATCGCGGTCAGCGGGTCTACGTGTGACGCTCTTCTCGCGGGAAAGAGACACGCGACCGCCGCGACGATCAGGAGCGACGCAATGGCCCCGGCCAAGGCGACGGGATCGGATGGGCCGACACCATAGAGCATCGATTGCATGGTTCTCGTCAGGAACCAGGCGCCCACGAGCCCGAGCAGTACGCCGGGGACCACAGCGCGCGCTCCGTCCTTTGCCACGAGACCAACGACTTGCGCGCGTCGCGCGCCCAGTGCCATGCGGACGCCGATCTCCCGCTGGCGTCGCGCGACCGCGTACGCGAGCACGCCGTAGACCCCGAGCGCCGCGAGGGCGGCAGGCGGCAGGCGACCGCCGGGGACGGGCGACGGGCGACGGATTTAACGGCGGAGAGCATCGTCAGGGTGAGCAACATCATCCAAGCCGAGGACTCCGCGGGCTGGCATCGTCCTCGCGCATGGGCGGTTCGTCCCGGCAGCGTTGCCGGAACC